>JABSPL010000122.1 GCA_013215105.1 Flavobacteriaceae bacterium
AGGGTCATAGAGACCCTGAAATGCAACCATCGGTTCAAAAATCACCTTTGGAAGCGTCTTGCGATAGCTAATTTAGTGATATTTTCACTATATTTGAAAAGAAAAAGAATTTTGTCCGATTAATAGGGGACTAGACCACTGGCGATTAGTCATTATTGATTTCTCTAAAAAATATATTGAAGAATCAAGTAATTTTAAATCCCCTCTAATTAAATAATATGTGTAATATTCAGAACCTTTCTTATGGTTATTTAAACTTTTTATAGGATCATAAGTGTAATTATTATTAGTACAACTAAAAAACAACATCATTCCGAAAAAATAATAGAAAAACTTCATTAAAATCTATTTAAAATTAAAAATATTCTCATCAACACCATTTTGAATATTCCCAAGAGTATAAAGGACTGCGCCAGATATAGGAGCTGAAGCACTACCATTATCCATAGACCATATTAAGTGCACAGTAATTGACATATTTTGTACACTTCTTTTTATTCCAAATGAATAAGACAATAACCCTAACGAATTAGTACTTGTTATATAGGTTTGACCTTTTATTGGCTGAAAGGGATGAAGACGTATATCTCCCTTTTCTCCTTCAAATTCAAAAGTTAAATGACCATGAGCTTTAGTATTTGATCTATCAACACCCATTCCGCTGCTAATACTAGACACATTTACTTTAAAGGTATAATCTTTCATTTTTACAGGTACATTAGGATTTGATTGTTTATATACATCTAGACTTATATCAGTTCTTATATTAGAGGTAAGAGAAGCTCCATCTCCTAATCCCCAAAATTGCACTAGATTACTAAAATCATTTTTGAATAGATTTCCAGAAGAAAAAATCCTTTCCCATTTATTACCAATAATCAAACTAACACCTCCCTCATAGGTGCCATCTGATACATCTATAACGTATTGACCTGTTTTGTTATAAACGTGGTTATCAGTAGACTGTGTTTTTATGTCGTCTAAACCAGTCTCAGCTATCGCATGGTCAGTCACATGGCTTAACTGGTTAGTGTTTGTTTTAGAAGTATATGCTAACTTATCTATAGAGTTATCTGTAGAGTCGTTACTATTTCTGTTCAAAGATAGCAAATTACCATTAAGTTCATAACTTAAACCGAAACAATATAAGCTCCTAAGTTGTTTATACTAGATATAGAGCCTATTAGCCCCCTTGCTATAAAATACCCTGATGTATCACCATGACTAGTAACACTTCCTTTGGTGTTATAATCATTAAGATTACCCGAATAAGACAAAAAAGCTACCAGAGTTCCTACCGAAGAAGACCTTTCTATAACACCTTTAACACTGCAATTATAAACAGTAACTACATTGCACACCTATAGACTTTCCTGCTTCCTATATAACTAAATAAGAATTGTTATAATTTAGGGAGGTAAAGCTAAAACTAAACAGAATAGAAGGATATGTTATAAGTGAAAATGACAAATTCAAAAAAAGCTTTAGAAAAAGTTAATTTCTCTTATGAATGAACCATGAGAGATAGTGCATGACTAAAAAAAACAGATATTATCATGTTTTTTATTTTAAATTATTATATTTGCGCCTTATTTAATATAAAATATAAATCCATAAATGAGTTGTACTTATAAAAAGTATATTATTATACAAGTTTTTTTTATTTTATTATATCAAACAAGTATTTCACAGGTTCTTGACTATTCTACTAAAATAAAAATAAACGGAAACAGAAAGACAACAGAAAGGTATTATACTATCAGAATTAATGATAAAAGTGACAATTGGCTTTCTAAGGTAAGTGTAAATCATTCATTATTTCAAAAATTCACGTTATTAAAGGCTAGTATTATAAACAACAAGGGAGACGTGGTAAGGAGAATCAAAAAGAAAGATATTTCTTCTAGAAATAGTAGGTCTAACGGGACTTTCCACGAAGACGAACTAGTCAAAGAATTTGATCTGCATTGGAATGAATATCCATATACTATTGAATATTCTTATAAATTAGTCGAAAAAAAATTCATCTACGTAGTGAATTGGTATCCTGCCGTATATACTACTGTCGCAACATTAAATAGCAGTTTAGATATAGAGATTCCTATAAATTATGATGTAAATATAAATTCGGATGTTTTTTTTGATTTCAAGGAAACTGTAGATTCAGATTTTAGAAAATTAAAATGGAAATCTACTTTTTTTAAAGTAGCCAAAGAAGAGATTTTCTCACTTAATAAGGAAGAATATATTCCTTCTGTCAAGGTAATTCCTTTAGAGTTTAAATACGGAGTCAAAGGGAATACTGGTTCATGGAAATCTTTTGGGAATTGGCAAAGTAAGTTAAATAACGAAACAGATTTACTTCCATTATCAGAACAGGTAATAGTTGATGATTTGACAAAAGGAATTACAGATAAAGAAGAAATAATAAAAATTTTATATTACTATTTGCAAGACAACACCAAATATATAAATGTAAGTATCGATTTTGGAGGATTGAAGAGTTACCCTGCTAGTTATGTTTGTAAAAATAAATACGGAGACTGTAAGGCATTAACTACTTATATGAAGGCTATGCTAAAACACGTAGGTATAGAATCTTTTTACACCAAAATTAAAGCAGGAGGTAATGTTGCAGATATAAATATTAAATTTCCGAGTCAACAATTCAATCATATAATATTAAATATACCTATAGTTAAAGACACTATATGGCTCGAAAACACTTCTAAATACAATCCTTATAATTACTTAGGAACGTTTACTCAAGACAGGTTATCTTTATCTGTAAAAGAAAACAATAGTAAGTTAATAAGAACTCCTAAAATGAAATTGGAAGATGTTAGAGTTGAACATAATTATAACTTTAAGCTTAACGAGACAGGGGAAGGAAATGTTAGTTCTACAAATTTACTAAAAGGTGAATCTTTTGAGAATTATAGATATTATAAAAATGCTACTAGTAAAGAGATTCAAGAAGAGAAAATAATTTCGGATCACGAAATAAATGGATTAAAATTAACAAGCTGGAATATCCTCGACATAAACAGAGATAATAATTATTTGGAAATTAATTTTAAAGGTACTTGCGATAGTCAATTTAGAAATATTAGTAATCTGAAAATAATTAAACCTATTGGGATAGATATTCCTGATTTGGAAGAGCCAAAAGAAAGAATTCATCCTGTAAGGATAAGTTTCCCTATAAATATTTCAAATTATATAGTTTATGACTTGTCTTTTTTGAACAGATATGATGTACAGCTGCCTAAAAACATTGAAATAGATAGTAAATACGGAAGCTACAAAGCTAATTATAAACTAGAGGAAGATAAGATAATAGTAAAAGAGAGTTTTGTGTTGTATTCTGGAGAATATAGTCTCGACCAATATAAAGGATTATATTCTTTTATATCTGATATAAAGCTCAAAAAGAAAAACTCAACAATAATATTAAATAACAAAAAATGAAACTGAAACTATCAGTAGTTGTATTATTAATAGCTCAGTTACTATATTCTCAAGAATTCGCTAGTGAGTTCGGTAAAATAAGTCAGAGTGAAATAGATATGAAATTTTACGAAAAAGATCCTGATGCTGGAGCCGTTGTTTTGTTCGATGTTGGAGAATCTAAATTTGTATATATAGATCAAGTAGGTTATAATATAGAATTTGTAAGGCATAAGCGTATAAAGATATTTAACGAATCAGAGTTTCACAAAGCTGAAATATCTATTGATTATTATGTAGATGTTAATCGTAAAAAAGAAAATGTAAAATCGATAGAAGCAATATCGTATAATTATATAAACGGGGAGGTATCGAAGCAAGTTTTGGATATGTCTAATGTATATGATGAGAAAATAAATAAAAACTGGAGGAGGAAAAAATTTGTTTTCCCTAATGTTCAAAAAGGATCAGTATTGGAACTAAGATATGTATTAGAAACACCTTTTCACTTTAACTTACCAGATTGGACTTTTCAATCAGACATCCCTGTTGCTTACAGTCAATATACCGCCAACACGATTCCTTTTTATGAATATTCCTTTATAGCACAGGGTATATCTAAATTTGATTATCAAAAATCTTCTATATCTAAAGTTGATAGACGTTGGGGAAATATAAGTGAATCTTTTGGTGAAAATATAGGTTATGGTGTAAAGTTCAATGATTATATTCACACATACGGTATGAAAGATATACCAGCATTAAATGATGAATCATATATAAGTTCTATAAATGATTATATAATGAAAATAGATTTTCAGTTACACAAATTTAATAGTCCTTCAGGAGTGACAACTAATATAATGTCTACTTGGCCTGAGCTTAATAAATCTTTGTTAAAAAGCAAGAAATTTGGTAAATACATAAAAAACTCTAGTAAAATATCAAAAAAAATACTAGAAAATGACATCAGTATTGGCGGATTGACAGATAAAGAAAAAAGCAAGAAAATATTAAAATACGTTAAGGATAATTTTACTTGGAATGGGTATAATTCTAAATATTCGTCTAAGACAGCTAAGGAGTTTTTCAAAACAAAAATTGGTAATTCGGCAGATATAAACCTGTTTCTGATAGCTATGCTCAATAGAGCCGAAATAAACGCTAAACCAGTTATATTAAGCACAAGAAACCATGGTAAAATTAAAACAAGCTATCCTTTTGATCACTTTACAAACTACGTTGTAGCTAAAATATATATAGAATCACCTTTTATGGCAGATGCAACCTCTTCTGTACTTGCATACAATAGGCTCCCTATTAGGTGTATAAACGGAATAGGGTTAGTCGTAGATGAAATTGATAATACAAAATGGATAAATCTTAAAAGAGAAATATTATCTATTTAAAACAACAAAATATCTATAACTTTAGATATAGACGAGTTGAAAGCTAAATACATAATAAACAGAAGAGCAAATGAATACAAAGCTTATAACGAAAGGAATACGTACTATAACAATACTGAATCAATAAAAGAATCATACTCTGATTTAATAAAAGGCAAAATAGATAAAGTTAGCACTTTCAATTATGATGATGCAGTAAAGCCATATCAAATAATACTAGAAGGAGAGATTGAAATAGAAAGAATAGGTGCAAATTTAATTATAAAACCATTTTTAAACTTAGCTATACTCAACAATAAACTCATTCAAGACAAAAGAACTTACCCTGTAGACTTCGTGTACCCTAACAGGGATGAGTTCGATATAAATATAAACATACCTAAAGGATTCAAATTTGCAGAAGATATTAAACCTTACGAGACAGATAACAAACTAGTCTCTATTAAGCTTAAATACCAAGTATATGAAGGAGTTTTAAATATAAAAGGAGAATATTCTTTTAAAAAATCTATTTACCCTCCTGAAGAATATTTATATATTAAAAGTTGTATGAATATTATTGTAAAAAGATTTAATAAAGAGATTGTATTTGAAGAAACATTGAACTAAGCTAAAGAAATTGAGTGTACCTCTCTTACTAATAAATAATACTTTTTAGTTTTTATCAATATTAATATTTTTATCATCTAGAATATATAGATACGTTAAGCGCTATTTGACCCCTCAAAAAAATAGGGGTAGCAAAACATTTAACATAAAAAACACATTAGACCCCCTTCAAAAAAGAATATCTTTTATATATTTGTCTTAAATAAAAAAAATATTTATCATGGCAACATTAAGATTTAACGCTATAGAAAAAGCTTTCGGAAGAGAGGCTAAAAAAATAGACTATAACGAAAGAAATTCGGACCTATTCGGAAAGAATGTATTAAGCCCCAAAGTAATAAAAACTTACTTAACCAAAGAAGCCTATACAAGCTTAATGGATGCCATCAATAAAGGTGCTAAAATAAACAGAAATATAGCTGACCAGATAGCTATGGCAATGAAGACATGGTCTAGCGAGCGAGGAGCAACTCATTATACTCATTGGTTTCAGCCTCTAACTGGCTCTACGGCAGAGAAACATGATTCTTTTTTTGAAACTACTGGCGACGGTGGTTCGGTCGAAAAGTTTAGCGGAAGTGAGTTAGTACAGCAAGAACCTGACGCTTCTAGTTTTCCTAATGGAGGTATCAGAAACACCTTCGAGGCTAGAGGATACACTGCTTGGGACCCTAGTTCTCCTGCATTTATATACGAAAAAACTCTGTGTATACCTACAGTATTTGTATCGTATACGGGTGAAGCTTTAGATTATAAAACACCTTTATTAAAAGCTCTTAGCTCTATAGACGAGACTGCTACTGCGGTTTGTAAATATTTTGATAAGAATATTAAAAGCGTATCTGCTTCTTTGGGGTGGGAGCAAGAATACTTTCTTATAGACGAAGCTTTAGCAAACGCCAGGCCCGATATAATTCAGACAGGAAGAACTCTTTTGGGACATAGCTCATCAAAAGGACAACAATTAGACGATCATTATTTTGGTTCTATACCTGATAGAGCGTTTCACTTTATGAGAGACCTAGAAAGAGAATGTATGTTACTAGCTATACCTGTAAAAACAAGACATAACGAAGTGGCTCCTAACCAGTTTGAGCTAGCACCTATATACGAAGAAACTAACCAGGCAGTTGATCATAACTCGCTGCTTATGGATGTAATGCAGAAAGTAGGTTCTAAGCATAAATTCAAAGTGCTATTACACGAAAAACCATTCGCAGGAGTTAACGGCTCAGGAAAGCATAATAACTGGTCTCTAGCTACAAGTACAGGAGTTAATTTGTTAGCTCCTGGTAAAACTCCTACTAACAATTTACAGTTTTTGACGTTTTTTATAAACACTCTCAAGGCAGTAAACGATAATGAAGAATTAATCAGAGCATCTATAGCTAGTGCAGGTAACGACCATAGGTTAGGTGCTAACGAAGCTCCTCCTGCTATAATATCGGCATTTATAGGTACTCAGCTTTCGGCTGTTTTAAAGAACTTAGAAGAAGTAACCAACGGTAAGCTTAGCCCTGAAGAGAAAACAGACCTAAAGCTTAATGTAGTAGGTAAAATACCAGAAATTCTTTTAGATAACACCGACAGGAACAGAACCTCTCCTTTTGCTTTTACGGGTAATAAGTTTGAATTCAGAGCGGTAGGTTCAGCCGCAAACTGCTCCAATTCTATGACGGTATTAAATACTGCTGTGTCTAGACAATTAAAACATTTCAAAATAGAAGTTGACCAGTTAATAGAAGAAAAAGACTTAAAGAAAGACGAGGCTATTTTCAATGTATTGAGAGAATATATAAAAGACTCTAAAAGAATAATTTTCGAAGGAAACGGATACGGAAAACAATGGGAGATAGAAGCAGGAAAGAGAGGTTTAAGTAACAATAAAAACACTCCTACGGCATTAAAGGCAAAAGTATCAGAAAAAACCATTAGTCTATATGAAGAAATGGGAGTAATGAACAAAACCGAAATATTAGCCCGATACGAAATACAGCTAGAAGAATACACCATGAGACTACAAATAGAAAGTAGAGTACTTGGTGATATTGCCAGAAATCATGTAATACCTACTGCTATACAATATCAAAACACATTACTTGAAAATGTGAGAGGTTTAAAAGAAATTTTTACTGAAAACTACAAGTCTTTAGCAAAGGAGCAATTGAAACTTATAGTAGATATATCTAAACATATAGAGAGCATCAATTCTATGATAAACTCTATGATAGAAACCAGAAAAGAAATTAACAAGCTCGAAAATACTGAAGAAAAAGCTCATATGTATTGCGACAAAGTAAAGCCTTATTTTGACAAAATAAGATACCACAGCGACAAACTAGAGCTTTTGATAGACGATGAGATATGGCCTTTGGTCAAATATAGAGAAATGTTATTTACAAGATAGTTGTGTTACAATTTACTTCATAAAAAAAAGCCTCAATACGAGGCTTTTTTTTATGTAACATTCATAAAAATATCATAGATTTGCCATAAACAAAGATGTATTTTTATGATAAGTGAACATATAATAGATAGTAAATTAGTTTCATTAGAAACTATCAAAGATATACTAGAGCAAGGAAAAAAATTAGCATTAAGCCAAGAATCTTCTCAAAAGATAATAAAGTGTAGAGAGTATCTTGACAACAAAATAAAAACCCATAAAACACCAATTTATGGTATAAATACTGGTTTTGGGTCTCTTTGTAATATCAAAATAGAAACTGAAGAGCTACAAAAACTACAAGAAAACTTAGTGATGAGTCATGCTTGTGGTACAGGCGAAGAAGTACCTGCCGAAATAGTTAAATTGATGCTTTTACTTAAAATACAGTCTTTGAGCTATGGTCATTCGGGAGTGCAACTAGTAACCGTACAGAGACTTATAGATATGTACAATGCAGATATATTACCTATAGTATATACTCAAGGTTCTTTGGGTGCCTCTGGTGATTTATCTCCTTTGGCTCATCTTTCTTTACCTCTTATAGGTTTTGGAGAAGTCACTTACAACAACAACAGAATAAGCGGAGACCAATTATTAAAGGAAACAGGTTGGTCAAAGATAAACTTACAATCTAAAGAAGGTTTAGCTTTACTTAACGGAACTCAGTTTATGAGTGCTTATGGAGTATATAACTTACTAAAAGCATATAAACTTTCGTATATGGCCGACCTTATAGGTACTATTTCTTTGGAAGGTTTCGACGGTAACGACTCTCCTTTTGATAGTCTGATACATTTGATACGCCCTCATAACGGTCAGATAAAAACAGCTAAGAGGATAAATGAATTTCTGGAAGGTAGTAAACTTATAAAACAAGAAAAAGAACACGTACAAGACCCTTATTCTTTCAGATGTATGCCGCAAGTACACGGAGCAACTAAGGATACTCTAGAGTTTGTAAAGAAAACATTTACTACCGAAATAAACTCAGTAACCGACAACCCTAATATATTTATAGAAGAAGATAAAGTAATATCTGGAGGTAATTTCCACGGGCAACCTTTGGCTTTGGCTTTAGATTATTTGAGTATAGCAATGTCGGAATTAGGAAGTATTTCCGAAAGAAGAACTTATCAATTAATATCGGGATTACGAGGTTTACCTGCTTTTTTAGTCAAAAACCCAGGAGTAAACTCGGGGCTTATGATACCACAATACACGGCTGCCAGTATAGCTAGTCAAAACAAACAGTTAGCCACACCTGCTTCTATAGATAGTATAGTGTCAAGTAACGGGCAGGAGGATCATGTGAGTATGGGAGCTAATTCGGCTACTAAATGCCTTAAAATAGTTGATAATATACAAGCTATATTAGGTATAGAGCTTATAAACGCATCACAAGCTATGGAGTTTAGAGGATTAGAAAATACTTCTGAATTTATAAGTACATTCCTAAAAAGTTTTAGAACCGAAGTGCCTGTAATAGAGCAAGACAGAGTGTTACACAACGATATACAGAATTCTATACAGTTTATAGAATATTTCAATTTGGAAAGTAATATTCTTTTTTAGTAAAAAATACATTTATAAAAACAAAACCCACTCATTTTAGTTAAATGAGTGGGTTTTGTTTTTATTTTAAAATTATTTATTAGCCCTTACGAGCTATTTTAATTACTAACAATAGCAGCCGACAAAGCTTCTTCGAACTCAACTATTTTCAAATTCATCTTTAAGTGAATCAGAACAAAGTCAGAACCAGAATCAACAACAATAATACCTTCCTTTATTTTGTCTTTCTTTTCATAAAAATATAAAGATACTTTATCGCCTTTATCTTTTATATCTATATATTTTTCGAAATATGATTTTTTTAGAAATTTAGATAAATTCCTCTTTACTGTTTTTTTGTTTTCACTAGGAATCACCAAAACATTATAATGCCTCACCTTTTTTAACAAATTAGAATAAGGATCTAATTCATCCTCATCTATAAACATATTGATTACAAATGCAGGTAAACTAATAGAAGCTTCAGAAAATTTCTTGTTTTCTTTTTTAAATTCTTTATAGGAATCCTGAGAATAGCTAGAGTTTAAAACTAGCAAGAATAAGACAAAAAAAAGGTTGTATTTTTTCAAAATTATATGTTTTAATTGATTGTTCTATTAAAACGAATAAAACTCAATAATGTTACAACCTTTTTTATTTACTTAAACTCTTTGGTCTATCCAAGCGGACAAATCGCTAAAATTACTAGGGTTAACTCCGTGACCTATAGGGTATTCTTTATAAACGCAATCTAAATTGTGCTTTTTCAAAAAAACAGGAATATCTCTAGCTGCCTCCACAGGCAAAACCTGATCAACAGTACCGTGAGACACAAAATAATCTATTTTAGAATCCAATTTATCAGGATTATCTAATAAAGAATTATCCAAATAACCACTAAGCCCTAAGACATGTTGTATTTTGGTAGGATTATTTATAGAAAAAGCATGACTCAAAATAGCTCCTTGGCTAAAGCCTAAAAAGAAAATATTTTGCTTATCGAACTCAAAATTATCATGCACTTCGTTCAAAAAAGTATTAATCAAACCTAAAGATTCTTTAGCTTCGTCTTTGTCGGTAAATTTACCATTATTAGCATCAAAATTGATTGTGTACCAATAATAACTACCTTGAGCCATAGTATAAGGAGCTCTTATACTTATAATTAACAAATCATCATTTAACTCTCCTGCAAAACCAAACAAATCATTCTCATTACTTCCATACCCATGTATCATTATAAGTAAAGGCGGATTTTTAATGTCAATCTTTGGCTTTCTTACTACATATTCTAACGATAATTTTTTCATTTATATTTCTTTTAATTTTGATTTATTCCCATTTACTACTCCATAAACTCTACCCTTCACTTTTTCGGTTAAGAATACCGAATTTTCAGAATTTGACATTATTTCATTTCTATCAAAAATCCTTTCACCTTCGGGGTCAAAAAGAGTAATATTAGCTTTAACACCTTTGTTTATTTCAGGTATTTCTAAACCAAATAACTCTCTTGGTTTAGTAGATATTTTATCTAAGAAGAGTTTTAAATCTATATTTTTGTTGAGAGCGATAAAAGCACTTTCCAAACCTATAGAACCAAACTGAGCTCTGTCATACTCTATCTTTTTATGTTCTATATCAATAGGGTTGTGATCAGAGTGAATTATATCAATTGTATCGTCTTCTAATGCTTCTATAAGAGCTTTTATGTCTTCGGAAGTTCTCAGAGGTGGTAATATTTTGGTATTACTATCGAAACTATTAAGTAAATCGTCATTTAAGCAAAGATTAGCTACAGCAACACCACAACTAACTTTTAATCCTTTTTTCTTAGCTTCCCTTATTAATTCTATAGATTTCTTAGTAGAAACACTCGGGATATGTAATCTGGATTCGGTGTATTCTAACAAAAACAAATCTCTCATTATTTGTAATTCTTCGGCAAGAGCAGGTATTCCTTTGAGTCCAAGTCTAGTACTATTATACTCTTCGTTGACCAATCCGTCTCTGGCTATAGAGTTGTTTTGAGAGAAACCAAATATTAATGCGTTGAACATTTTGGAGTATTCCAAGCATATTTTCATCAGATTATCATCGATAATAGCTTTATTATAATCAGCAAAAGCTATAGCTCCTTTGGCTTTCATATCATATATTTCGGTCATTTCTTTACCTTTGCTCCCTACAGTTAAGGCAGCTATAATAAAGGTGTCAACCAAGTTAGCCTTGCAAGCTTGAGTCATATAGCTAAGCGAGGTATGATTGTCTATCTGCGGATTGTTGTTAGAATTGATAGCAACGCCAGTAAAACCGCTATATGCAGCAGTGTTCAGGGTGTTTTCTATAGTATCTCTTTCTTCAAAACCTGGTTCTCCGACACTAACACTAGAGTCGAACCAACCTATAGATATATGCAGGTTAGGATAAGTGATTTCCTTATATTTACCTTTATTTTCTAAGTTATTAGCTATTTCAGATATAAATCCGTCAATTATTATAAGATCAACTATTTTGTTGTGATAGTCACTAGTTTCAGATATTACTTTAGCCTTTCTGATTAATAAATTCATACTTTATAATACTTTATTAAAAAAATTTCTAATAGCAAAGATACAACACAGAGCGATAAGAATAAACGCCAATACGATATAAGTTTTACTTTAGAGTTAACACTATCCAAAACATAATCCAAATCAGGGTTCAAAACTGATTTTATTTCTATACTTTCGGTATCTAAAAACTCTATACTACTTTCTTGATAAGGATAATTACAAGAAAATATTTTAACTGTATTTAATTCACTTACAATACTATAAAAACCTTGCGCGTCAATAAAACCATCTAATTTCACATTAACAAATTTATCATTAATACTTTGTTTTGGAGTATATATATTGTTTTTATATTTTATTTTCAAGACATTATTTTTTACGTCCTTTTTTGGTATTTTAATAAAATAATTATCTCCTATTTGGTAAGATAACCGTGGCTTTTCATTTTTAATATTTGCCAAATTATAAAAAACAGGAACAATTAAATCATTACGATAAAAATCAGTATTACTAGAAGATATACTAGCCGAAAACACATATAAATTATTATTATTCATTTTAGAGAGAAAGCTATAACCATTGTCAAAGCCTAATATTTCCTGAGTATTATCACTTATTATTTTGAACGATTTATTTACTTTAACATACTCTATATTATCAACTTCAGAACTAAAAACATCTTTTAATAGTTCGCTTTTGGTATTTATATCGGTTATTTTAATATTCTCTATATATCCTTTATCTAAATTAACTCCCAAATAATCTGACAAACTGTGAGAATTAATCGAAGGAATATATACAACCACTCCTTTATTACTAATGTATTTCATTATTTTCTCAGCAAAAAACTCTTTATAATTTTCTAATTCATTTATTATAAGAAGGTCTAAAGAGTTTAATTTTTCAGTAGATATATCTTCTTCATAATATTTCAAATTGAAGCTATTTATAGGGTATAATTTGTCGAAGAAATAATTTTTAAGTCCAATTACAGCTATATTTTGTTTTTTACTTTCACTTTTATTAAAAACAAAAGTATTATCAAAAATATAAGTATCTCTGTAGTCTATATTTACGATACCTTTTATATGAGATTCTTTTATTTTAAAGTTTATACTCTTGACCTCTGCTGAGTCTATATCGAAGGTTTGCTTAGCCAGCAATACTTCATCATTTTTAAGAGATATAGGTATATTAGTTTTTTTAGAACCTTTGTTTTCTATTTCTACAAACAGGTTTAAACCCTGATCAGGCGAAGTGTATTCTATAATGTTTTTAATTAAAATATTATCTATATCATTATTAAGTTTATTAATGATAAATACATTTTTATTATTCAAAATATTAGGTAGTTCTTTGACGTTCTGCAAATCAGAGATTATTAATGTTCTGATTTTATGAAAACCTTTTATTTCTTTTATTTTATTAGATATATATGTCAAATCATTAGAAGCGCCTGATAATTTGAGTTCTTTTAGCACTTCTATAAAATTAGAATAAGTCAAATCGGGATAAGTTCTATTATTAGTCAAGAATGTTATTTTAGTGTATTTTTCGGATGTTTTTTTTAATTTATTCCTATATACCCCAAACAAATCACCTCCATTTTCTTCTACTGACATACTTATAGAGTTATCTAAGTATATTATAAGACTATCACTATATTTAGTGATCTCACCTGAAGTATATGGTTTAGAAAAAGCGAGAATCAAAAAAACAAAAGCTAATAATCTACTTATGAGTATTAAATATTTTTTTATTTGCGAAGATTTTCTGTTTTTAGTTTTTATTTGCTTCAGAAATTCTACATTGGTAAACAATACTTTGGTGTATTTTCTGAAATTAAAAAGATGGATAATTACAGGGATTATCAGCAGAAACAATAAATAGAACATGTTTTTATACTCAAATAGCATGGTTGTCTTTTTTAAGGTAAAAATACATTTAATATTTCAAAAAAAACAATAGCATATGAAACATATTTATAATAATAGCACAATTATTTAATACATTATATGCTAAAGCTGATACTCTATACTGTAAAATACTTAAAAACAATGCTATAGATCAATGATGAACTTATTATATATTTTAAGATAATACCCTTCAAAAAAAACAAACTATTTAGTCGGTTATTGATATGTTTATTAAATAAAATTCTTATTTTTGATTTTAGAATCAGCAAATTAAAACAATGGCAAAAAAGACAAATAATTTTTCGGATTTAGGGTATGTTTTCTCTACTGACAAGAATTTTGAATTTGACAACGAAGAAGAAATAGACACATTAAAACCTTCATTACAAAATTTGGAAGCAGTGTTTTCGAATAAAGGAAGAGCTGGTAAAACTGTAAGTATAGTAAGAGGTTTTATAGGTAATCATGAAGATTTAAAGAACCTTGCTAAGGTTTTGAAAACCAAATGTGGAGTAGGCGGTTCTGTCAAAGATGGAGAGATAATTATACAAGGTAATTATAGAGATAAAATAATACTTATACTTAAAGAGTTGAAGTATAATGTAAAAAGAGTAGGAGGATAATATTAAACCCAAACAAATGATAAAAGAAATAGCAAAATCAGAGTTAATATTGAATGAAGATGGTAGTATATATCATATTAATCTAAAACCTGAACATATAGCAGATACTGTTATTTTGGTAGGCGATCAAGACAGGGTTTCTGAGGTGAGTAAATACTTTGATGAGATATTATTTGAAACTCAAAAAAGAGAATTTAAGACTTGTGTAGGTGTTTATAAAGGCAAAAAACTTACGGTAATATCGACAGGTATAGGTCCTGACAATATAGATATAGTGCTTAACGAAATAGATGCATTGATTAATATAGACCTTGAAACCAGAGAAATCAAAAAAACTTTAAAAAGTATTGAAATAGTAAGAATAGGTACTTCTGGAGCCTTAGATGCTAACGTGCCTGTAGATAGTTTTTTAGCTTCGGAGTACTCTGTAGGTTTAGATGGTTTGAATAAATCTTATAACTGTAAAGATGTTATAGATCAAGAATTGAGTAAAGAATTTATTCACCAAACGGCTATAAACAAAGATGCTTATATAATAAAAGCTGATAAAGGATTGTTTGATAAAATAAAAAGCGATAAAGTTTATGCAGGAATGACAGCTACATGTGACGGTTTTTATGGGCCTCAGGGTAGAGTGTTAAGATTGGAACTAAACAACCCTAACTATATAGAGTCTTTACATAATTTTGAATATAAAAACATAAGAATAAGTAATTTTGAAATGGAAACTTCGGCCATATATTTATTATCTAGCTTATTAGGTCATAAGGCTTGTTCCGTTAATGCGATAATAGCCAATAGAACCTTAGGTGAATTCAGTAAAGATTACAAAAAAACTATAGATTTGCTTATAGAATATGTACTTGAAAAATTAAAATAAATTAACAAAAAAGTTTAAAATTAATATGTGAAAATTAGTTTTTTTGGAATTAAAAAACGATTTTTACACATTAAGATTGAGAAACCCCACAAAATGCAGTTGAAATTGGATAAAATCCACTTATATAAACTTATAACAGTCCTACTTTTAGGGCTGTTATTCGGGTGCATAAAACCTAATAGTGAGGGTAATAGCAACTCGACAATAGAAGTTAAATTGTCAGAGGAAAATTCTTTTTCGAATATATATAAGGTTACAATACAAATAGACATGCTTGCTACTATGGTCAGAGAATATGACCAGTTAGGTTTGTGTTGGAACAAACAAGGTATGCCAACTATTGAAGATGACCATTTGATAGTTGATATAACAAGTAACAAAGCTGTCTTCGAAATAGAAAACTTAGAACAAGGTTCTCTATATTACGCTAAAACCTTTGCTTCTGTTAATGGTACTGGTTATATATATGGTGAAGAAATGGAATTTAGCACCTTGTCTACATCGGAGGTATACCCCGATTTTGATGATATAATATTTAGTGAATACAATCTTAATTCTATAAAAATATCAGCAAATGTTACAGAGAAAACTGACTATCCTATTACTGAAATCAGTGTTTCCTTATATACTTTCGAAGACGATATATATACCGAAGTAAAAAACAAAAAAATTAGCGTAGAAGGATTATCTAAAGGGATAATTTTTGAAGAATTAACCAAGAACACTATGTATTTGGCTAAAACAATAACTTTAGTCAATGAAAATATTTTATACAGCGATTATAACGAGTTCTCGACTCTTTCCGATGCTGATGTGAGCCCTAGTTTTGGAGCTATCGCCTTTAGTGACATAAACCTAACATCAGCAACGGTCAATATTAGTATTACAAAAAAATCAGACTTCGATATTTTAGATTCAGGTATTGAAATTTACACTGACTCGTTAGGGGATTATACCGATATTACTAGCCAAGTATTTATAGTTAAATATCTAGATAATAGTTTTACTATTAAAAATTTGGACGAAAATTCTACATATCATATAAGAGCTTTTGCTAAAGTAGGAAATCAAACATATTACGATAAGAATGAACCAGATCAAAAGGAAAACTACACCCAATTTAAAACCCTTTCCGATGCTGATGTGAGCCCTAGTTTTGGAGCTATCGCCTTTAGCGATATAAAATTCACCTCTGCTATAGCTACTGTAAATATTACAAAAAAATCAGACTTCGATATTTCAGATTCAGGTATTGAAATTTACACTGACTCGTTAGGGGATTATACCGATATTACTAGCCAACTATCTCTGACAGGAAATACTGATATAGGCGTAACAATAGATGGATTAAATAAGAACACTATATACTATGCTAGAGCCTTTGCTCAAGTTGGTAGCGAAACTTATAATGGTGTCTATTACTCGTTTAAGACTAATAAAGGAGAGAGTAATACTTATACAGGAGACTTATACATCAAAAACATGGAAGATGTTGAAGCATTTAACTACACCGATATAACAGGCCATTTATATATAGGTAAAGATGCAGCAGTAGATGCAGGAACACCTATTACTGATATTTCCAAAATATCAGATATGATAGTAAATATAGGAGGTGGCTTAGAAATATCTGACGAAGACAACCAACTTACCAGCATACCTGATTTCCCTTTATTAGAAAATATAGGTGAAAGTAATAGCTCCTCTTTTTTAAAAATTCAAGATTGTAATTCACTTACTAGCATGGGAGAATTCCCTAAATTAAACACAGGGCTAAGACCTTTCTATATATGGATATTAAACAACCCTATGTTAGAAAATATTAGTAGCTTTTTAGGTGTTACCAAAGTAAAAGCTATACAGATAGTAAATAATGATTCTTTGACCTATATAGATTTTCAGAATTTAACATCAATCGATGGAGGGTTTTATATTTCCGAAAACGACTCTTTACTTAGTTTATCGGGCTTTAATAATCTAGTAACTCTTAAATATTATCTTAATATCTATAAAAACATAAGCCTTAGAACTATGACAGGTTTTCAAAACTTAGTAGATATAATTGGTGGTGATTCTGCTTTTTCTATTACTCATAACTATTCACTTGAGAGAATAGATAACTTCACAAAACTACAAAACACAGGATTGTTTTATATAGATAACAATACTGCATTAGAATCTATAGGCAACTTCACTAGTCTATTAACAGTCGGCAAATCATTAAGAATATTCGGTAACAACAAGCTAACAACTATAGATGGATTCTCTAATATACCTGAAATAGGTCATTACTTAGGTATTTATTCTAACCCCGAACTAACAACTATAGGCGATTTTACAGCTTTAACAAAAGTAGGATATCTGATGGAGGAAGCATATCCCGATTCTTTTAGGATAGAGAATAACCCTAAATTAACAAATATTGGTAATTTTAATTCTATGACTAAGGTGTATAATCAATTCAAATTGATTGATAACACTAGTCTTATTAACCTTAATAGTTTTGATGGCCTAAACACAGTAGAAGATAATATTATAATTACAGGCAATACGTCTTTAGATAATCTATGTACATTTAAAACTATATTTACTACAGGTAGTATTTTAGGTACTTCAACTATGTCTAACAATGGAGTTTCTGCTCCTACTATAACACAAATACAAGAAGGGTTTTGTAATTAAATTAACTTTATATTTACTACAAAGCTATTATTTTTAATTTATATTGCATAAAATTAATAAACACTAAATTTTAGGCAAAATGACAAAGAAAATGATAAGGAACGTATTAGTTGCTTTTGTATTGTTAGTTGCATCGACTAATAGTATTTATTCACAAGATAATAACAATAAAAAAACTATGGAAAAGACTGATCAACAATGGAAAAAAGAACTTTCAGCCGAGCAATATAGAGTATTAAGAGAAAAAGGTACCGAAAGAGCTTTTACTGGAGAATACGACGAGCATTTCGAAAAAGGAAGCTACTATTGTGCTGGCTGTAATCAAACTTTATTCAAATCAATAAACAAATACGACTCTGGCTGCGGATGGCCTGCATTTGACAAGCCTATAGAAGGAACAGTAAAATACATAGAAGACATCTCTTTTGGAATGGCTAGAGTAGAGGTAGTGTGCTCCAAATGTGACGGTCACCTTGGGCATGTATTCAAAGACGGACCTAAAAACACAACAGGAGAAAGGTTTTGTGTAAATTCGGTGTCTCTTATATTCGAACCTGAGAAATAAAACTAACACACAGTTACTTATATTTAATACGTCAAAGAAAACTCAATTATTCATATTATATTATAATTTATTAGTTAAAAAAATGTAAATTGTTCGGCAATTACACTCAATTAACTAATAATTATAAATTATGAACAAACTCATTACTCAAAAATTAACTTTACTGTTTTTTTTGGTTAGTATATTCTCATTCGGACAGGAATATTTCCCTGAAAACAAAGGAGTAAAAACTAATACATCTAAAGCAACGGCATACATTAATGCTATAATTAATGTAAACTCAACAACTAAGCTAACAAAAGCTACCTTATTAGTCAAAGATGGACTAATAATAGGTGTAGGTAAAAACATTAAAATACCTAAAGGAACTGTAATCTTAGACATGGCTGGTAAGCATATCTACCCTTCTTTTATAGATGCATATAGCCAGTTTGGTATAAGCAAAGTCAAAAGAATGCCTAGAGGTAATACTACCCAATACGAAGCGGGAAGAAGTGGATACTACTGGAACGATCACATAAGACCTGACAACAATTCTTTAGATCATTTCAAATACAACAAAAAAGATGCTGATAAACTTATAAAATCAGGTTATGGTGTTGTAAATACTCATCAGGCCGATGGTATAGTAAGAGGTAACGGTATATTGGTGAGTCTTAATACTCAAAAAAATGATAGCTATAGAATATTAGACGCCAGAAGTGCCCAGTATTTGTCTTTTTCTAAAAGTGCTAAATCGAACCAAGCTTACCCTAGCTCTACAATGGGATCTATATCTTTACTAAGACAAACTTATATAGATGCCAAATGGTACGAACAAGGTAATATCAAAAATACAGACTTAGCCCTTGAAGCTTTAAATAAAAATAGAAACCTAACTCAAATTTTCTTTTCAGGAAATAAACTAAACACCTTAAGAGCTGACAAAATAGCTAAAGAATTTGGTCTTAACTACGCTCTTGTTACTAGCAAAGATGCTTACGAAAGTGCTAAAGAACTTAAAAATACTAATTCTACTCTTATAGTACCTATCAACTACAGAAAAGCTTATGACGTTAGCAATCCTTTGGACGAAAAAACAGTGGATTTTGCTGACCTTAAAAGATGGAATCAAGAACCTTCTAACCTAAGTATATTATCTGATAATAATATGAAATTCGCAGTGACTAGCAATGGTCTTAAGAAAGTTAGCGACCTGATCAAAAACATGAGAATAGCTATAGAAAGAGGTCTTGACAAAAAGACTGCTCTTGATGCTCTTACTTCTGTTCCTGCTCAAATACTTAACAAAAGTAACCTTATAGGTTCTTTGGAAAAAGGTAAACTAGCTAACTTCTTAGTGTGCTCAGGAGAATTGTTTGACAAAAAAACTATCTTATACGACAACTGGATACAAGGAGACAAACACGTAATAAACAACTCTAATATAAAAGACATAAGAGGTAAATACGAGTTTAACCACAACGACATTACTTTTAACTTAGAAATAAAAGGAGAAATAAGTAAATTATCTATAGCTCTAAAACAAGGAGAAGATAAACTAAAAGGTAAAATACAATACAAAGACAACTGGTTAGGTATAACTTATACTCTTAAAGGAGCTTCTAATCCTTTTAGAATATATTCTTTGATCAGCTCTAGTAATCCTAGTTCTATAAAAGGTAAGATTGTCGATACCAAAGGTGCTGAGTCTACTTGGTCAGCTACTAAGAAAGAAGACTTCGTGAGTAAAGATAAAAAAGATAAGGCTATAGCTAAAACTACTTTGTTCCCTGTTACTTTCCCTAACTTACCTTACGGATTTAAAGAAATGCCTAAGCAAGAAACTACTTTGTTTAAAAATGCTACGGTATGGACTGGTGACAATCAAGGTATATTAGAAAATACTGATGTTTTGGTCAAAGACGGTAAAATAGTTAAAATAGGTAAAAGCCTAAAAGCTAAAAGAGCTAAAGTGATAGATGCTACAGGGAAATACCTAACTGCTGGTATTATAGATGAGCATTCGCACATAGCTACAAGTGCTGTAAACGAAGGAGGGCATAACTCTACTGCTGAGGTAAGTATAGAAGACGTTATAAATCCTGACGATATAAACATATACCGAGCATTAGCTGGTGGTGTTACAACTATACAGATTCTTCACGGTTCTGCTAACCCTATAGGTGGGCAATCGGCTCTTATAAAACTTAAATGGGGAGAAAATGCTGACGGACTACTATTCAAAGGAAATGATAAATTCATCAAATTTGCACTAGGAGAAAACGTAAAGCAATCTAGAAGCCGAAATGGAGTGAGATTTCCTCAAACTCGTATGGGTGTAGAGCAAGTTTATACTGACTATTTCCAGAGAGCTAAAGAATATGATATTATAAAGAAAAGCGGTGTTCCTTACAGAAAAGACCTAGAGATGGAGGTTCTTTCTCAGATAATAAACAAAGAAAGATTTATAACTTGTCACTCTTATGTACAAAGTGAAATAAATATGATAATGAAAGTTGCTGAAAAATTTGGTTTCAATATCAATACATTTACACATATACTAGAAGGTTATAAAGTAGCTGACAAAATGAAAGAACACGGTGTTGGTGCTTCTACATTCTCGGACTGGTGGGCATACAAGTATGAAGTAAACGACGCTATTCCTTACAATGCGGCTATAATGCACGAACAAGGAATAACTGTATCTATAAACTCTGACGATAGAGAGATGATGAGAAGACTAAATCAAGAAGCTGCTAAAACAGTTAAGTACGGTGGTGTATCTGCTGATGATGCTTGGAAGTTTGTAACTCTTAACCCTGCTAAATTATTGCACATAGACAAAAGAGTTGGTTCTATAACTATTGGTAAAGATGCTGATTTGGTTCTTTGGAACAACAATCCTATGTCTATATATGCTAAAGCAGAAAAAACTATGGTAGATGGTATAATCTACTTCGATATAGAAACTGATAAATTACTAAGAAAAGAAATAGAGAAAGATAGAAATACTCTAGTACAAATGATGCTAGCAGAGAAAAACAAGGGTAAAGAAACTCAAAAACCTACTAAGAAGAAGGAAATAAACTTCCACTGCGATACTGAAGAACAATATTAATAAGATAGATATGAAATATATAAAAATACTTTTAGCAATATTGGTTTTTACTAGTATTAATGCTCAAACACCTGCTGCAAAGCAAGACAAAACCTATACTATAGTAGGAGCTACAGCTCATATTGGTAACGGTGATATTATAGAAAACTCTAAAATTGTTTTTACCAATGGTAAAATAACTTTTGTAGGAGCTAACGATAACAATACTGACGACAACTCTATAGTTATAGATGCCAAAGGGAAAGATGTATATCCAGGCTTTATAGCTTGTAATACTACCTTAGGTCTGGGAGAAATAGATGCCGTAAAAGCAACTATCGATCAGGACGAAACAGGAACTATGCTTCCTCACATAAGAAGTATAATAGCATATAATGCCGAATCGAAAGTTACAGAAACCATGAGGCCTAACGGGGTACTTATGGCACAAATAACTCCTAGAGGTGGTGTAATATCTGGTACTTCTTCGGTAGTACAACTAGATGCTTGGAACTGGGAAGATGCAAGTATAAAAACTGATGGAGGTATACACCTTAACTGGCCAAACTCTTATTCTTACACTTGGAAAACTAGATCTTTTAGCAAAAACAAGAAGTACGCAGAGCAAATAGCTGATCTAAATGATTATTTTACTAAAGCTAAAGCTTACTCTAATAGCAACAAAACTCCTAGAAACTTACCTTTAGAAGGAATGGAAGGCGTATTTAACGGTAAAAAAACCGTATTTATACATGCTAATGCCGAAAAAGAAATGAGAGATGCTATAGCATTTGCCAAAGAAATGAAAGTTACCAATATAGTTATGGTTAACGCTAATGCTGCTGACAAAATAGCTGATATATTAGTCGAAAACAATATACCTGTTATATTAGATAGATCTCACAGAATGCCAGATAGCCAAGAACAAGCTTACGATTACCCTTTTACTCTGGCCAAAAAACTAATGGATAAAGGAGTAATGATATCTATAGGTACTCAAGGAGGAATGGAAAGAATGAATAGCCGAAACTTACCGTTTTACGCAGGTACTCACGCTGCTTATGGACTTAGTAAAGAGCAAGCTCTAAGCCTTATAACCCTTAATGCTGCCAAAATACTTGGTATAGACAACAAAGTAGGTTCTTTGGAGGTAGGTAAAGACGCTACCCTGTTCATATCGACTGGTGATGCTCTAGACATGATGACCAACAATATAGAACATAGTTTTGTACAAGGCCGAAAAATAAGTTTAGAGACTCATCAGACCAAATTGTGGAAGAAATATACTGAGAAATATAAGAGGTAGTAATATATATTAAAAGTATTGTATAAAGCAGGCAAATAATGGGGTAATACTCTTTGTTGCCTGTTTTTTTTGTTTAGAACACTCAATATTCTAGGTTTTAATATTTACAAAACACTACAAAAGTTTAGATGCCTATAAATATCAAAAAAAACAAAAGAAACACAATAATTTAGCATTTAAGACGTTATGTGTAATATTAGTATAATCATATATATTATTTCATAAATTATGGTTTAAGATTAAAAAAAATCACTATTTTTCGTTTTTTATATAGTAAAAATTACTACAAGTAATGAAGTTAAAAAAAATAATAGCCTTATCATTGATGCTGTTGTTTATTTCAGAATTATCTTTTGGTCAAACAACAGAGGCTGAGATAATAAAGACAACAGTAGACTTCCTAAAAGTTACACCCGATGCTAGAGCCGCTGCTATGGGGGATATTGGCGTTACCACTTCTGCCGATGCTGCATCGTTGTTTCATAACCCAGCTAAGAGTGTTTTTCAACATTCGACCACTACTATTGCTATTTTTTACACTCCTTGGCTCAAAAACTATATAGGAGATGTGTTTGTAGGAGGAGGATCTTATATAAAACGAATAAACGAAAGAGGTTCTATGGGGCTTAATTTCAAATATTTTTCTTTGGGAGAAACACAAGAGACCATAGAGGTTGACGGTAAACCAGTAGAGATAGGTATAAGAAACCCTAACGAACTAGCTTTTGATTTTAGCTATGCAATGAAACTTAGTACCAAAATGTCGATAGCAGTAACTATGCGCTATATATACTCTAACCTAAACTCTAATCTAGCTGAAGACATTAACTCTAAAGAAATAAGTACTTTTGCTGTTGATATATCGGGTTTTTATCAGTCTGAAGAGAAAAACTATGGTACTTTTAATGGTGTTTTTCGTTTTGGATATAACCTAAGTAACTTAGGGCCTAAAGTTTCTTATGGTCTAGGGCAGGAAGAGTTTATGCCTACAAGCCTAAAAATAGGTTCTGGTTTTGAATTTATACTAGACCCCAAAAGTACCTTGATAGTAAATACAGGGTTTACCAAACTACTAGTACCTAGCCCACCTATAAGAGACAGCCAAGAGCTTGTAATAAAAGGAAAGGATGACGATGTAAGTTGGCTAGAGGGTGTATTCCAATCTTTTTCGGACTCTCCTAATGGTTTCAAAGGAGAAATGGAAGAGACTACCTGGGCTGTAGGATTGGAATATATTTACAACAAAGCTTTTATAATGAGAACTGGTTTATTTAAAGAATCGGATCTTAATGGTAATAAAGATTTTATGAGTTTGGGAATAGGTTTTAAAACCGATATAGCAACTGTTGATATGTCTTATCTGATAAGTAAAACAGATGCTATAAACCCTTTGGAGAACACGTTTAGGTTTACCCTTACCTTTGAATTGGGGGATATATATGAATAATAATTTTAAAAATATAAATGATAACAAAGAATATTAGTTTCGAGGTACAAGAATATAATGATATAGAAGAACTAAACATTGAAGACCGAAAATTAATGGACTTGGCTGTGTTGGCTACCAAGCAAGCTTATGCTCCCTATTCAGAATTTAAAGTAGGAGCTGCATTGTTACTAGACAACGGAGAGATAATAGTAGGTGCAAACCAAGAAAATGCAGCCTACCCTTCAGGGATGTGTGCCGAGAGAGTTGCTATATGGACAGCAGGGGTAAAATATCCTGAGGCTAAAATAACTAAATTATGTATATCAGCAAGTTCCCTCAAAAACCCTGTTGATCAACCTTTAGCTCCTTGTGGTGCTTGTAGGCAAACTCTATCAGAATATGAGATAAAACAAAATAAAAACATGGAAATATTATTAATGGGAGAAACTGGTAAAGTACTTAAAACCAATTCTCTTTTAAATTTATTACCTTTGGCTTTCGATAAAGAGTTTCTTTAAAAAAAAAATGTTATGAAATTTGATAATTACAGTATAAGGCTTTTAAGAAACAGAGATTTGTTTTCTTATTATCAGTTGGTGGTAAATAATAGGGAGAGGTTAGACGACTTTTTTACGGGTACTGTCTCTAAAACTAAGACCTTTAAGGATACAAAACTATTTGTAGCTGAAATAGTCCAAAAGTCTGAAGAGAGAAGTTACTTTCCATATGTTATAATTGATGATACAAATGATACTATTATAGGTTTTTTGGATCTTAAAAATATAGATTGGTCTGTTCCTAAAGCCGAATTTGGAGCTTATATAGACCTAAAATACTCAGGAAAGGGGATTATGAGGAAATCGGTTACTATGTTTACCGATTTTTGTTTCGACAAATACAAGCTAAACAAACTGTATATGAGAACTCATAAAAACAATATTTATGCTATAAAAATAGCCGAAAAAAATGGTTTCGAAAAAGAAGGTGTTATACGGAATGACTATAAAACTTCATCAGGAAAGTTAGTTGACTTAGTTTATTACGGTAGAGTTAGGTAGCTTTTTTAAAACAAAAGTATAAAACAAACTATTTTTATGCGACAGGTATAATCATAAATGGTATTATGCCAGTTAAATTTTTAAATATACTACTATGTAAACTTAGGATGGTATTATAAAACTAGTAGAAAAACAGAGTGCTTTCACTCTTGTTTTTCTATTAAGGCCATTTCGTAATTATATGAAATAGTACCTTAACGAACTTCTGTTTCTTGTTTTTTTACCATCACTTTTATCTTGGGTTTTAATATTGATATACATAATGTCTATTTACAAATACATTATATATGTCTCTATAAGAGCCGAAAATATAAAAAAACTCTACTATCCCAATATGATGGAATGATAAATGACTTTTAGAAAAATAAGTTTTCCTCTTGGTTAGACTTACTTTTTATAGTTGTTTGATCTATTTCACTTTTATCTAGCAAAATAATTATAGTACTAAGATTGGCTGTCCGATAAAACATGTTCTTTTGTCCATAATTTAAGATGTTTTGGTCGACTGAAGCGATTACACAAAAAAAAAGCTCCGATAATTGAAGCTTTTTTAGAGGACACTAGTAATTGTAATTATTTTATTTCATTAAAAAAAACACTACTAACCTTATAGATTAAAGTAAAAACCCAACAAAATACAGTTATCAGGGCTAGTAGTGTAATATTCTTTTCCATAGCAGAAAAAGTTTATATTGTTATATCGCTTGTTTGTTAACTTGGTTATAAAACGCGCTTTTTTCGTTACTTCTTATTTTTTCATCATCTAATTGTATGTACATAGGGTTGCTTATTTTTTCAAAAGTTTCAGTAGTAAAAGCTTTTTTATATTTCTTAAAGCCAAATTTTTCCCAAAAAGGAACCAAGTAATCTCTAGAATTTAAAATAATTAAAGAGTTCTTGTTTTCTAAAGAAAATTTAATAGTTCTTTTTATCAATGTTTTTATGAGAGAAGTCTCTTCGTAGTCTTCATGAATACAAGGAAAAGAAATATATATGAAAGATTTATATCCTTGTTTCAAAAAAGTATTTACTTCAAAGTTAGATTTAAAAAAATCAGGTATATTATTATTGTTAGAGTACATATTCACTCTAATAGTTCCAAGTATGTTTTTTTTAGAGCTTTCGGATATTATATTAATAGATGAAGAATCGTCTAATTCGTCTCGAAGAGTTTCATTATTATGGTTTAAGCCATTAAATTCTCCTCCCATTTTTTTAAAATAAATTAAGTATCTGAGATTAAATACTTTAAGTAATTCTGATTTAGATGTAGCAATTTTAAAATTAATCATAGCGTTTTTGTTGTTGTTTAGAGTTTTCTATAGCGGTGAAAAACTCTAAAATTTGTCTTTTTCATTTATTCAAATATAGGATAAATTTATTATAAAACAATTTTTATTTTATTTTTTTTTGATAAATAAAAATAAAATAAAAAATGATTAGTATTTCACAAAGTTTAGCTAATATTAAATATGTTTTATTAGTTTTGCTACTATGTTAAATATCGTAATTATAGGCTGTGGTAACGTAGCTTTTCATCTTATTAATAGCTTTAAAGAAGTAAAAAATATAAATATAAAGCAAGTTTATTCTAAAAGTGATAGAGGTTCTCACTTTTTAGGAATACCTATAGTATATAATATAGTGGATATAAAAGAGGTAGATATTTATATATTAGCTATAAAAGATAGTAGTGTTAGCGAATTTAGTTCTAAAATTAGTTTTAAGAACTCTTTGATAGTTCATACTTCGGGTAATTTGTCTATAAAAGATATAAAAACGGATTATAGAAAAGGTGTTTTTTATCCTTTACAATCTATAAGTAAAGAAAATAAATCTTTTAGTTTTGAAAACATACCTATATGTATAGAAGCTGAGAATAAAAAAGACTACGATGTTTTATATAGATTAGGTGAATATATAGGAGCTAATGTTTATAGTATAAATAGTGAACAAAGAAGTAAAATGCATTTGGCTGCTGTTTTTGTAAATAATTTCACTAATCATATTTTTAAAATAGGGCAGGATATATGTGATGAAAATGATATACCTTTCGAGATTTTACATCCACTAATGGATGAAACTATTAATAAGGTTAAGAAAATGTCTGCAAAAGTTTCTCAAACAGGACCAGCTTCAAGAAAAGATACTGTAACTATTGAAAAACATATAGAGCAATTAAGTGGTAATAATAAAGAAATATATAAAATAATAACTAATTCTATAATAAATGGAGAAAAGCTATAAAGAATTGATGAATGGTATATCTACTTTCATTTTAGATGTAGACGGGGTGTTAACAGATGGTATCGTCCGAATAATGACAAATGGAGAGATGATACGCAATATGAATATAAAAGACGGTTATGCTATAAAGGCAGCTATAGATAAAGGTTATAATATTTGTATTATTTCGGGAGGTAAAAACAATGGAGTCAAAATAAGACTACAAGGTTTGGGTATAACCGATATATATATGGGTGCTCATAATAAGATAGATTCTTTTGAAGAATATATGGAAATATATGAATTAAAGCCCGAAGAAGTACTATATATGGGCGATGATATACCTGATAAACCTATAATGAAATTAATAGGTCTGCCTACTTGTCCTAACGATGCGGCTGTCGAAATAAAATCGATATCCAAATATATATCGCACAAAAAAGGAGGCGATGGTTGTGTAAGAGACGTGATAGAGCAAGTTATGAGAGTTCAGCACAAATGGGGAGAATTGTCTGATGCTAAATTTGATTAATAATTATGAGAATAGATAAATTTGCTTGGTTTACTCGTTATTATAAAACCAGAAGTATAGCCACTGATGCTTGTAAAAAAGGTCAGGTAAAACTAAATGGAGTAAAAGTGAAAGCATCGAAAGATGTGTTTGTAGGGGATAAATTGTCTATTTACAAAAATCAGATACAATACGAATTACAAATATTAGTATTGCCCAAAAGCAGATTAGGAGCCAAACTAGTAGATGATCATCGTAAAGATTTGACTCCTAAAGAAGCTTTTGAAAATCAAGAATTCTTAAAATATTCTAAGGATTATTATAGGAATAAAGGGACTGGTAGACCAACCAAGAAAGATAGAAGAGACATAGATGACTATGTAAACACCGATAGAGAAGAAGATAATTCAGAATAAATATTTTATATATAATAGATGAAAGCTAAATTTTTAAAATACGTAGAAAGTATTACTAATAAAGAAAATTATAAAAAACCTATAGCCTTTGGTATAGGAATAAGAAGGTCTGTTAAAGGTAAAACACTAGATGTAAATTATCCTGTAGTTAATTGGAATGATTCAGATAAAACAGCAGCTATTTTACTAGAAATAAGTGAATATGGCAGTTCTGAAAATGGTTTTACTACTTTAGATAATAAGCATATATCTGAAATATACAGTAAGTTTGAAGCTTTTCATCACGAAGTAGAAAAGCATGAGAATTTACAAGTGATAGAAAGTATTAATAATAATTATAATAAGACTAATTCTTATCAGAATATAGATATTATAGTGTACTTTTTGTTTGATTATAGTAAAGGAGTAGAGAATAGTGAAGAAGCATATTTTAAGCTACAAGCTTTATCTCAATTAAAAGTTAAGCCACACGATATAAATATAGATGGTGTTTTTGGTAAATTAGAAAATATAGCATGGACTAACCAGGGACCTATATTGCCCGAAGACTTAAAAGCAGAACAAATAAAAGCTATACTTAAAGGAGAAAATATAGTGGTTTCTCACTTGGATAAATTCCCGTATATGGTCAATTATCATGTGCCTAAAGGAGTGAGAATAGCTTCAGGATCACAAGTAAGACTAGGAGCTCATTTGGCTTCGGGTACTACGGTGATGCCTGCAGGTTATATTAACTTCAATGCAGGTACTTTGGGTAATGCAATGGTCGAAGGTCGAATATCAGCAGGTGTTGTGGTAGATAAAAATACTGATATAGGTGGAGGAGCATCTATAATGGGAACTCTTTCGGGTGGTAATAATAACGTGATTTCTATAGGTGAAAAATGTTTGATAGGAGCTAATGCAGGTACTGGTATTTCTTTAGGTTACGGCTGTACTATAGCTGCAGGAACTTATGTGACAGCTGCTGCTAAAATAAGTTTATATAATAAGGACAACGAACCTATAAATATAAAAAACGAATTAGTAAATAAAGGTGAAAATATAGTGAAAGGTATCGAATTGGATGGCGTAGAGAATATTCTGTATTATAATGATAGTCAAAAAGGGAAGTTAGTTGCTAAACCTAACAATAAAGCTATATCTCTTAATGAGGCTTTACATACTAACGATTAATAATGGTAGATAATCATAAACATCAAGGTAATAGGAATAAACTAGTAAAAATACTCGTAGAAAAAGGGATAAAAGATAAGAAAGTATTAGATGCAATTGCTTCTATACCTAGACATCTCTTTTTGGATTCTAGTTTTGAAAATTTTGCTTATCAAGATAACGCATTTCCTATACAGTCTGACCAAACTATTTCTCAGCCTTTTATAGTTGCTTATCAGAGTGAAAGATTAGAAATAAAACCTAAAGAAAAAATATTAGAAATAGGTACAGGTTCGGGTTATCAGACAGCTGTATTGCTAGAATTAGGAGCAAGAGTTTTTACTATAGAAAGACAGAAAACCTTGTATTTGAAAGCTAAAAATCTTTTACCAAAACTAGGATATACTCCCGAGAAAATAATATTTGGAGATGGGTATATAGGCATGGAAGAAGAAGCTCCTTTCGATAAAATAATAGTTACTGCAGGAGCAGAACATTTACCTAAAAAGCTGTTAGCTCAGTTGAAAATAGGAGGGAAGTTGATTATTCCTTTAGGTAAAACAGAGCAAATAATGACTTTGTATACGAGAAATGGAACTAAAGAATTCTCCAAGGAAGAACTTATAGATTGTAGGTTTGTCCCTATGTTAAAAAATACAAGCACTCAAGAATAAAATATTGTTTATTTAGAAAGATGTTAAATCTAAATAAAGCAGAATTCAACCTTTAAATGCAACTTTCTTGGTTAAACAATAATTCTTCCATTTTCTCTATTGGTGTAGCAAAGTTATATCTTTTTCTTGGTCTTTCATTTAATTTAGTTTCTATTTCCTTAATTCTCTCATCAGTTA
>JABSPL010000123.1 GCA_013215105.1 Flavobacteriaceae bacterium
GTTAAATCCATTAGGCAACGATTCTATAAACTCTAGTATTCCTATACTTTTACTTATCTCTATTACCTTTTCCATATCGGGTTCAAACTCCCCAACAGCTATATTGTCTATCACATTTCCCGAGAACAGATCTATTTGCTGAGGCACTACGCTTATCAGCTCTCTGAGGCTTTTGTAGTCTACATATTTCAGGTCCAAATCGCCTATTTTTATCTTTCCGCCTTGTATAGGGTAAATATTTTGCAAAAGAGATATCAAGGTCGTTTTCCCTGAGCCACTCTCCCCTACCATAGCGGTTATTTCGCCTTTTTTTATGTTCAGATTAAAATCTTCGAATACCTCGGTACGCGTTCCATAACGAAAAGCCACGTTTTCGAATAGTATATCGCCCAAGTGCTCGGTTTTAAAGACTATTTTGTTTTCATCGTCTTCTCTTTCTAAGTCCATAATCTCAAAAAGTCTATCGGCAGCTATCAATGCGTTTTGTATCTCTTTGTTAGCACCTATCAGACTAGCTATAGGACTGGTAAAATAACCAATTATAGCATAAAACGACATCAATTCCCCTGGAGTTATCTGCCTATCTATTACATAACCAGCACCTGCCCATAGCAATATAATAGTAAACAATTGACTGATAAAACCTGAACTAGTGCCTGAAAAAATACTGTTCTTTGCCGATATATATCCTGTTTTGAGTAATGATATAAATCTGGTTTCGGTCTTTATATTGGCAAAACTCTCCAAACCAAATCTTTTTATGGTTCCTATAGAATTTAAAGACTCTACCAACTGACTTTCCAACTCTGCCGATTTCTCCATTATACTACGTTCGACTATTTTGTTTAGCTTGTTTATTATAAAATAAATAATCAAAAACAAAGGAATTACCAGTAACATGATAACTGCCAGCTTCCAATAATAACTAAACATAATGGCAAACGAAAATATAAGAATAAGTACGTTTACGGTTAGGTTTAGCGATACTCCATTAATGAAATTACGTATTTTTACGGCATCGCTTATTCTCGATATTATCTCCCCTACTCGCATAGTATCGAAGAAAGTCTGCGGTAGCTTTAGTAAGTGTTTATAATAACCCAATATCAGTCTAGAGTCTATCTGCTGCCCCGATTTTATCAGAAATATATCTTTAAAAACCCCTATAACGGTCTGAAAAAGCAAAAGTATTATCATAATTATACTCAATAGCTTCAATAACCTGAGGTCGCCGCCTATTAATACATAATCGGTTATTTTTTGTACATAAATAGCCGTAGAAAATCCCAACAGAGTATAAACCACAGCACCTACCAAGGCTTGCAGTAATACCATTTTATGAGGTTTTAGCAAGAACCAAAACCTTTTCATAACCGATACTTTTTCGTTTCGTTTTACGAATATTTTTTCGTCGGGCAGTAATATTACTAGTACATTAGTCCACTGCTTCATAAACTCTTCTTTGGTTTTTTTATACATCTTTCCATCGGCAGGATCCATTATTTTCACGAAGTCTTTGCCTACCTCGTATATCACAACGTAGTGATGTAGTACCTCTTTGACTATTATATGAGCTATGGCTGGTTTGGGTATTTTGCTGAGGCTATCCCAGTCTCCTTTTACCCCTTTGGCTTCGAAACCTAACTTTTCGGCTGCTTTTACTAGCCCTAGCATATTAGTTCCCTTTTTGTCGGTGCCTGCGTATTGTCTTATTCTGGCTAATGGTAGCTCTAGCTTGTAATATGCAGATATAGACGCAAGGCAAGCCGCCCCACAATCGGTTATATCGTGTTGTTTTATATTTATTTTAGCCATTATTGTTTTTTGTTATTAGGATTAAGCCAATCGTCCATTTTATCGTATAATAATTGGTATAGACTGCGATTAGCTAGGGTAAAACGAGCGTTTAGGGTCATTCCTTTTATCAGATTGCCTTTAAAACCGTTTTTTAATTGCAGATATTGCTGATCTATCTCGCATCTTACTTTAAATACGGGTTTGTTTTCCATCATTTCCACATCTTCCGATATCTCTATTATCTGCCCTGTAGCCAGTCCCCAGCGGTTATAGTTAAAGGCATCTATCTGAAAATTGCAGGTATCGCCAAGTTTTAGCAGACCTATATCTAAGGGAAGGACATAACACTCTACCAACAGCTTTCCCGAAGGAGATATTTCGCCAAACTGGAAACCTGCTTGCAGAAATCCGCCCACTTGTAGACCTTTTACATTGAGTAAAGTTCCACTAGCGGTAGCTTTTAGTATATAGTTTTTACTGTTTTGTTGCAGCTGCTTGCTGCTCGATTTTAAGTCTTGGTATTTGTTTTCTAGCTCTGTTATGGTCAGTTGCCAATTGCTCTGCTGTTGTTTTACGAACTGCTGTAGGTTGTTTTTTGCCAAATCATAATCAAACTCGCTATTTTCTAGCTCCATTTTGGCTATAACTCCACTATCGTATAGTTTTTGTTGTCTTTTGTAGTCTGTATACTTTTTATCTAAACGCTGCTGATA
>JABSPL010000124.1 GCA_013215105.1 Flavobacteriaceae bacterium
AACAAAAGAGGATATATAAATAAGATTAATTCATAAAATATAGCTAATTTCACAAATGAGAAATCAAATATAATTTTAATTTTTGAGATGCATAAAAACGAATATAAAATAGGTTTAGAATTATTAAAAAATGAATCAGAACAGTTTGTCAGTAATATTGATAATATTGCCCCGAATATAAAAGTTACCGATGAATTTACAGTAAGTGATATATCTAAAGGTGTAGGTATAGAGAAAGCTTTTTCGCTATTCAAACATAAATATGGCAATAAAATATCAGCTACTACAGGTCCTAACTATTATGGTTTTATAATAGGAGGTGCCACACCTGCTGCTCTTTTGGGCGATTGGCTTACCTCCCTATATGATCAATGCAGTCCACTTACCGATGTTACTAATGTCCTAGAAAATGAAGTCATTGAGCAGTCTATATCTATGTTTGGACTCTCTAGTGACTTTAATGGCACACTCGTTAGTGGTGCTACGGTTTCTAATATGGTTAACTTGGCTATTGCCAGACAATGGGTTGGAGAAAAACAAAATTATGATATAGCAAAAAAGGGACTTATAAACAGTAATCTAAACATAAAAATATACAGTGCTACACCACACTCTAGTATATTCAAATCGTTATCTATAATAGGTATAGGCAGGGAAAGTGTAGAGTTTGTAGGGACTAAAAAAGGAAGGGAATCTATAGATGTAAATTCTTTAAGACAAAAACTATCCGAGAACAAAGGAGTTCCTTGTATCGTTATAGGCAATGCAGGTACTGTAAATACTGGTGATTTTGATGATTTTTTAGCTTTAGAAAAATTAAAAGAAGAATTTGGATTTTGGTTGCACATAGATGCTGCTTTTGGAGGGTTTGCTAATTGCTCCAATAAGCATAAATATCTTTTAGAGGGATGGAATAGTGCCGATTCTATAACTATTGATGCTCATAAATGGCTAAATGTACCTTATGACTCTGCTTTTCAGTTCACCAAACACACAAAATTGCAAAGTAAAGTTTTTCAAAACGGTGATGCCCCATACTTAGATAATTCTATAAATAGTTATATCAATCTCACCCCAGAGAATAGCCGAAGATGGAGAGCTTTACCTATTTGGTTTAGTTTTCAAGCATATGGAATAGATGGAATATCCGAAATGATAAATAATAATTGCAAAATGGCAGAAAAAACCGCTCAATGGATAGATAACTCTGAGTATTTTACATTATTGTCAGAAATAAAACTAAATATAGTTTGTTTTAAAGTAAGAGATATAATGGGTTTTTCTACCGAAACATTTTTAAATAAGGTAAACGGAACTCAAAAAGTTTTTATGACTCCTACCAACTATAAAGGAGAATACGCAATAAGAATAGCATTTAGTAACTGGTCTAACAATAATAAAAACGTAGATGAACTTACAAGTATCTTTAATGATATTGCTAGTAGTTTATAATACATAAAACTAATACTATATAATAATAAGGACAACCATAAAACATTACCTAGTACGGGTGTAGCAGTGCTACACCCCACCCCAACAAAACCCCTACAAACAACAAATGCCCCAGCGGGGCATACTGTTCATAACAAAAAAAAACCTCCAACTACATAAGTAATTGGAGGTTTTTAATAAAGAAAAGCAGCGACATACTCTCCCACCTTTTGGGCAGTACCATCTGCGCTAATAGGTTTAACTTCTCTGTTCGATATGGGAAGAGGTGAGACCTATTGCTATAGCCACTTTAAGACATT
>JABSPL010000125.1 GCA_013215105.1 Flavobacteriaceae bacterium
TAACTGATGAGAGAATTAAGGAAATAGAAACTAAATTAAATGAAAGACCAAGAAAAAGATATAACTTTGCTACACCAATAGAGAAAATGGAAGAATTATTGTTTAACCAAGAAAGTTGCATTTAAAGGTTGAATTCTGCTTATGTTTAAAGTATTGTATTTAAGAAAGAGATATAACTACGGATTAAATGTAATTACTATAAAAGTTAAACTTAACACATAACAACCTACCTTATATTATATAAGGTAGGTTGTTATGTGTTAAATAGTAATACTACTACTACTTTCCTTGCTTCTCTACAAAATGCTCCATAACCATTTGGCTAACTCCCATATTAGAGAAGCCTCCATCGTGGAAAAGATTTTGTAAAGTAACTTTCCTTGTCAAATCAGAAAATAACGTAATAGTATAGTCAGCACATTCTAATGCCGAAGCATTTCCTAATGGTGACATTTGGTTAGCATATTCTATAAATCCATCAAATCCTTTAACTCCTTTACCAGCAGTAGTTGCAGTAGGCGACTGAGATATAGTGTTTACCCTTACTTTGTTATCTCTTCCGAAGAAATACCCGAAACTACGAGCTATAGATTCCAAATAAGCCTTATTATCAGCCATATCGTTATAATCAGGAAATACTCTTTGTGCAGCCATATAAGTAAGTGCCACTACCGATCCCCACTGGTTCATAGCTTCTTTTTTCTTCAATACGCTAAGTACTTTATGAAACGAAACTGCTGATACATCCCAACCTTTATGAGTGAAATCATAATTTTGTTCTGTATAATGGTTTTTCTTTCTTACGTTAACCGACATACCTATAGAATGTAATACGAAGTCTATCTTACCTCCTAATATCTCCATAGATTTCTCTACTAAGTTCTCCAAATCCTCAACGCTAGTAGCGTCTGCAGGTATTATTTGTGAACCAGTTTTCTCTGCTAACAGGTTTATTGTTCCCATACGCATAGCTATAGGTGCATTGGTTAATACAAAAGTAGCTCCTTCTTCGTGTGCTCTTTCTGCTGTTTTCCAAGCTATAGAGTTTTCGTCTAATGCTCCGAATATAATTCCTTTTTTACCTTTTAATAAATTATACATATTTAATTTTTGTTATTTTGTAAAATATATTTCAACTAACAAATATAGTCTTTTAATTCAATAATTGCCTAGCATGTGCCAAAGCACTTTCACTAGGGTTTTTCCCCTCTATCATCTCTGCTATTTCACTTACTCTTTCCTCTTTATTTAAAAGTTTTAAATTAGTGTAAGTATTAGCTCCTTTTATTTCTTTATATACCTTAAAATGATCTTTTCCTTTAGCTGCTATCTGCGGAAGGTGAGTTATAGCCATTACTTGCATATTTTCTGACAAAATAGCCATAACATCTGCTATTTTATTAGAAATTTCACCAGAAACACCTGTATCTATTTCATCAAATATTATGGTAGGAAGCTTACTATAAGCCGAAAGAGTAGTTTTTATAGCCAACATAACTCTCGATAATTCACCTCCAGAGGCTACTTTTTCTATTTTCCCAAAAGCACCGCCTTTGTTTGCCGAAAATAAAAATGATAATTTATCCTTACCATTACTGAAATATTCAACTGTGTTTTCTAGTTCTAAGTTGAACTTAGCCTCTTCCATACCCAAATAGCTAACATGCTTTTCTAACTCTTTTGTTAACTTAGGTATAGTTTTTTTTCTGTTAGCCGATATTGTAGTTGATAATTCGTCTAGTCTTAGTTTTATTTTATCTAATTCTACTTGTTTTTTGTTTATCTGATCATCAGTATTGGTTACTCCGTCAACTTTTACAGATAATTCTTCTTTTTTCTCTATCAATAATTCCACACTGTCAACCAAATGTTTCTTTTGCAAATTATATATTAACTGTAATCTGTCGTTTAGCTTCTCCAAATCCTCAGGATTGAAGTCTATATTTTCATTTTCAGCTTCCAATTCATTAAAAATATCAGTAGTTTCTATATATACGCTTTCTAATCTGTCATATATTTTAGAATATTTGTCCGAATAGCTACTTATTTTCTGAATATTAGCCTTAGAAGTGAGTAGAGAAGCTATAAGTCCTACCTCTTCTTGATTACCCAACGATAAACAAGAACCAATGTTTTCTCTTATAGTTTCGGTGTTGTTAAGAAGTTCTAGTTTTTCTTCTAAGTCTTTTTGTTCTCCTTTTTTTAGTTTAGCTTCTTCAAGTTCGGTATATAAAAAAAGATTGTATTCATATTCTTTGGACAAACCTTCTTTATGTTCGTTCAATTTTTTTAATTCTTTTTTTACTTTACTATATATAGATAAACCTCTTTTATAGGATTCTACTTTTTTATTGTTTTTGGCCAAAGAATCTAATATCTGAAACTGAAAATTACTCTCAGATATCTCCATGGTCTGGTGTTGAGAATGTATATCAACAAGTTTTTTACCCAAACCTTGAAGTTGACTAAGGTTTACAGGTGTGTCATTGATGAAAGCCCTAGATTTTCCACTGGGTAATATTTCTCTTCTTATCAGTGTTTTCTCTTCAAAATCTAAGTCGTTTTCGTCAAAAAACTTATTCAATTCGTATTCTCCTATACAAAACTCAGCTTCTATAATACATTTATCTTCTTTGTTTTTTAGGTATGAGGTTTCGGCTCTTTTACCTAAAACTAATCCTAAAGCTCCTAAGATTATAGATTTTCCAGCTCCAGTTTCTCCTGTTAGAGTAGATAAACCAGTTCTGAAATCAACTGATAATTGAGATATTAATGCGTAATTTTTTATTTTTAAAGACTGTAACAATTTTATGAGTTTTTATTTTATTTTTAACCACTTATTACTATTCGATTGGGAAATAGTTTGTAAAGTTTTTACCAAATCGACTGTATTAACTTTAGGCCCTTCTGCAAATATTTTAACTATTTCATTGGCTTTGTTGTCTATGAACATTCTAGTTAATATCTTGGAATCATCTTTATTAAAAATATCCTTTAGTAATAAAATAGATTCTTTTATATTGTTTTTAGCCTTTTCTTGTTTGTCAGCTAACATATCTAAACCTTCTATATGATACCTGTAAATTGATTTTTTATACCCAATCAACAAATCGTCTGTAAGTTGTTTGTTAATAGTCGATCTATTCATTTCACTTACATTCGCTTCCCATCCAAAAGAGTTGTTTTGCTCTGCTAATTGTGCTATTTTACCAGCTTTTTCATGATATTTAATACCTCCATTATTTTCGTAAGTATCAGCATCAAGTCCTATAATAGTGAAAACATAATAAGATATAATAGATGCTAAACTAGACTCAAACCTACCTTCAAGATAATTAAAAGTATCACTTTGGTTATAAATAAAAGTTATTTTTGCGTCTTTATGATTCAAAACAACAGTGTTGTAAGTGCTATTATAAACAGGTCTGGTCGATTTTAATAATAGAGTTCCTTCAAAACTATTACCTAACGATTCTTTGGTTAACGTAAGTACAAATGTACATTTTATCTTCTCAAAGCTCTTAAACTCTTCGTTTTCGGTCCATTTAGTCTTATTAATAAATTCTCGGAGTTTGTATTGTAGTCTATTGAACGTGTTTTTGTTCTTTATACTCAAACTAGAAGCCGAAACTATAACTGTTGCATTTAGTTCCTGAGAATTTATAACCGAACTAGCAAACAACATAAACGTAAATACTAACACTTTTACCTTCATATCTTATTTTTTTTGATGATGTATTTGTATATTTCTATAGCTACATCTTTTTTAGATAGTAAAGGTAAACTTTTTACTTGTTTATTTTTATCTATTAAACTAACTTTATTAGTATCTGTCCCAAAACCAGAACCTTTATCCCTTAATGAGTTCAAAACTATAAAGTCTAAGTTTTTTCGTTCTATTTTACTTATAGCATTTTCTATCTCATTGTCAGTCTCTAAAGCAAAACCAACAACTATTTGTTGGTCTTTATTATTACTTAAAGTCGATAAAATATCTATGTTTTTGACTAACTCTATATTATTAAAGTCTATTTCGGTGTTTTCCTTCTTTATTTTTTTGTCAAATACATGTTTAGGTTTATAATCAGCGACAGCGGCCGAAAAAATAGCTATATCAGTGTCTTTAAAATGTTTTTCAGTATGTAGAAACATCTCGTCAGCACTTTCAATATCTATTCTTTTTATGGATGAATCTTTTAGCTTAAGACTACTAGGCCCCGATATAAGAGTTACTTCAGCTCCCATCAGACTAGCTTGTTCTGCTAAGGCAAAACCCATTTTACCCGTAGAATGATTACCTATAAACCTTACTGGGTCTATTTTTTCGTGAGTAGGTCCAGCTGTTATTAATACTTTTTTACCATTTAAAATTTGTTTATTTTTTAAACTTTCCTCTAAAAAACAAACAATATTTTCTGGTTCAGCCATTCTACCTTCACCAACAAGACCGCTAGCTAATTCTCCTGATTCTGCAGGTATTATAGTATTACCAAATCCCGACAAAGTTTGTGTGTTTTTGACTACACTAGGGTGTATATACATGTCCAAATCCATAGCAGGTGCTACAAAAACAGGACATTTGGCTGATAGATAAGTAGCTAGTAGTAAGTTGTCACATCCACCATTAGCCATCTTAGATATAGTATTGGCTGTTGCCGGAGCTATAAGCATTATGTCAGCCCATAGACCTAAGTCTACATGATTGTTCCAAGTCTTATCTTCTGATCCAAAAAAAGAGGATAAAACCTTGTTTTTGGATAAAGTAGATAAGGTAAGTGGTGTTATGAAATCTTTAGAAGCAGGTGTCATTATTATTTTAACATTGGCTCCTGCTTTTATAAATAATCTGGTCAAAGAGGCGGTTTTATAGGCGGCTATACCTCCGGTTATCCCCAATAAAATGTTTTTGCCTCTAAGGATAGACAAGACCTATTCCTGGTCTTTGGTCTTATGACTTATCTTACCTTCTAACCATTCTTTTACTGCTATAGCAGTTGGTTTAGGTAGTTTTTCGTAAAATTTAGATACTTCTACTTGCTCTTTGTTTTCAAATATTTCATCTAAATTATCATTATAAGTAGCGAATTCCTCTAATTTACTAAGTAATTCATCCTTTAAATCTACATTTATCTGAGAAGAACGCTTAGCTATTATAGATATTGCCTCATAAATATTATTAGTAGGTGCTTCTATTTTTTTCTTATTGTATGTAACCGTAGTGCTTTCTGCTCCTGTGTTTTTATAATTCATAGTTGATAGTTAAATATTTATGATGTTTTAATCTTTGACGATTCTTCTTCTAGTTTATTCTTCATTTCATTAGCTTCTTTTAAGTATATTGTACTAGGGAAATTTTTTAATAGTTTTTTATAACTATCCAAAGCTCTTTTTATTCTTTCTTCTTTTTTGACGAAAACACTTCGTATACCTAGTTCATAAGAAGACTTCAATCTGAAATACAAAGCTTCTTCTTTGTACTTAGTACCCAAATAGTCTAATATCATATTATCTAAAGAAACTATAGAAGCTTTATATCTACTTAGTTTGTAATATAATTTACCTATTTCTAAGGCCTTTCTTTCTATTTTGTCTTGTAGCTCTGATACTATTTTGTTAGATTCATCCATCTTGTCCGAATCAGGGTATTTGTTTATGAATTCTTGAAAATAACCTATAGCCTTTACTGTATCTTCTTGATCTAAATTGTATTTTAACGAATTTAGAGAGTGACTTTTTGCTAATAAAAACATAGCTTCTTCTCTTTTTGTGCTTTTAGGGTAAGAAGTAACAAATTTTTCGTAATAATAAGCTGAAAGTAAAAAATCTTCTTCATTATAGTGAGAAGTTGCCATCATATAATCGATCCTTTCCTGTTGAGGTTTACCTTTGTAATTTAAATAACAAGCTTCAAAAAGACCTAAGGCTTTTTTGTATTCTTGATTCTCGTAGTTAGTAGTAGCCATCTTATACTTCTGCTCAGCAGTACCCTTGTTGAGTATTTTACTGTAATCACTGCACGAAAAAGATATTACCGCTAGTAATATCAATAATATATGTTTGTTTATATTCATGTTGCAAATCTAATTATTTATTGTCAATAATAAAAATATCAATTAATCATTTATAGTTATTGTTACCTTAAAAGATTAATGAAATTTTCACTATAACTAGAGTCTATACTAAAGGCTTTTAATTTAAATGCTTATTGCATTTGACTTATTGTGTTAGTTATGAGTAGAGTATATGTGTTTACTTGTGTTTTTGAAAGTTTAAAAAGGATGTTTATTGAAATAAAACATCCTTTTTTAAATATTTGTTTATCTTTTGTTAGATACCTCTATGTATTTAGCTATAGCCATTGTCATTGATGGAGATTCCTTTGTAGGAGCTTGTATATTTATTTTCAATCCAGCTTCTGTAGCTGCTTTTACTGTTGAGTTTCCAAATACTGCTATTCTGGTTTCATCCTGTTTGAAATTAGGAAAGTTTTTGAATAATGATTGTATTCCTGAAGGACTAAAAAACACCAAAACATCATATTTAACATCAGTTAAGTCACTTAGGTCGCTTTCTACAGTTTTATATAAATCTAATCTAGTCCAGTTAATTTTTATTTTATCTAAAGAAACAGGGATAAGAGACTTTAGTTTATCTGAAGAAGGTAGTAAAAACTTTTCACTAGTGTTCTTTTTAAGTATTTTCACCAAATCATCAAATGTACGCTCTGCTACATGTATCCTACGCTTTCTGTAAACTATATAAGTTTGTAAATAAACAGCTACGGCCTCTGATTGACAGAAGTATTTCATATCGTCAGGAACCTTAAATTTCATTTCTTCTGCTACTCTAAAAAAATGATCTATAGCATTTCGGCTAGTCATTATTACAGCAGTAAAATCTTTAAGGTATATTTTTTGCTCTCTTAGTGTATTTGAATTGATAGCTTCTACGTGTATAAAAGATCTGAAATCAATTTTCACTTTATGCTTTTCTGATAAATTGAAGTATGGAGAGGCTTTTGTCTTGGGTTCTGGCTGAGATACAAGTATTGACTTTACTTTCATAATATTATCTTTAAGTTTTATCTTATTGTTTTATAAATAATCAATAAGGGCGCTATTTCTAGCGTGCAAAGGTACAAAATAAAATAAAATAAAACCCCTATTTTTATGTTTTTATTTGAGCTTAAAGTATTTAATAATTTCACAATAAGTAGTATGGATATAAATATAGTCGCAAAAATTATAACTATAAATGTATTTTTCATGACATATATATTAATTATTATGATAGGAAATACTAAAAAAGATATAGCATTAAGATTGCTTATCTTTCTCCATATTAAGTCTTTATATTTCTGATTTTCTAATGAATTAATGATTAATGAATCTATTGTTGTTTTTGTTAACCTGTAAGTTGTGAAAGCTAAAAAGATGTTAAAAAAATGAGTTTTATGATCTATATGTTTGAATATATCAAGGTCTTTAGTTAGTTCTAAGATAAAGATAGAGGCTATAAGTGTTCTAGAAATGAAGGCTAATATATTATATAAACTAAAAGTGTTTTTTTTGGTTATATCTACGTTTTTGTTCGAAGATATAAGTGAGTTCATTGTTATTTTGAATAAATCATAATTTGTTATTTTCAAAAAAAATATAATCAAGAATATTATAAGTATTATATACGTCAGCCAATCTTGATTTTCTAATTCTCTAGTTGTTACTATACCCATATTTTAAAAATGATTTATAAACAAAGTTAATATAAATAGAGCTTCTTATTCCTATATTATCGTAAAAATTATTAAAAACTACTATATTTGTATTTTATAAAATAAAATTAATGACCGATACTATAGTAATAATCCCGACACTTTGTGAAAAAGAGAACATTAAGGGTATTATAGAAGCCGTTTTCAGCCAAAATATAAATGTTAATATATTGGTTGTTGATGATAATTCAGAGGATGGAACCATTGAAATAGTTCAGAGTTTGATATCTGATAAATATAAAAGCTCTCTTTTTTTGGAAATAAGGAAAGGTAAAAGAGGTTTAGGAGCAGCATATATACATGGTCTTAAGTGGGGTTTAGAAAAGGGATATGACTATTTTGTAGAAATGGATGCCGATTTCTCCCATAACCCTAAAGATCTATTGAAAATTATAAGTCCATGTAAAGAAAATATTAGTGATTTGGTTGTAGGTTCAAGGTATTTAGATAATAAAATAAATGTTATAAATTGGGATTTCAAAAGGTTGATATTATCATATATGGCATCTAAATATGTCAAGTTTATTACAGGTATTCCTATATTTGATACTACGGCAGGCTTCGTGTGTTATACAAGAAAGGTTTTAGAGACTATTGATTTGGATTCTATAAAATTTATAGGTTATGCCTTTCAAATAGAAATGAAATTTAAAGCTTGGAAACATGGTTTTAGAGTTTCAGAAGAGTCTATAATATTTACAGATAGAGAAAAAGGTAAATCAAAAATGAATGGTTCTATTATATTTGAAGCTGTTTTTGGTGTTTTAAAAATGAAAATAAAAGGGGTCTAATATGAGCAAAATAATTATTAAAAATGCAGTTTTAGTGAATGAAGGAAAATCCTTTGTTTCAGATGTTTTGATTAATTTAGGTAAAATAGAATTAATTTCCGAAAACATAGAGGTGTCAAACGATGTGGAAAAGGTTATAGATGCTACAGGTTTACATTTGCTACCAGGAGCTATAGATGATCAAGTTCATTTTAGAGAGCCAGGGCTTACTCATAAAGCTAATATACACAGCGAAAGTAGAGCTGCTGTTGCTGGAGGTATTACTTCTTTTATAGAGATGCCTAATACTTTTCCTCAAGCAACTAGCCAAGAGAAATTAGCTAAAAAGTTTGAAACAGCAAGTAAAACTTCTATAGCTAATTATTCCTTTATGATGGGAGGAACTAACGATAATTTGGAAGAGTTACTTAAAACTAATCCTAAAAATGTGGCAGCTATAAAATTGTTTCTAGGCTCTTCTACAGGTAGTATGTTAGTTGATAATCAAGAGGTTTTAGAAAAAATATTTTCTAGTACAGATATGCTTATAGCTGTGCATTGCGAAGATGAAACTACAGTTAAAGCTAATTTGAAAACTTATATAGAAAAGTATGGAGATGATATACCTATGGACAAACATCCTGAAATAAGAAGTGAAGAAGCTTGTTATATATCGTCGTCTCAAGCTATAAAATTAGCCAAAAAGACAGGAGCAAGGTTACATGTGTTTCATTTGTCAACAGCCAAAGAGACCGAATTGTTTGATAATAAGATACCTCTTAGTGAAAAGAAAATAACAGCAGAGGTATGTGTACATCATTTGCACTTTACAGATAAGGACTATAAAGAAAAAGGTACTTTAATAAAATGGAACCCTGCAGTAAAGTCTCAAGAAGATAAAGATGGTTTATGGAAAGCCTTGTTAGATGACCGAATTGATGTGATAGCTACTGACCATGCCCCTCATACTTTAGAAGAAAAACAAAATGTATACACTAAAGCTCCTAGTGGAGGTCCTTTGGTTCAGCACGCATTACCTCTGCTTTTAGAATATTATAAAAAAGGTGTTATTTCTTTAGAAAAGATAGTAGAAAAATTCAGCCATAATCCTGCTATTTTATACAAAATAGAAAAAAGAGGTTATATAAAACAAGGTTATTTTGCAGACTTAGTTTTGGTCGATTTGAATAAAAAATGGATAGCTACTAAAGAAAACACTATGTATAAATGTGGTTGGTCTCCGTTTGAAAACAAAGAATTTGAAGCTTCGGTTATTCATACTTTTGTAAATGGTAATTTGGTTTATTCTAATGGAGAAATAAAAGAAGGAACACAAGGGGATAGACTTTTGTTTAATAGATAAAAAATGAAAAAAATAATATGTTTATTGATAGTTGTAATTATACTATCATGCGAAAGTAATACTATTTATAAAAAGCCAAAAGACTTGATAAGTGAAAGTGTTATGGTTGATTTACTTGTTGATTTATATATAGCTAAAGAGGCTTCCGTTTATGAAAAAAACAATAATAAAACAATAATACCTTATTCTGTACTTGTATACAATAAATATAAAATAGATGTAGCTAGGTTCGATAGAAGTAATTTTTATTACACTTCAGAAATAGAATTGTACAATAAAATCTATGAAAAAGTTATGTCTAGATTAGAATCTAAGAAGTCAGTAATAGATAGTTTGATGAACCCTATAGATAGTTTAAATATTAAAAAAGGTGATTTAATTAAAGGAAAAGATAGTTTAATAAAGCTAGAAAAAATAAAAGAGCCTTTTAAAAGAAGAGATAAGCCAGAGTTGGTAAGGTATAGGTAATATAATATTAGTTCTATTAAGAAAAAGAAAACATTTATGTTGTTAAAGTCTATTAAAGGAGAGTTTTTGAAGTCGGAGGTTTATAATGAAATAAAAAATATAGATACCAAAAGTTTAATTGTTTCTAAAATAGTAGGATCGGAGATGTCTTTTTATATTTCGAACTTGTATAAAGAAATAAATAAAAACATTATTTTGGTTTTTGATAATAGAGAAGAAGCTGCTTTTTATTATAACGACCTACAGGTTCTTTGTGATAAAGACAATGTTAGTTTTTTTCCTAATTCATATAAAAAGCCTTATATAACAGAAGATGTAGATAATGCAAATGTGTTGTCTAGGTCTAAGGTGTTACAAAGCCTAAGCGATAATAAAACTAATAATATAATAGTTACTTATACTGAAGCTATTTTCGAAAAGGTTATAAGTAAAAAACAGTTAAATAATCAGGTTTTATCATTGGCTGTAGCAGAAGTTTTGGAAATAGATGACCTTAATGAAATGCTATTTGATTTAAAGTTTGACAGAGTTGAGTTTGTGTCTCAACCAGGTGAGTTTTCGGTAAGAGGAGGGATAGTAGATGTGTTTTCATATACTTATAGTAATCCTTTTAGAATAGAGTTTTTTGACGATGAAATAGAAAGTATAAGAACCTTTGATATAGGGACTCAACTATCTATAGAAAAAACAAAAAAAGCTAATATAACAGCAAATACGAGTACTACCATATCAAAAGAAAAACGAGTATCTCTGTTGGAGTTTCTAAATGATGATTCTCTTGTGTTTTGTAAGAATAGACAGCAAATATCGTCAAAACTTGATAGGTTCTTTGATATGGCTAAGGACGTATATAATAAAATAGATAGTCCCATAGAAAGAAGTAAGCCAGATGATTTATTTTATAATAAGGTAGAGTTTGAAAAGGATTTAAAAAACAAAAAAGTTATTTATTTTGGTCTTGATAATTGTGAAGATAGTCGTAAAATAAATTCACTTAGCTCGTCTCAACCTTCTTTTACTAGTAATTTCGATTTGTTAGCCGAATACTTTAAAGAATATTACGATAAAGGATATAAAAATTATATTTTCTGTTTAAATGAAAAACAAGCACGTATATTTCATGAAGTTTTTGAAGACAAAGGGGTAGATAAATATTTTGAGACTTTAATATGTCCTTTATATAAAGGTTTTTCAGATGAAGGGTTAAAAATAAACTGTTTTACTGATCATGAGTTTTTTGAAAGATACCATAGATTTAAGCTTAAGAATAATAATAAGCAAAAACAAAATTTAAGTATAAAAGAGCTTACAGCTCTCAAAATAGGAGATTATGTGACTCATATAGATCATGGAGTCGGTAAGTTTGCGGGTTTACAAAAAATAGATGTAGAAAACGCACAACAAGAAGCCATAAAACTTATATATGGAGATAGAGATATATTGTATGTTAGTATTCATTCTCTATACAAAATATCTAAATATAATGGAAAGGAAGGTACGATTCCTAAGTTGCATAAGTTAGGTTCACCTGCTTGGAAGAAAGCAAAACAGCAAACAAAAGTAAAAGTAAAAAAAATAGCATTTGACCTTATACAGCTTTACGCAAAGCGAAAATTACAAAAAGGATACGCTTTTAATGAAGATTCATTGATGCAGCACAGGTTGGAAGCTAGCTTTATTTATGAAGATACACCTGACCAGTATAAGGCGACCAAAGATGTGAAAAACGATATGGAATCGGACCAGCCTATGGACAGGTTAGTCTGTGGAGATGTTGGTTTTGGGAAGACCGAAGTAGCTATAAGAGCAGCGTTTAAAGCTGTAGATAACGGAAAACAAGTAGCTATACTAGTACCGACAACCATATTGGCGTATCAACACTATAAGACTTTTAAAGAAAGATTAAAAGATTTTCCTGTAACTGTAGATTATCTTAATAGGTTCAGAAAAGCAAAAGATAAAAAAGAACTTTTGATATCGTTAGAGCAAGGGGCAACCGATATAGTTATAGGAACTCATCAATTGGTAGGGAAATCGGTTCAATTCAAAGATTTGGGTTTACTTGTCATAGATGAGGAACAGAAATTTGGTGTTTCGGTAAAAGATAAATTAAAAACTATAAGAGAAAATGTAGATACCCTTACTCTTACGGCTACTCCAATACCTAGAACCTTACAGTTTTCACTGATGTCGGCAAGAGATTTGTCTATAATAAATACTCCACCTCCTAATAGATTGCCTATAGATACTAGTCTAATTAGGTTAGATATCGAACAAATACGTGACTCTATAGACTATGAGCTTAGTCGAAATGGGCAAGTGTTTTTTATAAATAACAGAATAGAAAATATAGAAGAAGTGGCAGGTATGCTTCAAAGAATGGTTCCTGATGCTAAGATAAGGACTGCTCATGGGCGTATGGAAGGTAAGAAAATGGAAGAGCTTTTGCTAGGTTTTATTAACCATGAATTTGATGTTTTGGTGTCTACTACTATAATAGAGAGTGGGTTGGATATACCTAATGCTAACACTATTTTCATAAATGACTCTCAGAGGTTTGGACTTTCTGATCTTCATCAGATGAGGGGTAGGGTAGGGAGATCCAATAAACAATCTTTTTGTTATTTGATAAGTCCACCTTTGGATATGATAACTCCTGAGGCTCAAAAAAGATTAGAGGCTTTGGTTTTGTTTTCCGATTTGGGTTCTGGCTTACAAATAGCGATGAAAGATTTAGAAATAAGAGGCTCTGGAGATCTTTTAGGAGGGGAGCAAAGTGGTTTCATTAACGATATAGGTTTTGAAACATACAAGCAAATATTAAATGAGGCTATAAAGGAGTTAAAAGAAAATGAATTTAAGGACTTATATGAGGATAAAGAATCTGACACTGTTAATGATTATATAAAGGACATACAGATAGATACAGACTTAGAAATAATGATACCAGACGATTATGTTAGCGTGGTTTCTGAAAGATTAAAACTGTATAATCTTCTTAATAATATAGAGAATGAAGAAGAGTTAATCAAATATGAAATAGATTTGAAAGACAGGTTTGGAGAGATACCTGAACCTACAGAGGCTTTACTAGACAGTGTAAGACTTAAATGGATAGCTAAGAAGTCGGGCTTAGAAAAGGTTGTTTTAAAGAAAAAAAGAATGATAGGTTACTTTATACAAGATCCTCAGTCTGATTTTTATAAAACAGATGTATTTAGTAAAATGCTGCAATATGTACATAGTAATAGGACTAGTTCTGTGATGAAGGAGAAAGAAACCAAATCAGGAAAAAAATTAATAATTACTTTTATTAAAATAAATGACGTTAAAACAGCTCTTAATACCTTGAGAATTATAAATACATAAGGATTTGTAAAAAAAAGTATTTTTTCAATATAAATATCTCTTTTTTTATTTAGCTTGGTTGTGTAAAATATAATATAAAAAAAATAAACAGTTTAATTATTACCGTTTTGTTATTAATATCAGCAGGGCTGTATTCTCAGAACGATAAAATAGATAAGAATAGGTGTAAATTATGGAGGAGCGAAAGTATTTAAGCTATTAAACAAAGAAGAAGATTATTCTTACTCTAATAAATATATCAAATTTCAAATAGATTATTTATTTAAGGAGACTAATAAGTTTAAAATAGAGCCTAGTATATATACATCTAAATATCAGCTTTTGAACGAGAATTATATTTAGCAGATACATATAACAATTATTTGGAGCTTAGAGAGGAGTATACTAAGTATAGAAGTTTTAACGAATATGCTTTGAATTTCGGTTTATCAATAAGATATGAGTTAGTTAGTTTTGCGGATGCTTATTTTATAGGAAGTATTGGACCTATGATTTCGGGTATAGATACCGAAAGACTTAAAAAAGGATTCGCTTTTTCGGATATTATAGGTTTTGGAATATTATTTAAAATAAAAAAAACACACATAGATTCTCGAATTACATTCAGACATGATTCTAATGCAGGGCTTGGTAGTCCTAAGTCTGGGCATAATAGTGCAGGATTAGAATTAGGTATTTCTTATCAATTATAATTTATAAATAACAATTTTATGATTTTAAAAAATATGTAAGTAGCCTAAAAACGGCTTTTTATGGATTATGTCTCTTAGTGGCTTATATACATTAGGCTTTTTGAGTTAAAGGTATGTAAGTTTGATTTTGTTTTTATTTGTAAATATAGTTAAAAAGCCACTTAAAACAGTTAAATAATTACAGTATTGTATTAAAGTGTAATAAAATTAAATAAAATACACAATATAGTTCTGATAAAATGTTGTATTTTTGCCTCCGATTAAATAATAAACGAGTCAATTATGAGATTATTGAATTTTTTAAATAAGAAGAAAAGCACTTTAAAGACAACCTTTATAGCAACTTCTTTATTGATAACTTCAAGTGGTTTTGCTTCTGCCACTGTTTTGGATGAGGAAGCTTTTAATAAAGAACATGGAGCTTATAAAGGTCCTTATGCTGATAATACCTTTTACGATTTTAAAGAAGCTTTAGGCTTTAAAGAGTCAGGGGGAAGGTATCATATAGTAAATAGGTTAGGTTATTTGGGTAAATACCAATTTGGTAAATCGACACTTAAGAGTTTGAAAATATTTGATACTTTTAAATTTTTGAAAAGCCCTAAATTACAAGAAAAAGCATTTGTAGCTCTTTGTTCGGCTAATAAATGGGCTTTAAGAAGGGAAATAAAGAAATGGACAGGTAAGACAATAAAAGGAGTGGTAGTAACCGAATCGGGTATATTGGCTGCAGCACACCTGTCAGGAGCAACAAGGTTGAGAGAGTTTTTCAAAGGAAGAGGAGCTAGAGACTTCAGAGATGCTTTTGGTACTTCTATTACCGATTATATGCGTAAGTTTTCGGGTTTTGACACTACTTCGGTAGAATCAAACTTAAATCCTGTTTTGTAATAAGATTTATAAGTACAAAAAAAAGGCTGGTTAATTATTAACCAGCCTTTTTTTTGTACTTATATTTTTTTCATTTGTTTTTTCATCATTGCTATCTGTTCTTTTAGCATTCCGTATTTGTCGTCTTTTTTTGCTTCGGTCAAATACATAGTAGCTTCTCTTTTTCTTCGTTTACTAAGTGCTATTCCTGCTAAGTTTAACTTTGCCATTGCTAAGTCATGCTTCATTGATAATCCTAGTTCTAAGGCTTTTTTGAATAACTTTTCTGACTTGGTCATATTTGTTTGCGAAAGCATAAGTCCTTGTAAATAATAAAAATAACCTTGTTGTTTTTGTATTAAAGCGCTTTCGGGCTTTTTGATATATGATAACCATTTGTTAGATCCTTTAAAATCTTGTTTTCTCAATTTCATGAATGCTAATAAAAGAAATTCGTTTTTGAAATAAAAAAATACAAAAATAGAAGATAATAATAGTATTGAAATTCCGTTTCCTATGTGTATTTGGTAAAATTCGAAAGCTGCCCAACCTATTGTCGCTGCTGCTAATCCCAGTTTTATGTTTTTATGAAACATATTTAGTGTTTTTATAATTAAAAATACAAATCTAACCTTTTTAAGGGTATTTTGAGCGAGTGATAAGCTAATTTTTTATAAATATTTTTTTATATCAAATGTTAATCGTAATATTGCAATATACAAATGAAAGATATGGGTATTACCAAGAAAGACAAATTTTCAGAACAACAAAATAACATTGCTTCTATAGCCAAAGTGCTAGGTCATCCTGCTAGGATAGCTATACTAGAACATATAATAAACAATAAAAGTTGTGTTTGCGGTAGTATAGTTAAGAGCGTTAATTTGGCTCAGCCTACTATATCGCAACATTTGAAAGAACTTAAAAATATAGGTATAATAAAAGGTAATGTAGAAGGTACTAGTGTGTGTTACTGTATAGACGATAGCCGATGGAACGAAATACAAGGTGTTTTGAATGCCTTTTTTAATAATAAAGTGAATAGTAATTGTAAATAAATTTAAGATTATGAAATTATCAGAAATAGTAAAGATTTTAGGAGAACTAAAGCAAATAGAATTCAAATTACCTAACGGTGAATTGGTGCCAGAGCATTTTCATGTAACCGAAATAGGTAAAATAACCAAACATTTTATAGACTGCGGTGGAACTGTAAGAAATGAAGAAGTCGTTAATTTTCAACTTTGGGATGCCAATGATTATAACCACAGATTACACCCCGAAAAGTTAGTCGATATAATAGAATTATCTAAGAATAAATTAAATATTGGTGATTTGGAAATAGAAGTAGAGTTTCAAGGAGAGACTATAAATAAATTTGGTTTAGACTTTGACGGTACTAGCTTTTTGTTAACTAACAAACATACCGATTGCTTGGCTAAAGATTCTTGTGGAGTAGAACCAGAGCCTAAACAAGAAGAAATTTCTTGTACTCCAGGGGGAGGTTGTTGCTAATTACTTGTAATGTAGTAGGGTAGGTTTTTTTTGTATATTTGTAATATTCCAGAAATAAGTAGGTTTTTCGGAATTATAATAAGAATGTTTTTTAATGACCATAATCCATCTCATTCCTATATATAGACGAAAAAAAGCGACTATTTAATTAAAAATAGTCGCTTTTTTACTTTATAAAATCAAAAAAATTAATCCTTTTTGATTGGTTTTCTTTCTGGTCTAGGAAGAAGAGCTTTTCTAGATATTTTTTGTTTTTTAGTTCTAGAGTCTAGTCCTAAATATTTAACCTCTATCATATCACCTTCTTTGCATATATCAGCAGCATTTTCGGTACGTTCCCATGCCATTTCAGATACGTGAAGAAGCATTTCTTTACCAGGTACTATTTCTAGTACAGCACCAAAGTCCAATATTTTAACAACTTTACCATTGTAAGTATCTCCTACAGTAGGTTTGAAAGTTAAGTTTTTGATAGCAGCTATTGCTGTATCTATTTTCTCTTGGTCTACTCCTAATATTTCTACTACTCCTATTTCTCCAGCTTCTTCTATTACTATAGTAGTTTCGGTGCTAGCTTGTAGTTCTTGTATTACTTTTCCTCCAGGACCTATTATAGCTCCTATAAATTCTTTAGCAACCTCCAATTTGATTATCTTAGGTGCATTTGGTTTAACCTCAGCATTAGGAGTTTTAATAGTTTCATTTATTTTATCTAATATATGTAACCTTCCTTCTCTTGCTTGCGAAAGAGCCTGTTCCAATACATCGTAGCTAAGTCCTTTTACTTTTATGTCCATCTGACAAGCTGTAATACCTTTTTCGGTACCAGTTACCTTGAAGTCCATATCTCCTAAGTGATCTTCATCTCCTAAGATATCAGAAAGCACTGCGTAGTTACCTGCTTCTTCGTCGGCAATAAGTCCCATTGCTATACCCGAAACTGGTCTTATTAATTGAATACCTGCATCCATAAGAGCCAATGTACCTGCACAAACAGTAGCCATAGAAGAAGAACCGTTAGACTCTAATACTTCTGATACTACTCTTACTGTATAAGGACAATCGCTAGGCATCATTAGTTTCAAAGCTCTCTGAGCCAAGTTACCATGACCTATTTCTCTACGAGAAGTACCTCTTAATGGCTTTGCTTCTCCTGTACAGAAAGGAGGGAAGTTGTAGTGTAAATAGAAATTGTCTTCACCTTCGTAAGTTGGTAAGTCTATTTTACTAGCCTCTCTCGATGTTCCTAATGTTACAGTTGCTAATGCCTGAGTTTCACCTCTGGTAAACACTGCCGAACCGTGAGTAGATGGTAAGTATCCTACTTCTGACCAGATAGGTCTTATCTCAGTAGTCTGACGTCCGTCTAGTCTCAAACCTTCGTTCAATGTAAGGTCTCTAACTGCTTTTTTGTGTGTTTTAGCAAAATATGTTTTTATTAGATCCGCTTTTTCTTCCAATTCTTCTTCAGAAAAAGATGCTAATAAATCTTCTTTTATTTGACCAAATTTCTCAGTTCTTTCTTTTTTAGAAGAACCTTGTTTAGCTATAGCGTATATTTTGTCGTAAGCGAAATCGTTTACTTTACTTGCTATATCTTCATCAGTTGCTTCTTTTTCGTAGTCTCTAGTTTCAAAAACTTTCCCAGCTAATACAGCTAAAGCTTCCTGAGCTTTACATTGTATTTTTATAGCCTCGTGAGCTACTTTTATAGCAGCGATCATATCAGCTTCTGCTACTTCGTCCATTTCTCCCTCTACCATAGTAACCGACTTTTCAGTAGCACCAACCATTAGGTCTATGTCTGCTACTTCTAGTTGCTCTCTTGTAGGGTTTACTATAAACTCTCCGTTTATTCTACCTACACGAACCTCCGATACTGGGCATTCGAATGGTATGTCGGTAAGTGCTATGGCTGCCGATGCTGCTAATGCTGCTAATGCGTCAGGCATAGTACCTTTTTCATAAGACATTAATTGTATCATTACCTGTGTTTCGGCATGATAGTCACTAGGGAATAAAGGTCTTAGAACTCTATCAACTAATCTCATTGTAAGTATCTCTTCAGTACTTGGTCTTGCTTCTCTTTTGAAAAAACCTCCTGGGTATCTTCCTGCTGCTGCAAATTTTTCTCTATAGTCAACTGTAAGTGGCAAGAAGTTCATATCAGGCTTTATACTTGTTGCAGCTACTACTGTTGCCAACAACATTGTGTCACCCATTCTTACTACTACCGATCCGTCAGCTTGTTTAGCTAACTTACCAGTTTCTATCGAGATTGTTCTACCATCTCCTAGGTCTATGTCTTGTTTAAAAACTTTAGGAATCATATCTTGTGTCTTAATTATTTTATATTGGGTATAAATATATACAATATATTTATATTAAATTTAATTTTAAGGTAAAAAAAAAGAGGCAAAAGCCTCTTTTCTTATTATTTTCTGATATTAAGCTCTTTTATTATAGCTCTATATCTCAAAACATCTTTCTTGATTAAGTAATCAAGTAAACTTCTACGTTTACCTACTAACAAAATAAGAGAACGTTCTGTGTTTTTGTCTTTTCTGTTTTTCTTAAGGTGCTGAGTTAAGTGAGATATTCTGTGAGTGAATAAACCTATTTGTCCTTCTGCACTTCCTGTGTCGATGTCTGATTTTCCGTGTTTAGCGAAAATACTTTTCTTTACTTCTGATGATAAATACATGCTAATATTATTTTAATGATTGTTATGTAGTGATTATTTTTTAATCAGTTGCAAATATATAAATAATTTTACATCTGTAGTAGATTAAAAAGATATTTTTTAACTTTTAATTATTTTAGTTTTTCAGTTTTAAATATTTTCTAAAAGTAAGTATAAGCCCGGGTAATAATAGTAAATTAGATATCATTGCTATTATAAGTGTAACCGAAACTAAACTTCCCAAAGCCTGAGTTCCTCCAAAACTAGAAACTACAAATACCAAGAAACCAAAAAACAAGACTATAGAGGTGTAAAACATACTAACTCCTGTCTCTCGTAATGCTACGTAGACTGCCTTGTGTATATTCCATCCGTTATGAGATAATTCTTGTTTCAATTTGGCAAGAAAATGTATAGTATCATCGACAGATATACCAAAAGCAACACTAAACACCAATATGGTTGAAGGTTTTAAAGGTACTCCAAAATACCCCATAAGCCCTGCTGTTATAAGTAAAGGTAGCAAATTGGGTATTACCGAGATAAGAACCATAGCCTTAGACTTAAACATTACTCCCATAGCTATTGATATAAGTATTATAGCTAAAGTCAACGAAACTAATAAATTTTTAATCAAGTAATTAGTTCCTTCTAAGAAAACCATAGCTTTTCCTGATAGTTCTATTTCGTATTTATCGTTAGGAAATATTTCACTTACAGCTTCTTCTATCTGATTGATACAGTTCTCCATTTGCTCCGAAGGCCCATCTTTTATATAAGTTGTTATCCTCAAATAAGTTCCTGTAGAGTCTACATAGCTGTTAAATTGTTCCAAACCTTCAGAATCAGAGTTTTTGAAATAATTAAATATAAAGTTTTTCTCTTGGGAACTAGGAGCTTTATAGTATTTGCTATCTCCTCCAAAATATGCCTGCCTCGAATATTTCAAAAAATTAATATAAGACAAAGACTTAGTCAAAAAAGGTATTTCAGATATTTTATCCGAAAGTTTATCGACTCTTTTGATAGTACTGCTTTTCCAAATTCCTTCTTTCTTTTTGGTATTTACCAATATTTCTACAGGCATAATACCTCCAAATTCTCTTTCGAAAAATTTTATATCTTTAAAAAAATCAGCCGATTTGGGCATGTCTTCCAACATACTTCCCGATATTTTAAGCCTTGAAGCTCCTATTGTACTTAATATTATAAGTATTCCACTTATAATATATATTTTAGACCTATTGTTTCTTACTATATTTTCCATCCAACGTACAATGTTTTTCATCCATTGTTTGTCTAAATGTTTTAAATGTTTGGTTTTGGGGACAGCCAAAAAACTGTAACTAATAGGTATTATTATTAGGGATAAAATGAATATTCCAATTATATTAATAGAAGCTATTATTCCAAATTCACTTAATAATTGACTTTTGGTAAATGCAAATGCAGCAAAACCACAAGCAGTAGTCATATTGGTTAATAAAGTTGTAAAACCTATTTTGGATATAACTGTATGTAATGATTTTTGTTTGTCACTATGCTTTTTTATCTCTTGCTGATATTTATTGATTATAAATATAGCATTAGGAATACCTATAACTATAATTAATGGAGGCAATATAGAAGTAAGTACCGATATTTCGAACCTAAACCATCCCATAAAGCCAAATGCCCATACTACTCCTATTGTCACTGTTAGTAACGATATAAGCGTAGCTCTGACCGACCTGAAAAACAAAAAGAATATAATAGCTGTAACAGAAGCGGCTAAACCCAAAAATATCCCCATTTCGTTGGTTATATTTTTGGCATTTAAGGTTCTTATATATGGTAAACCCGAAACATGTATATTCAAGTCATTATCTTTCTCAAATGTTTTTATCATAGGAATAAAAACATCTAGGATAAAAGCTCTTCTCTTTTTAGTGTTAACTATCTCCTTATCTACATAAAAAGCAGCCTGTAGAGTTCCTGTTTTTTTGTTGTATAGTAAGTTCTCATACAACGGAAGATTGTCAAATAAAGTAGTTTTTATTAAATCAACCTCTGATTGAGTTTTAGGATTGTTGTTTATAAACTTACTTTGTATAAACTTTTTGTTAGCTCCATCTTTTTGGAGTAAAGTAAGGTTAGCTATAGATATAGAGTTTTCTATCTCGGAATAATTCTCTATTTTATTACATAGTTCTAACCATTTGTTAAACTTTTCTAGTTCAAATATAGCATCGTCTTTTACTCCTACTATTATAAGGTTACCTTCCTCTCCGAATATATCGAGAAACTTATCGTATTTTACATTCAAACTATGATCCGAGGGTAGCATATTAGCTTCCTCGTACGATATACGCATGTATTTGATATTATAACCCAGAAAACCAGTGATAGATACGATCACTGCCAATATTAAGATTCTATTTTTAAGTATAAAACTAGCTAGCCTGTCCCAAAAAGTCATGTAAATTTTGTTTGAAACGCAAATATATACTTTTTAAATAAAAAGCATATGTACTATAGAGGTATATTTTTAGGTTTTTGAAATATTATTATAAATTACTATGGCTATAGCCTTATCTAAAAGGATGTTTTTACTTTTAGTTTATATTAAATCAATGATTAATCTCTCTCAATATTCTATTCAAACTACGTATATTAATACCTAAATAATTAGATATGTCTTGTTTAGATATATCTGAAATAAAATAAGGAAATAAACTATATAGTCTTGTAATATTAGATTTTATGGAATTGGACTGGTTATGAGAGTGTCTAATAGCTTTGTATCTAATTTTATTAGCCATAGTTTTAAGTATTATACTATTGAATTTGTTGTCTTCTTTTAATAATTCTAAGAAATGAGATTTATGTATTTTGTATACAAATAACCGAGATATAGACTCTACAGAACAAAAGCTACTGCCTTCACTAATAGTCTCAATTTCTCCAAACAATTCCCCTTCTCCAAAGAACTCTTGTATAAAGTCAGAGCCCGTATCTTGAGTCAAATAACACTTCGCAATACCACTTTTGACTATATATACATAATAAGTAGCTTTGTTTTGCACAATCAATTTGTGTTTTGGAGAAAAATCCTCAAGAATAAAAGAATTATTATCATTTTCTTTCCTTAGTTTTTCTATATACTGAAGTAGCTCTATATTTGTTCTAATCATATTTTTTTAATATTGGGGCATTTGTCCTTTTAGGAATAGAAATATTTTATTTTATTTGCAGCGTAAAATTATCAAAATGAAATCAACTAAACTATTAAAACAAATCGAATTTGTCAAAGAGATAGATAAATTAAAATATATAAATAGAAAGACAAAATTATTTGGCAGCAATAGAAACGAAAACGACGCAGAGCATAGTTGGCATTTATGTATGATGGCTATAGTGTTTTTGGAACATTCTAACGAAAAAGTAGATACCCTGAAGGTTTTGAAAATGTTGTTAATACACGATTTAGTCGAAATATATGCAGGAGATACCTTTCTTTTCGATTCTAAGAAAAACCACAGTAACACCAAAGAAGAATTAATAGCAGCCAAACGTATATTCGGAATTCTACCCGAAGATCAATTTAAGGAATTTATAGAATTATGGAAAGAATTCGAAAAAGGAGAAACTAAAGAAGCTAAGTTTGCCAAAACTATGGACAGATTTGAACCTGTTTTACAAAATGTATCTAACAAAGGAGGTACTTGGGCAGAGTTTAATATATCTTATGAAAAAGTAATAGATAGAGTAAAAGTAATAGGGCGAGGTTCTGAGGTAATATGGAACTATACTCAAGAAATAATTAAAAACCTATACTCTAAAATAAATGTATAATCAATCAAACTCCATATATACTCTTAGGTTTATCCTTATTTGTATTAGCTCATTGTTTTTTTCTATGAGTTTCAATATGCTAATCCCCGAACTCCCTACTTACCTTAGTAGTCTGGGGGGAGACAAATATATAGGGCTAATAATAGCTTTGTTTACTCTTACGGCAGGTCTTTCTAGGCCTTTTAGCGGAAAACTTACAGATACAATAGGCAGAAAACCAGTAATGATAATAGGTGCTGTCGTATGTGTTATTTGCAGTTGTCTATACCCTATTCTTACAACTGTTTTAGGCTTTTTATTACTACGATTATTACACGGGTTTTCCACAGGATTCTCTCCTACAGGTTTTTCGGTGTACGTTACCGACATAATACCTCAAAAGCGTTGGGGTGAAGCTTTAGGTGTTCAAAGCTTGTTTTTTAGCTCAGGTTTGGCTTTAGGTCCTGCTCTTGGTAGTTTTATAAAACTATATTATTCTTTCGATATATTGTTTTATAGCTCTTCATTGGTGGCTTTTATAGCTATTATATGTCTTTATAATATAAAAGAAACTTTACCTAACAAACAAAAATTTAAGCTTTCGTCTTTGAAAATAACCAAAAACGACATAATAGCTATAGAAGTTCTATACCCTGCTTTTATAACCATAATAGTTTATCTGTCTTTTGGTATTATACTGACTTTAATACCTCTATGGTCAGAATATTTGGGTATTTTAAACAAAGGAACGTTTTTTATAATATTTACTGTTTTTTCGCTATTTATAAGATTTGTAGCAGGTAAACTTTCCGACAAATATAGCCGTAAACTTATGGTCACTATAGGTCTTGGTTTGTTACTTATTTCTATTTTTATAATTGCTTATATTAATTCTGTTACAGGTTTATGCGTGGGGGCGAGCATATACGGATTGGCTATGGGGGTTTTGTCTCCTACTCTTAACGCTTGGACTGTCGATTTGAGTAATCCTAAGCAAAAAGGAAAATCTATAGCTACAATGTATATAGCATTAGAGGTAGGCATTGGTTTTGGAGCTTTGTGTTCTGGTTGGTATTATCAAGGATATATTGTCAATATTCCTACCGTATTTTATACTTATCTGGTTCTGGTTGCTTTATTGCTATCTTATATGATTTCTGGTTATATAAAGAAATAATTATTTAATTTATATGATAAACATGGTTTTAGGAACTATAAAATGATTTTGAAGGTTAAGAAGTGAGTTTTTTTAACTTAATTGAAGTAAAAGAAGGTTTTTATTGATATCTAATTAGATACTTGAATAAACTCATGTTGTAGTTCTTGTTATTTGTCTATATTTGCACTCTGATTCCTTTTGTAGTAGTTTTTATTAAAGAAAGGAATAAAATAATATAAAATGAAATTTGAAGATTTAAATATAATAGAGCCTATTTTAAAAACTCTAAAAGAGGCATCATACGAAAAAGCAACGCCAATACAAGCAAAGTCTATACCTTTGATGTTAGATAGAAACGATGTATTAGGAATAGCTCAGACGGGAACAGGTAAGACAGCAGCTTTTGCTATACCAATATTGCAACATATATACAATGGACAGAAAAGCGGTAAAAGATCGGGGATAAAAGCTCTTATAATAACTCCTACTCGTGAGTTAGCTATACAGATAGGTGATAGCTTTTCTACTTACGGGAAATATACAAGGACAAGAAATACAGTGATATTTGGAGGAGTAAAACAACAATCGCAAGTTAGTGCTATTCGTAGTGGGGTAGAGGTTCTTATAGCTACTCCAGGTAGACTTTTGGACTTGATAAACCAAGGCTTTATAAGCCTTAAACATATAGAATATTTCGTTCTGGACGAGGCTGACCGTATGCTCGACATGGGTTTTGTACACGATATCAAAAAACTGATAGCTATACTTCCTAAAAAAAGACAGTCTTTGTTCTTCTCGGCAACTATGCCTAACAATATAGTAGATCTTTCTAGAACTATACTTAATAATCCTAAAAAAGTAGAGGTGAGCCCTGCTTCTACTACTGCTGATACTATACAGCAATACCTTTATTATACCAATAGAGGCGATAAAAAAGACTTATTGACTCATATACTGAAAGACCAAGATCTTAATCAGGTTTTGTTGTTTTCTAAAACTAAACACGGAGCTAATAAGATAGTTAAAAATCTTCAGGCTAAAGATATAAGTGCAGCAGCCATACACGGTAATAAGTCGCAACCTCAGAGGCAGAAGGCTTTGAGCCAATTCAAAGAGGGTAATCTAAGAGTGTTAGTAGCTACCGATATAGCAGCCAGAGGTATCGATATTGATAAGCTTAAATATGTTGTAAACTACGATATTCCTAATATTCCTGAAACTTACGTCCACCGTATAGGTAGGTCGGGTAGGGCAGGTAAAGATGGTATTTCTATATCTATAGCCGAACCAGAAGAAAATGTATTTGTAAGAGATATAGAAAAACTTATAAAGAAAAAAATAAACTTAGTAAAAGACAATCCTTTTCCTCAGACCGACAAGGCTATGAGTACTAAGGAGAAAAAAGAGTTCGAGAAAGAGAAAAACAAAAAGAAACAAGAGTTTTTTGCAGAACTTAAAAAGAAAAAAAATAATGGTACCGCTCCCAAAAGAGGAGAGCGAAGAAGAAGATAAAACACTAAAACAGCTCATACAATATGAGCTGTTTTTTTTGAGTTGTATTGTGATGAATAAGAGAAAACTATTGGATTATACAAGCCTTCTTTTACTTTTTCCCATCGCTGAAAAAAGAAATCAAAGATTCACGAACTCCTCTTTTAATAATAAGGTAGTGAGTAAACAAAAAAATCTAGTCCAACCAATCAATTGATACACTCAAAACAAACTTCTCGAAATACCCATAGTATGTTGTCAGTGCGTGGGTTCGTCAATAATAATATTTAGCGTTGGTATATCGGAACACCGAATACTTAGTTGTTAGTCAACAGTCTTTATGTTTTTATTTCCCAAATAACGTATTTTCCGTTTTCCCATTTTAAAACAATTTCTTTTATTTTTATATCAGTTTTAAATTTCAAAACATATTTTGTGTTTTCTCCAAGAGTCAATCTAATATTTTCTTCATATTGATTTTCGTCAGAAGCGTCTATTTTATCAATTCCTTTAATTATCTTATTTATTGTATTGTAAATGTTAGAAATATCCGAATCAATTTCTTTTTCCCATGAATGGTTAAAGTACAAAGTTTTTCCATTTATATAAATTTCCATTTCTGCTGATAATATTTTGGAAATCATTTTTGGATTATTGCTTTCTAAAATTTCCTTGATAGTATTAAAATCAGGAATCTTTTCTGTATTCGGATTAGGGAACATTTCATCAAAGTTGTCAACTATTTTTATACTCGATAATTTACCTTTTTTATTTATTTCAAATGAATAATTAGTTTTTTTATATTCGAGTACTTTCCCATAATCCCCAATATCTTTTGATGTTGATGGTTTTCCTACTATTTCGATTAGTTCATTTTCCGAAATCCCCATTGTTATTCCTTTAAACTTTGGATATATATCTTTAAAAGCACCATATATTTGGATTGAAAATATGATTTCTTTATTCCAATTAGGATATTCGAAAACCACATAAGCACTACTGTCGGGTTTAATTGAGTAAATTTCCGCTATAAATCCATCATCGAAATTAGTTGTATGAACAGGTTTTCCGAATTCGTTTTTTACAGCCTCATTAAATTGGCGTAATTTAAATCCATTTAATTCTACTATTATGTCTTGAGAAAAGACAAAAGTCGAATTAAAAAGTAAAAGCATAATTATTAAGATTATATTTTTCATGTTGTTGATAATGGTTAGCATATGATCCGTGGGGGAGTTACATTCCTAATCTACTTCTCCTATGGCGTGTGCCTTGTTGTAGGTAGTTTTTTTATCTCATCCAACCTTCAACAACATAATTTCTTTCGGTTATTTTATAATCTTCATTTCCGTTAGAAGGCTCAAACCATAATTCGATTTTAGCTCCATATTTATCTCCCCAAGAACCTTCGTAAATCGTAAATTCTCCTGAATATAATTTAGATACAAGGTTTTCTACTTTAACTTTTGACCGAACTTTCATTCTTTCTGCTGATAAATGATCGTTAGAAGTTATTTCAAATGCTTTTATGTAAAAACCACCTATTTCTGTCGGTTTATAATCCGTAAAGTACGTGTAAATTCCAGGTTGGAAATCTGAAACCAAAACCAAATCAAAGTTTTCAAATTCTTTTTCAGTAGGTTCAGTTTCCATTGGTTCATAAATCTCAATATTCTTAGGGATTACTTTATTAGCTCCGTAATAATCTGGTGGTGAAAAAATAAAAATGATTGAAACAAAAACAAATAAAAACCCTGAAATCATTATTTGAGGAATTAAGTAGTACCATTTTCTGATGAAAATCTGAACAATTGCAGAAATTAAATTACCTAAAATATTTACAAAAAATAGTATTAGAGAAACATCAACAATTGTGTTTCTTTTTAAAACCCCTCCAATTAGAAATATAAAAAATGGAATAGAATATGATGCAATCGGAATCCACCAGACCTTGAAATATTTAAAAAATGTATTTTTTATTTTTTCTAAATTCATTTTTGATTATTAACTCAAGTTTCGCAGTACCTTCAGACATCTTAAACAAGGGTTAATAAGCTAGTTTTAAACCTTCCTTGTTTTGTCTTAAAAAACTAAATTCCTCACAATTACTTATAATTTTAGATGTAATACCTACTAAATCA
>JABSPL010000126.1 GCA_013215105.1 Flavobacteriaceae bacterium
CATAAAAGAAATAGAATTATTTTTTTCTTTAGCAAGGCAAAAAATCTAAGCATAGCATCGCTATGGTTCTGTTTTTTAACGCAGATAAAGGAGAAAAGAAACTATTTATATATGACAGATGGAGATTCAACTGGTATAATACTCGAATTAGAGCAATTGTCCGAAAATAATATAACTACGGCTTTGAGTTTAGTCAGAGGTAAGAAAACTCTTGGTTATTCTATTCAAAATATTGATGGAGAAGAAATAAATAATATAAAAGGGTCTAACTTTATAAACTTATTATCAGGTAAACTCTCAGGTGTTTATATAAAGCCTAGTGGTACTATGGGAGGGTCTACCAATATTATTATCCGTGGGCATAGTTCGTTGGTGGGGAGTAATCAGGCTTTGTTTGTTGTCGATGGAGTTATAATGGATAATAGTAATTTTAATTCTCACAGTCAACAATCGGGCAATGGAGGTTATGATTATGGTAATGCTACTTCTGATATTAACCAAGAAGATATAGAATCTATAAGTGTATTAAAAGGAGGTGCTGCTTTTGCTCTGTATGGTTCCGAAGGGGTTAATGGAGTGGTGATGATAACAACCAAAAAAGGAAAGAAGAGCAAGGGTTTGGGTATAACTGTTAACTCTAATATGTCTTTTGGTGTTGTAGATAAAAGTACTTATGCTAAGTATCAGACCTCTTATGGAGCTGGTTATGGTTGGAATTTTTATGGTGATAGTCATTTTAATAATATAGATATGGATGGAGATACTGTTAGCTATTTGGTAGTTCTTTCTGATGAGTCAGCTTCTTTCGGAACTGCTTTCAATCCTAGTTTGATGGTTTATCAGTGGGATTCGTTTTATCCTCAGTTAAAAGGTACTTACGGTGTCGCTACTCCTTGGGAGGCTGCCGAAAATAATCCTCTTACGTTTTTTGAAACAGCTGTGACTTTGGTTAACAGTGTTTCTTTCGATGGGGTTACTGATAAAAGTAATTATAAGGTAGGTTATACTAATTTTAATCAGGCGGGGATTCTTCCTAATAGTTCCTTGAAAAAGAATATTATAGATTTTTATATTTCTAATAAAATTGATGATAGATTAACTTTTAGTACTAAGCTTACTTATTCTAATGTTAAGGGGGAAGGACGTTCAGGTACAGGTTCTAGTAGCCTAAATGTTAATGAGTCGTTTAGGCAGTTTTATCAGGTCAATGTCGATATTCAATATCAGAAAGATGCTTATCTTGCTACTGGTGATAATATTACTTGGAATGCTAAAAATTATACCGATTTGACACCTAGATATTTCGATAATCCTTATTGGATGAGGTATAATAGCTATGAAGTAGATGAAAGAAATCGCTTGTTTGGGTATTTTTCTCTTGATTATAAAGTGACTGATTGGCTTAGTGCTAAGGCTAGGTTTAGTTTGGATTCTTATAAATATTCACAAGAAGAGAGGGTGGCTATAGGTGGTGTTATGTCATCTGGTTATAAGGAAACTCTAAGGAAGTATAGAGGTGAGAATTATGATTTCTTCTTGAATTTTGATAAAAGATTTCTTGACAATAAATTAGGTTTGATGGGGGTTGTAGGGTCTAGTCTATCTAGGAAATATAATTCTATTGATTATATCTCTACTGTTGGAGGTTTGGTTTTACCAGGGTTGTATTCTTTTAGTAATAGTCAATATGGATTGAATGCAAGTAGCTCGGAGTACGATTCTGATAAAAACTCTTATTTCGCTAATTTTAATATAAGTTACGATGATACTTATTATATAGAAGGTTCTGGGATAATTGAAAAGTTATTACCCGATAATCACAGTGAATTTAGGTCATCTTCTTTGTCGGGAGCTGTTGTTTTATCTAACTTTTTTGTGTCAGATATATTGTCTTTTACTAAGTTAAGGTTTGGTATTTCTTCTGTAGAAGGCTCTGTTTATTCGCAAGCGGCTATTTTAAATAATTATGAATTGAGCCAGGTGGAATGGTTTTCTTATGGAGGTTCTTCGGATATTGTTATTGTTAGGGATTATAGTTTAGATCCTGAGAAAGCTAAAGAGCTTGAACTGGGTTTGGAAATGTTGTTTTTTAAAAACAAATTAGGTTTAGATTTGTCGGTTTATGATAAAACGACTAAAGATAATGTGGTGCCTTTTTCGTATAGTTCTGCAGGTTATTCTTTATCTGGAATCATGAATAATGGAGAAATAAGAAATAAAGGTGTTGAATTGTCTTTGTATGCTAATATGATTGATAATAAGAATTTCAATTGGAATATAAATGTAAATTGGAGTAAGAATATAAATAAAGTAACAGATATGGATCATTATATTTCTTCGACAGACTTACGAGGAGGTGTTTCTGTAGTTGCGGCAGAAGGAGAGGCTTATGGTTCTATAATAGGTACTGATTATGTGTATGACGACAATGGTAATAGAATAATAGGAGATAATGGTTATTGGCTTAAAACTGATAGAAATGAAATAATAGGTAATGCTAACCCTGATTGGATGGGTGGGATTACTAATTCTTTTAGGTATAAAAACTTTAATCTTAGTTTCTTGATAGATATCAAAAAAGGAGGCGATATATTCTCTTTAGATACTTGGTACGGCTATGCTTCTGGTTTGTATCCCGAAACTGTATTTATTAACGATTTGGGTAATCCTGTAAGAGGTATCGGAGGAGGTGTTATTCTTACAGGTGTTCGTGAAGATGGTAGCGAAAACGATACTAGGGTGAGTTTTAATTCTTATGATAATCCTTTAGGTTATCGTCATGCTCCTAATTCGGCTCATATATATGATGCTAGTTATGTTAAATTGCGAGAACTGTCTTTTTCGTATAGTTTTCCTGAAGAATTAATAAATAAGATAAAATTAACAAGCTTGAGTATTACTGCAACGGGTAAAAACTTATGGATAATACATAAAAACACTCCGTATTCTGACCCTGAGGCAGGGCTTAGTTCGGGTAATATACAAGGTTATCAATCGGGGGTGTCTCCTGCGGTTAAGGAGTTTGGGTTTAATTTAAAGTTGCAGTTTTAAAACTGTAGTACCTTATAATTTAGGTTAATCTGGGTTTGGTCTTCGTGACTAAAATCAGATTTTTTTTGTTAAATAATTTATGTTAAAGTTAATTTAACATAAATTACAGATGTTAATTATTTGCGTGGGTCTGTGTATCGTCAAATAGTCAATGATTTTGCATTTTTATTGTTGTTTTACATGTTTATGTCGCTTGTTGTTGTGTTTTTCTCTTTACGCAAATAGCTAACTAGTAGGTTGGTGTGAATAATATGTTAAATAACTTTAAAAAACCTTGGTTATTTAGTTTTTCCTTGCGTATATTTGGCTTAAAATTAACACAAACTTAATTAAAAATGAAAAGAAAATTAATCCAAAAAGTAGCGGTATTAGCGTTGTTGTTTTTTAGTGTATCATTTATGTATGCACAGAAGACGGTGATAGGTACTGTTTCTGATGAAAGTGGTCCTTTGCCAGGTGTTACCATCGTGGTAAAAGGAACTCAAACAAACGCATCGACCGATTTCGATGGTAATTATTCAATAGAAGTTTCCGAAGGAGATGTCTTGACGTTTTCGTACATTGGTATGGGGACTAAAGAGGTTACTATAGGTTCTGCTAATACTTATAATGTGACTTTGCTTGCTGATAATGCCTTAGATGAAGTTGTTGTTACAGCTTTGGGTATAACCAGAGATAAAAAATCTCTAGGGTATGCTACTCAAAAAGTAGGAGGCGATGAGGTTTCTACCGTAAAGGATGCTAACTTTGTAAACTCTCTATCTGGTAAGATATCGGGAGTACAGATAAAGTCGAGTGGTACTATGGGTGGTTCTACCAATGTCGTTATACGTGGTAGCGGATCGTTAACAGGAAACAATCAAGCATTGTTTGTTATAGATGGTATACTTATCGATAATGGTAATACTAATACTGATGACCAGACTATAGGTCGAGGAGGTTACGATTATGGTAACGCTGCTTCTGATATAAACCCAGACGATATAGAGTCTGTGAATGTATTGAAAGGTGGTGCTGCTTCTGCATTGTATGGTTCTGCTGCTGCTAATGGTGTGATAATAATCACAACCAAAAAAGGTAAAAGAGGTCAAGGTGTAGGTATAACAGTTAACACAAGTATGTCTTTCGGTACTATAGATGAAAGTACTTATACCGAATATCAAACTTCTTACGGAGCTGGTTACGGACCATATTATGGTAGTACTGGTTATTTTAACGATGTTGATATGGATGGGGATTTGGTAGATGACTTGGTAGTTCCTTCTACCGAAGATGCTTCTTTTGGAGGTGCTTTCGATCCTACTAAACTGGTTTATCAATGGGATTCTTTTTATCCTCAGTTAGCAGATACTTATGGAAAGGCAACTCCTTGGGTAGCTGCCAAAAACAGCCCTTTGTCTTTCTTTGAAACTGCTGTAACTACTGTTAATAGTGTTTCGTTTAACGGAGCAACTGACGATAGTAATTACAGACTTGGTTATACTAACTTTAATCAATCAGGGATTTTACCTAATAGTTCTATCAAAAAGAATATAATAGACTTTAATGCGTCTCATAATTTTAATGATAAATTAACTCTTAGTACTAAGCTTACTTATACTAATATTAGAGGTAAAGGTCGTTTCGGTACTGGTTACGATGGGCTTAACGTGAATCAATCATTCAAGCAATGGTATCAGGTTAATGTTGATATACAAGATCAGAAAGATGCTTATTTCGCTACAGGAGAGAATATTACTTGGAACACTTCGAGTCATGAAGATACAAAGCCTTTGTATTTTGATAATCCTTACTGGGTAAGATACGAGAATTTTCAAACTGACGAAAGAAGTCGTGTGTTTGGTAATGTAGCTCTTAACTATCAGGTAGCCGATTGGTTAACTGCTATGGCTAGAGTTACTTTAGATACTTATAATAGTGTTGAAGAAGAGAGAATAGCTATAGGAAGTTTAGATACTTCTAATTATACTAAAAGATTGAAAAGTTATAGTAGTAATAACTACGATTTTTTCTTGAACTTTGATAAAACTGTAATGGATGGTAAATTGAATATAAGAGGTCTTATAGGTTCTACTATCGAAAGAAAATATTTATCAACACTAAGTGCTTCTACTACAGGGGGACTTGTTGTGCCAGGTTTATATACTTTGAGTAATAGTAAAGAACTTTCTGCTTCTCCTCTTGAGTATCAGACAGAATGGGGAAGAAACTCATACTTCGGGAATCTTAGTTTAGGTTACGATGATACTTACTATATAGAGGGTACTTATAGATCTGAAAAAGCTTCTACTTTACCAGCAGATGCTAATATATTTAGCTATTCTTCTGTTTCTACTAGTGTTATATTCTCTAATCTTTTCGAATCTGAGGTTTTATCTTTCGGTAAGTTCAGAGCTGGTTTTGCCGGTACAGGAAACGCTGCAACTCCATTGTCTGTGTATGATACTTATACTTCTGAAGGTAATCAGGGAGGTAATCCGTTATACTCTTTGCCTGGGAAGAAAAATAATGCAAATATTAAAGATGAGAAAACTCAAGAAGTTGAGCTTGGTTTAGAGATGAAATTCTTAAACAACAGGTTTGGTTTAGACTTCTCGGCTTATAGTAAGCGTTCTTTAGACAATATAATGTCAGTATCTGTTTCTACAGCTAGTGGTTATAACTCTAAAGTAGTTAATGCAGGTGAGATGACTAACAAAGGTATAGAACTAGGGTTGTTCTTAAATCCTATAAAAACAGAAGACTTTAGCTGGAATGTTAATGTTAACTGGAGTAAAAACACTAATAAAGTTGTTAGCCTTTACGATGATGTTCAGGAATTACAGTTGGCTAGTGTACAAGGTGGTGTTTCTATAAACGCAACTGTAGGTGAAGCTTATGGTTCTATAAAAGGTTACGATTATGTATATGATGGTAGCGGAAATAAAGTTGTAGGAGCTGATGGTTACTATAAGAAAACAGGTTCAAAAGTTATAATAGGTAATATAAACCCAGACTGGATAGGGGGAGTAAATAACTCTTTCAAATACAAAAACTTTAACTTTAGCTTCTTGATAGATATTAAAAAAGGAGGAGATGTATTCTCTCTTGATACTTGGTATGGTTATGCTACGGGTGTATATGCAAACACTGTATTTACTAACGACCTAGGTAATCCTGTAAGAAATAGTCTGTCTGCTGGTGGTGGAACTGTTCTTGAAGGTGTTTATGCTGATGGAAGTGTTAATACTACCAGGGTAAGAGCCGATTATTATGCTAACCCTTGGGGTTATAAGCATGCTACTAACTCAGCGCATACTTACGATGCAAGTTATGTGAAGCTTAGAGAGGTTACACTTTCTTATAATGTGCCTAAAAAATACATAGAGAAAATGAAATTGACTAGTGTGTCTCTTACTGCAACGGGTAAAAACTTATGGATAATCCATAAAAACACCCCGTACTCTGATCCTGAAGCAGGGCTTAGTTCAGGTAATATACAAGGTTATCAGTCTGGGGCATATCCAGCTGTTAAGGAATTAGGTTTCAATCTTAAGATACAATTCTAAATAAAACAAACGAATGATGAAAAAAATAATAATAATAATATTTGTTCTGGTTTTTACTGTCTCATGTGATAATGATTTCAGTGATTGGAACACAGACCCTAAAAAGGCTACAGTAGTACCAGCGAGTACTTTGTATAGTAATGCTCAGAGAAACTTAGTTAGACTAATGAGAGATCAGGATGTTAATACTAATGTGTTTAATTTCTTGGCTCAATATTGGACTGCTACAACTTATCCTGATGAGGCTAGTTATGACTTCGGTTCTCGTGATACTCCAGGAGGTTTTTGGAACATAATGTACAGAGATGTATTAAACGATTTGAAAGAAGCTAATAGAGTTTTACTTGTAGAGAAAGAAGGCTTAGTAGCTGATCTTGTTCCTGCTAAAGACAATGAAATAGCAGTAGTTAATATTTTGGAAGTATATGCTTTTCATGTTTTGGTCGATGTTTTTGGAGATGTTCCATATACTGAAGCTTTAGATATAGAAAACTCAGCTCCTAAATATGATGATGATGCTGAGATATATGCAGCTTTGTTTATTAAGTTAGATGCAGCTATAGCTATGATGGATACCGATGAAGGTTCTTTCGGTTCTGCTGACTTTATATATGATGGAAAGGTTTCTTCTTGGAAGAAATTTGCTAATTCTTTGAAACTAAGAATGGCTATGAGAGTAAAAAATGGAACTAAAGTTTCTGAAGCAATTGCGGGAGGAGTATTTACTTCTAACGGAGATAATGCAGCTTTTGCTTTTACTTCTTCTGATCCTTATTCTAACCCATTATGGGAAAATTTGGTTCAAAGTGGTCGTCACGATCTACTTGTAGCTGATACTTTTACTGATATAATGTCTTCTGCTGACCCTAGGGCTAGTGTTTTTATGGAAAGTAATGTGTCTCCTTATGAAGGAGCTCCTTATGGTGCTAATAATACTTATAGTGAATTCACTCAATTGGGAGAAGCTTTTCACGCTCCAGATTTAGAAGGTCTGATATTTGATTATGCTGAAGTAGAATTTTTGTTAGCTGAAGCAGCTGAGAGAGGTTTAGGAGGTGTAACAGGTGCAGAGTCTCATTATAATAGTGGTATATCTGCTTCTATTGACTACTGGACAGGTGGTGGTTCTGCTGCTTATTTGGCAACTGTACCTTACGATGCTGGTAACTGGGAAAATTCTATAGGTACTCAAAAGTGGTTAGCTTTGTATTCTAGAGGTTTCGAAGGATGGTCTTCGTGGAGAGTATTTGGTTTCCCTGCATTAGCAGCTCCTTCTTCGGCTCATGCTGATGCTGGTGGATTGGTTCCTGTACGTTATACTTATCCTGAGGATGAGGCTGAACGTAACGGTGATAACTACGAAGCAGCTAGTTCTGCTATAGGTGGAGATAAATTAACTACCAAAATATTTTGGGATAATTAATATAATATAAAAATTTATAAAATGAAATATATAAAAAATATAATCTTAACAGGTCTTATGCTAGGTTCTCTGGTAGCTTGTGAAGATAATGAAGATTACGCCTTAGGTGGGTCTAGTGTAGGAGGTTCTATATCTGGGCTTACTTCTAAGATACATCACTTAGCGCCTGATGCTGATTTGACTGTTACTTATAACTTAGCTAGCGGTGTTACTGTTGCTGGTGTTAAGGTAGAAGTAGAGCAATATTCAAGGTCTGGAGGTAATGTAGTTTTGAACGATGATGATGAGCCTACAATGGAGTATGTAGAAGTTGCTTCGACAGCTACTTTTAGTGCTTCTGTTTTGGGTGATCATTTCTTCTTTGTGGAGCCAGAGGATAACGAAGATGCTGCTGATGTATATGCTTATCTTAACGATAATGCTAACAAAACAGGGCTTACAGGAACTTATCACTTGAGAGTAACTACTACTTTGTCTAACGGGCTTGTGTTGGTTGATACTTCTAGTGCTAAGGTGACTGAGTATTTTAAAGTTTCTGATATGACTGTAGTTGCTTTGAGTACTGCTGAGTCGAAGTTAGAATATGATTCTAACGGAGAAGCTGCTGAAAGTATTACTATAGAGTGGAAGCTTAATGATGGAGTTTATGTTTCTTTGGATTTGACTGATTTGGCCAACGATGAAGGTAATATAGATTTTACTAGTTTTGATGATTCGGATAATGTTTATGGAGCTAGTCTTTTCGATACAGTGTATTTTAAGTTTACGGCTACTACGGGTTCTAATACTTCTAGTAAAACTATAGAGGTTGATGTAGATTCTCAGTATATGGGAGGTTCTTCTGATATGTCTGTTATATCTAGTTATGTAGGTGAAGGTAGTGTGTATACTTTCGGTGTACTTGATCTTTCTACTGGTGCTATGATAGCTGCAGGAGAAACAGGTGGAGATATAATGTTTAAAAATGATAGTCCAGGAGAGGAATTCGTTTCTGTAGTTGACTCAGGTGTAGAACTAATGAGTTTTTCTCCAGCTATGGATTCTTCAGATGAAGATTTGGATACTCAGGCAGAAGCTTCTGCTGCTTATTTCAGTGCTGGAGATATGATACAAGCTAGTCGTGATTTTGTAGCAGGAAATACTTCATTTGCTAGTCTTACCAAAGGAGAATTATGTATCTATAAAGTTACTAGATCAGTTCTTAATTTGGCTACTAAAGACGATAAAACCGATATGATAGATAAAGTTCATTATGGTATTATCAGGATAGGGGATATGACTAATGTTCAGTCAGGAGATGATTATACTATGACTTACGATTTGTCAGTTAAAGAGGGGTATATAGTAGAGTAATCTTCTTTTGAAGAGAGTAAAATAAAGAGTTAATTTTATATTAAGTTAATACTAATCTGGGTTTGGTTTTTGAATAAGCTAAGCCCAGATTTTTATGTTTTAAAAAAGTGTTAATGTTAATTAATTAACAAAGTTTATGTTTAATATGCACAAAGGAGCTAGTAATTTTGAGAATTACTAGCTCCTTTATGCTATTATATATTTTGTGTGTAAAATTTATGTTTTATGTTAAATGTATATTAACTCTAAATAGTTGACAAGTAGGTTAGTGTAAACTATATGTTAAAATATATTAAAAAAGTATAGTTTTTTTAATATATAATACTGATATTTGGCTCAAATTAACAAAAACTTAATTATAAAATGAAAAGAAAATTAACCCAAAAAGTAGCAGTATTAGCGTTGTTGTTTTTTAGCGTATCGTTTATGTATGCTCAAAAAACAGTTACAGGTACTGTTTCTGATGAAAGTGGTCCTTTGCCAGGTGTAACCGTGGTAGTTAAAGGAACCCAAACAAATGCATCTACCGATTTCGATGGTAATTATTCAATCGAAGTATCTGAAGGAAGCGTATTGACGTTCTCTTATATAGGTATGAGTACAAAAGAAGTTACTATAGGTTCTGCAAATACTTATAATGTGACTTTGGTTAGTGATAACGCTTTGGAAGAAGTTGTTGTTACTGCTTTTGGTATTAAAAGGCAGAAAAGATCATTAGGTTATGCTACTACTACTATTTCAAACGATGAAATAACAGAAATAACTACATCTAATCCTTTTGAAAGTCTTTCTGGTAAAATAGCTGGTGTTGATATTACTGCTCCAAACCAACAAGGAGCTTCTACCAAAGTTGTTATTAGAGGACTTAGTACTTTAGGTTCTAATGCACCTTTGTATGTAGTTGATGGTTCTCCTATTAATAACTCTTCTACATCAGGGAATTCTAGTGGTAATAACTCTTATGATGCAGGTACTGCAATCAACGATTTAGATCCTAACAATATAGCGAGTATGACAGTTCTTAAAGGAGCTGCAGCAGCAGCTTTGTATGGTTCAAGAGCTTCTAATGGTGCTATAATTATAACTACCAAGTCGGGTAAGCAAGGTTCTACTAAGGTAGAGATATCTTCTTCTTACGATATATTGGAGGTTGCAAGAGTTCCTAAGTTGCAACAGCAATTTGGACATGGATGGGCAGGACTTGATCATTCGTCAGCAGTTGGTGGAGGATTAGGAACTACTAATGAAAATGGTTCTTGGGGTCCGGCTTATAATGGAGAAGTAAGATTGTGGGGTCAAGAAGTTAATGGGGCTCAGCAGTATAAAGCAAATGTTCCCCTAGAGAACAATGTTAGAGATTTCTACGATTTGGGATATATTTTTACTAACAGTGCTAGAATAAGTGGAGGTGGAGATAAGTATTTATTCTCTTTAGGTTTTACTGATTCTAAATCGGATGGAGTTATACCTACAGCAGCTGATACTTATAAGAAAAGAGTTTATTCATTGTCTGCATCTCTTAGAGAAGAGAAGTTTACAGTAACAGCTAAAGCTAATCTTGTAGTTAAAAATCAAAATGCGGTTAGTGCTGGTCAAGGGTCTTCTGATTTTGGTAATTCTACTATGCAGGAGTTATTGCAAATACCTGTAAGTGTGAGTATCGTAGATTTAGAAGATCAAAATAATATATATAATACAAATTCGTATTATTATACTCCTTATTCTGCAAACCCATACTGGTCTATTAAAAATAATGGAAATAAAATAAAAACAAATAGATTTTACGGTAATGTTAATTTGTCTTATAATTTAGCACCAGGGCTTACTGCTTCTTTGCAAGTAGCTGGTGATATTTCTAACAGAAATATAAAATCATATGGTGCTAAAGTAGAATATATAGAAGGTTCTTCTCAGGATTATTTCTCTGCAAACGGAGTTACAGGAGGGGTTTCTCAATTAGTGTCTCAGAACATAGAGTACGATACTTTTTTAAACTTATCGTATAACAAAAGTATAACGGAAGATCTTGTTTTGGATGCAAACTTAGGTTTCAATTATAACGAATGGCAATATTCTTCTTTGTCTGTTTCAGTTACTGATTTAGATGTAGATAACTATTATGAAATAACAAATAGTGGAGTTACTCCTAGTGTAGGTCAGAGTGATTATTTGAAAAGAGAAACTGGTGTTTTTGGAGTTTTGAGCTTAGCTTATCAAGATAAAATATTCTTGAACCTTACGGGTAGAAACGATATGTCATCTACTTTGTTAGCGCCTAAGAATTCTTATTTTTATCCTTCAGCATCTTTAAGCTATATAGCTATAGATAATGGTGAAACTTTCCTTAAGGTTAGAACAGCTTTAGCTAAAGTAGGAAAAGGAGCAGCTGCTTATCAGACAAGTTCAACGATGATTCAAGGATTCAATTCTGGTAGTTTTGGTAGCATACAGTTCCCTATAAATGGTATTAATTCATTCGAGTTATCATCTCTTATTGGTAATGCTGATATAGAGCCTGAGTTTACTACAGAATTTGAAATAGGAGCTGAGTTTTCTATGTTTAACAAAAGGTTGATAGTAGATGCTTCTGTATATAATAAAGATAGTAAGGGTGTTATAACTTCTAGACCTTTGCCAAGAAGTACTGGTTATTCTTCTATAACAGGTAACTTTTTGGATTTGAATAATAAAGGTATAGAGCTACTAATAAGTGCTGTTCCTGTTCAAACCGAAAACTTTACTTGGAATGTAGACTATACGTTTACTAAAAATAAAAATGAAGTAACAGGTGTGGTAGATGGTTTAGATGAAATATATCTTAATGGAGGTTATGGAATCAGTATGTATGCGGTGAAAGGAGAAGCTATAGGTGTTTTCAAAATGAGAAAAGCAGCTAAAACAGATTCTGGGCAGTATATTGTTGATGCTTCTACAGGGTTCTATACTCAAGAAGATGAGGAGTCTATAATAGGAGGTTCTCAGAGAGATTTTGTAATGGGATTAAAGAATACTTTTAAATATAAAGGATTCAAATTAGGATTCTCTTTAGATTGGAAACAAGGTGGGGAAATGTATTCATACACTTCTAGATTGACTAAGTTTGTAGGTAGTTCTTTATATACTGCATATAATGATAGAAATACTTTTATAGTACCTAATTCTGTTGTAGATGTTACTGATTATGTTGCTACCCCAGATGCGGATGCTACATATGTTGAAAATACAACAGCAGTTTCTTTCGATAATATAACATCATTCTATGGTTCTAGTAACCCTGCAATAGAGGAATCTGATCTTATAGATAAAACTTTTGTAAGACTTAGAGATGTTTCTCTTTCTTATTCATTGCCTACAGCTACTATAAATAAGCTTAAGCTAGATAGAGTTACCTTAGGAGTTTATGGAAGAAACTTGTTTTTGTGGACCCCAGATGAAAATCCTTATGTAGATCCGGAAGTTTCTACTTATGGAACAGGAGTGTCTAGTGACTTTGGTGAGTTTGCAGGTAATCCTGCTCAAAGAACTTATGGAGTTTCTCTAAAAATTAAATTTTAATAAAAAAAACATATAAAAATGAAAAAATCAATATATATATTGTTGGTCTTTTTGGTTACTTCACTTGTATCTTGTGAAGATCAATTAGACATAAATACAGATCCGGATTCATTATCTCCTGATCAGGTTACATTACAGGCAGAATTGCCAGTAGCAATATCAGGGATAGCGACTACACAAGATGCTTACTATGCTATATTAGGAGGTATGTGGAGTCAAATATACGCTCAAGGTAATACAGCTTCTCAGTACAAGTCATTTGAACAATACAATGTTACTTCTACTTCTGGAGCAGTTGAAAGTGGGTGGGCTAATATGTATGATGCTTTAGCTGATGTACGTAATATAAAAGCTAATGCTGAATCTCAAGAAAACTGGAACTATTACTTATTAACTACAGTATTAGAAGTTTATGCTTCTCAGATACTTACTGATTTATATGGAGATATACCTTATTTGGAAGCAAATGATGTAAATACATTATCTCCAGCATATGATACTCAAGAGGAAGTTTACAATTCGATGATAATAGATTTGGATGAGGCTTTAGCTAAAGATTTATCTACATCTATGGGAGTAGCTCCTGCTCAAGACGATTTTGTTTTTGGAGGAAATATGGATAATTGGATAGCTTTTGCAAATACTCTTAAACTTAAAATATACCTAAGACAGTCTAATGTAAGAAGCGCGGTAGCTTCTAGCGGTATTAATGCTCTTTTAGATAGCGGAGTATCTTTCTTAGATGTAGATGCAGGTATGTCTCAGTATCTAGATGAAGCTAACAAGAGTAATCCTCTTTACGAATCAAATATTAGACAATTAAATACTTCTACTAACTTAAGAGCAAGTAATACTTTACATTCGTTTTTGGATGCAAACTCTGATCCTAGAATAGGATCTATTTATGAGCCAGGTAAAATAGCTCTTTTACAAGGACAGTATCTAGAGGCTAAAGATGTGGATCAAACTACTATTGCTCTTGCTAATTTGAGCCCTTTGACTGCTGTTTATTTTATAAGTAAAGCAGAAAGTTTCTTTTTACAAGCAGAAGCTTTAACCAGATATAAAGGTGGAGCTGGAGCTAAAGCTAAATATGACGAAGGTGTTATAGCTAGTTTTAAGAAAAATCCAGTTTTTGATGCTGATAAATTTACTGTAATAGAAGAATTAGACGGAACAAGTTTTGTTGCAGCAGGAGGAGCATATGAGTTTCCTGTAGGAGGAACAGATGAAGAGAAAATTGAAAGTATAATAGTTCAAAAATGGGTTACTAGTTATCCTGGTAATGGTTTTGAGTCTTTTATAGAGCAATTAAGAACAGGTTACCCTAAAATATCTGATGTGAGAGGAGATGACCCTTCTTATATACCAGGGGAGTTTACTTATTCAATAGTAGGAACTACAGGAGGAGTTTTCCCTCAACGTTTACCGCTTCCTAATTCAGAAATAACACGTAATCCTAATTCTCCTGATCCTACAAAGGTAACGGATGCAATGTGGTGGAAATAATTTTAAAACAATTTAAAAATGAAAAAAATACTTATACTTGCATATATAGCTATATGCTTAGTTAATTGTAAAGATGTTGAGACAGCAGATGTTTCAGGAGTTACAATATTCCCTACATTTGAGATGTTGGGAGAAAAAACGATTATTATACCAGTAGGAAGCGAGTTTGTTGATCCAGGAGTAACTGCTTTTGAAGGAGATAATGAAATAGAAGTTACTGTAACGGGTTCAGGAGTTTACAAAGGAGAGGCTACTTTGAATACTTCTGTAGCGGATGAATATACAGTTCAGTATTCTGCTGAAAACTCTGAAGGTTATTTAGGGTCATCTTCTCGTAAGGTGATAGTTTCTAATACTGGAGATTTAGTGAATAGCTTAGAAGGTGTTTATGTTGCAGATATTGAACGAGGTAGTCTTAGAACTGGTCTTGAATATGTTTATATCTGGAAAAACTCAGAAGGAGTATATGAATTATCCGATGGTATTGGAGGATGGTATAATATAGGAAGTGGATATGGGACAAATTATATTTCGTCAGGAGCTATAATCAATATGCCAGATATATCTTCAGGGACGTTCACCTCTAATACTTTTAGTAATGATAACTGGGGTGGCGATTGTGATATCTTATCAGTTGTAGTTGATCCTGTTGCTAAAACTATAGATATTGAAACTGAATGGTCTTTTGGCTATTTATTTAAAATTCATTTAACACAAGTAAATTAATATTAAGATGAAATATATAAAAAATATAAAAAATATACTGTTAATAGCATTTTTAATGTTTTCAGTAATGTCGTGTGACGAAGGAGGAGATTTAGATCCAGGAGGGACAGTTGTAGAAGCTTATGCAGGAGACTGGTTTGTGACTACTTACGGTGCTAATGCTGATGGTACAATTAATATGGATGATGTGAAAGTAGGTCCTACTTTACATTTTACATATAACACAGCGGCTGATGATAATACTATGTGGATAGATGATCATAAAGAAGCTTGGTGGATAAAATCAAAGCTTACTGTTGATTTGGCTACAGGAGAACTCAAATCGGTAGTAGAGGAAAAAGAAGGTGTTGTCTATGAGGAAGGGCAAGTTGAAAACCTTATTGATGGATCTAAAGTTATTATTACTGAAGGTAAGATAGTGAAAGATGGAGGAGAGTCTAAAGGAGGACATGTTGTGGATGCTATAAGTATGAAAATAGTATTTGATTACGGAGATGTAATATTTTTAGTAGGTCATAAAAGAACAGGGTTCTTGGAGGACGAATATTAGTATTGTAACTATATAGTTTTAAAAGCCTACTTATTTTAATTAATAAGTAGGCTTTTTTCGATATAACTATCTTTGTAATTGAAGTAATGATTCTGTTTTTTTGATATGTTTGTTCTGATTATTAGTTTTTTTAATTTTATTTGTATATTTTTAATATATAAAGGTTTATATTTGCGATCAAATTCAAATTAAACTCAATGAAAAATATATTATTTATCACTATAATTGCGCTAATATCTTTCAAATGTCATTCTCAAATATCTTTTAAAAAGGGATATTATGTTAATGATCTAAATGAGAGAGTCGAATGTTTTATAAAATATGCTAATTGGAAAAAAAACTCTAATATTTTTGAATATAAATTGTTGGAAAATAGTGAACCTAATAAAATAGAAATTGAAAATATAAAAGAATTTGAGATTTATAATAATTCTAAGTATATAAAAAGTAATGTAAATATAGATAGATCTAGTAGTGTCATAGGTCGTTTGAGTAAGCATAGAGATGCTGTATTTAAGAAAGAAGAATTGTTTCTGGAAGTTTTGATTGAAGGACAAGCTAATTTATATATGTACAAAGATTCTGATTTAACTAGGTATTTCTATAGCCTAGATAAATCTAAGGAAATAAAACAATTGGTTTTTAAAAGCTATATGTATAAGGAAAGTAGAATAGCAAAGAATAATCTATTTAGACAGCAATTGTATAATGACCTAAAATGTTCTTTACTCGATAATTATAATTTTAAAAAAGTAAGATATACTAAGGCTTCTTTGATTAAAATTATAGAGAAATATAATAAGTGTAAAAACTCAAATTATGTAAGTGAATTAGATAAACATAAAAAAGATTTATTTAATTTAAATATAAGACCTCGTGTAAATAACTCTTCATTATTTATTGGGTATCCCGATAGTTATTTTAATGTTGATCTTGGAAGTAAAACTAATTTTAGTTTTGGTATTGAAGCTGAATTTATTTTACCTTATTATGATAATAAATGGTCAATAATGTTTGAACTTAGTTATACTCCTTTGAATTTTGAAAAAACTATGATATCACGCGAAGTGTCAGGAGGGAAGTATATTACTAAAATAGATTATACTCCTATTGAATTGTCTGTAGGGCTTAGATATTATATGTTTTTTAATGAAGACTTTAAGATGTTTTTAAATGCATCTGTTTCACATGACTATAGCTCAGGAGAGGTGCTTAAAGTTACTAGGTCAGATGGGTCTTATCTGAAAACTTTGAATGTAGGGTCAGGTATTAATTCATCTGTGGGAATAGGGTGTAAATATAAAAATAAATATAGCTTAGAATTAAGATATGTACCTTCTAAGAAAATTTTAGAGGCTATCAATTTGACGTCTGATTATAAAATGATTTCTATAATATTTGGATATACTCTTTTATAGTTTTAAAAAGATGAAATTTTAAATATAATAAAGATTTGATTTGGTCTTCTTTAATGTAAAGAAATGAAGTATGAAAATACTACTCCTGTTTGAATGGATTTAAATGGTTCGATGCTAAGAGGCTTAGAAGAGGGATTACCAGAACAGGTAACCATAGATTTTTAGTAGTTTAGAAGTAGATGATAAAAAATTCTATTTAAAGATACCTCAAATTGAAATAGATGCTAATGATTTCATCGATGATTCAATAAATGACGGTAGATAATAATAAAACACTTTTTAAAATAAATAAAAAGCACTTTATAATTAATTAAAACCAGCCATCTTATTCGGAAGAATAAGATGGCTGGTTTGTTTTTTAACATATGCTTAATCTATATTTATCCACATAAATACAGTACTTCAGTAACCAATATAGCTAACATATAAGTTGTACTAAACTATTTACTATTACACTGTTTAATCAAAAAAAAAAACAGTATTAATCCACTTAATTAACAAAGTTACCGTAGATTTGGATGTATAACAATTAAAAAATCAAACAAAAACGGAAAAAATATTACTAATACTAACTATAGTATTTACTACAGTATCCTTTGCTCAACGATCACATAAAACAAACAAACTATACAACCCTGTAGATTATGCGAAGCTAGAGATAGAAACGGCTGTTAAGTTGGCTAAAAACCAAGGAAAACACGTTATGCTACAGATAGGAGGTAACTGGTGTATAGCTTTCGATAAGAAGGTAAAAGGAGACGAGGTTCTACATACAGCTATGAGATATAACTATGTAGTTTATCATCTTAATTATAGTAGAGGAAATAAAAGCGAAGATGTATTAGTTAATCTTGGCTTTCCTCAGAGTTTTGGCTTTCCTGTGTTTGTGGTGTTAGATGATAATGGAAACAGATTGCACACTCAAAACAGTGGTTTATTAGAAGATGGAAGAGGGCATGGTGCACTAAAAGACTAGAGTTCTTAAAAAAAAACGGCTAACCAAAAGCGTTGGATGATAAAACATGATAGTATTCTTAAAATAAAAATATGAAAATATAAAATATAGTAAAAAAAAGAAATACAGAGAATGTTAAGTTGTCAAAGGCTATTAATAACCTTTATAAGCTGATAACTGCCATTAATACTAGAGGGATTGATAAAAAACATACACAAAGTATAAGTGTAGATATAGTTACTTTTAACTCGTTCGAAGGAACCGATAAAGAGTTAATAAAACTACTGAAGAAGATACAGTGTGAAACTCTGAAATACCTAGAAAAAGAGCTTAAATTAGTAGTAAAAAACCATTATAGGAATATGTGGATGGTACTTGGTATGTCTATGTTTGGTTTGCCTTTGGGAGTCGTTTTTGGTTTTTCAATTGGTAATATGGGTTTTATAGATGTAGGCTTGTCTATAGGTATGGTTATAGGTGTAGGAACCAAAATGGATGAACAAGCTAAGAAACAAGATAGGGTGCTAAATATTGATTGTTAGTCTTTAGTAATTAGCTCTAGTTAATATCTATCTATGTATGTATGTATGTATGTATATGTATGTATGTATGTATGTATGTATGTATG
>JABSPL010000127.1 GCA_013215105.1 Flavobacteriaceae bacterium
CTTTACAACTCCATGAGTTGCACATTCTTTTATCAATTTGAGTTTATACTCCGTCGTGTACTGTTTTTTTGTAGTTTCCATAATATAAAGTTAATGTTTTTATTATAGAATTAAGTATGACTATTTTAGGGGCTTAAACAGCAGTTTGTTTTTACTTTATATACATTAAAAAATATTTTTAGAAATATCACAAAAATCAAAATCTCAACTGTAAATAATATACAGTTGAGGTTTAAAATCAAAAAAACTACCCTAATATGTTTTTTTTGACTAAAAAACCTTAGTCCCGTTGTCTTGAAATACGTATTTGAAGCTATAGAACCTACCTGTTACAGCAGTATAATCTGTAGGGTTTTCAGGAGAATCTTTGTAATAACTAGTTATTTTCATTTTCACATAGCTACCATCTTTTGTTTTTATAATTATTATTTTAATACCATTTGGCTGTTTATATCGTATAAAGACACAAAACAACATAGTATTATATTATTGTTATTTATGAGGTTAGATGACTCTATAATATTATTATTCTAAAACAAGTCGTAAAATCCTCACCCATAAAAACAAACAAATACACTAAAAACGTAAAACAATAAACAAATAAAATGTTATTCCACACTACTGGCATTGTTTTAATGAATAATTACCCAAAAAAAACACTAATTATTGTCGTTTTGACATAAACTGTCATATATTTGAATCATATAAACAAATTAAAGTCAAAAGACATGAAAGTAAATTGGACAGGGGTATACCCAGCGGTTACTACCAAATTCACCGATAACGACGAGTTAGATTTGGTAATGTTTAAAAAAAACATACAAGCACAATTAGAAGCAGGTGTAGACGGTATAGTCTTAGGGGGAACTCTGGGAGAAGCTAGTTCTATTACTCCTGAAGAAAAAAGAACTCTGGTAAGAGAGACAGTAAGAATAGTTGCGGGTAAAGTTCCTGTGATAATGAATATAGCGGAGCAAACTACCAAAGGAGCTATAGAAGCTGCTCGTATAGCTAAGGAAGATGGAGCTAGTGGGCTTATGATGTTACCTCCTATGAGGTATAATGCTACCGACAAAGAAACTGTTACATTTTTTGCGGAAACGGCTAAAAGTACTGATTTACCTATCATGATTTACAATAATCCTGTTGATTATAAAATAGAGGTTACTCTAGATATGTTTGAAGAATTATTACAATACGACAATATACAAGCAGTAAAAGAATCGACCAGAGATATTTCGAATGTTACAAGGATTAAAAATCGTTTTGGGAATAGATTGAAGATATTAGGAGGTGTTGACACGCTTGCTTTAGAGACTCTTTTGATGGGAGCTGACGGATGGGTTTCGGGCTTAGTATGTGCATTCCCTAAGGAGACTGTTGCCATATATAAATTGCAAAAAGCAGGTAGAATACAAGAGGCTTTAGATATATATCGCTGGTATTTGCCTTTGTTAGAGCTAGACATAAACTCTTTGTTAGTTCAGAACATAAAGCTAGCAGAAGTAGCTACAGGTATAGGGACCGAAAATGTAAGAGCTCCAAGATTGCCTTTGGAAGGTGCCGAACGTAAAAGAGTTTTAGACATAATAAATAAAGGAGTAGCAACAAGACCTACTTTACTTAATTATATGAATTTAGAAACTGTAACGGTATGATCAAAGGACAAAACACTATAGGTTTTCAGTTATCGGCATTAGGTAACGAATCTATCAAAGCTATAAGAGTCGATAATCAACAAGAATTAGAGGGTGAGTTTATATCAGCAACTAGTGAAGAGATAAACTTAGCTGTAGAAAAATCGGTAAAAGCATTCGATGTTTATTCTAAAATATCAGGAGTAAAGAGAGCTGAATTTCTGGAAGCTATAGCAGGGGAGATAGAGGCTTTAGAGTCTAAACTTATAGACCGAGCTATGTTAGAATCTGGGCTTCCACAAGGTAGGCTAGAAGGTGAAAGAGGTAGGACTTGTGGTCAATTGAGAGCGTTTGCTGCTTTATTGAGAGAAGGATCGTGGGTAGATGCTAAAATAGAAACGGCTATACCAGATAGAACACCTATTCCTAAACCTGATCTTAGAAAAATAAATACGGCTATAGGTCCTGTAGTAGTTTTTACGGCTAGTAATTTCCCTTTGGCGTTTTCTACAGCAGGTGGAGATACGGCTTCGGCACTAGCTTCGGGATGTACGGTTATAGTAAAGGCTCACGAGTCACATTTGGGTACCAATTCGTTAGTTGCAGGAGCTATAGTTTCGGCTGCTAAAAAGACTAATATGCCTGAGGGAGTTTTTTCGAGTCTTAATAGTAAAGATTATTCTGTTGGGACTGCTTTGGTGATGCATCCTAGCATAAAAGCTGTTGGTTTTACGGGTTCTATAAAAGGAGGTAAAGCACTGTACGACTTGGCACAAACACGTAAGGAACCTATACCTGTGTACGCAGAAATGGGAAGTGTTAATCCTGTTTTGCTGATGCCAAGTAAGCTTAAAGATAATGCAAAAGATTTGGCTGCGACTTATTCTAACTCTATTACTATGGGTGTTGGGCAGTTTTGTACCAATCCTGGTATTATAATAGGCGTTCAGAGCGATTCATTAAATGAATTCGCAAAAGAATTGGCTAGTAATATGGCAAAAGTAAAGGGTAGCTGCATGCTTAACAAAGGTATTTCTGATAATTTCGATTCTAATTCGACTAAAATATTATCTTCTTCGACAGTAGAGGTTCTACATAAATCTTCGGAGGTTTCGTATGACAATAAAGGTTCTATTTTGGCGAAAATAAATGCTTCTGATTTCTTAGCTAATAAGGATATGTCAGATGAAGTTTTTGGACCATTTTCTATGATCGTTTCTTGTAAAAACATAGAAGAAATGCAAAAAGTAGTCGCTTCGTTAGAAGGTCAGCTTACTGTAACTATTATGGCTAATAAAAATGACTATACTGAAAATTCTTCGCTTATATACTCGGCACAAAAAATAGCGGGTAGAGTTATATATAACGGTACGCCTACGGGTGTTGAGGTATGTAGAGCGATGCACCATGGAGGTACTTTTCCGTCGTCAACTAATGGTAAATATACCTCGGTGGGTCAGGATGCTATATATAGGTTTGTAAGGCCAGTGGCTTTTCAGAATAGCCCAGAGCAGTTTTTACCTGAAGAGCTTAAGAACGGAAATCCTTTGAAAATAATGAGGATAGTAAATGGAAAATATAGTAATTCTTCTATATGATAAAAAATATATCAAAAGAAGATATAGACGATATACATGACTATAACGAATTAGTTGATGCTTTAAAAAAGGGGTTTCTATCCAAAATAGAGACCCCTATGCGTCATCATCATGACTACGAAAACCCTAGTCAAGGCAAAAATTCTACTTTGTTATTGATGCCCTCGTGGCAAGTAAGTGAGAGTTTGGGAGTGAAAATAATAACAGTTTCTCCAGAAAACGCCAAGAATAATATGCCTGCTATACAAGGTGTTTATTTGTTGTTCGATGCTAAAACGGGAACTCCTAAGGCTATGATGGATGGTAAAAGTCTTACTGTAAAAAGAACTTCTTGTGCTTCGGCTTTAGCTAGCAGATACCTGTCCAGAGAAGATAGTAAAGTATTACTGATGCTAGGTACGGGAGCTTTATCGCCTGAACTCATAAAAGCACATTGCAGTCAAAGACCTATAGAAAAAGTATTTGTATGGGGTAGGAATTTTGAGAAAGCTCAAAAATTAGCTGATTCTCTGAATATAAAATCAGTCAGTATACTTGCTATAGAAAATTATCAAGAATATATTTCTCAGGCTTGTATTATATCGGTAGCTACTCTTAGTTCTGTTCCTCTTATTTTTGGTAAAAACCTTCATAAAGGTCAACATATAGACTTAGTAGGTGCTTACAAGCCAGATATGCGTGAGGCAGATGATGAAACTATACTTAAATCTAGAGTTTTTGTAGACACATACCAAGGAGGGTTGAAAGAATCGGGTGATATTGCTATTCCATTGGAAAATAAAATAATATCAAAAGACGATGTATTGGCAGATTTGTTTTCTCTATGTTCTAATGAGCATAAAGGAAGGAATAATGCCGAAGAAATAACACTATTCAAATCGGTAGGGCATGCCTTAGAAGATTTGGTAGATGCAAATTATTATTATGACAAACTAACCATATAGAATATTTTAGGCTAAACTATATAGCATAGTATTCTGTTTTTAAAATCCTATGATTATGAAATTAAAAGGTAAAAAAACATTTTTTTGTATAGATGCCCATACTTGTGGTAATCCTGTAAGAGTTGTTTCGGGAGGAGCACCTATACTTAAAGGAGCTAATATGAGTGAAAAAAGGCAGTATTTTCTGGAAAATTACGATTGGATAAGAACAGGGCTTATGTTCGAACCGAGAGGTCACGACATGATGTCAGGCAGTATGTTGTTCGCTCCCTCAGACCCTAGTAACGATGTCGGTATTCTGTTTATAGAAACCAGTGGATGCCTGCCTATGTGTGGTCACGGTACTATAGGAGCTATAACTATTGCTATAGAAGAAGGACTTATAAGCCCTAAAATAGAAGGTAAAGTGAGACTAGAAACCCCAGCAGGATTGGTTTGTATAGATTATAAACAAGTTGACGGCAAGGTTGAATGGGTAAAGCTTACTAATGTAGTTTCTTATTTGGCAGGAGAAAAAATGACTATAAATAGCCCTGATTTGGGTGAAATAACCTTTGATGTTTCTTATGGTGGTAATTATTATGCTATAATTGACGCTCAGGATAATTTCGCAGGAATAGACAAATATACAGCAGGGGAGCTTATAAAATACAGTCAATATTTACGAAATGCTATAAACGAAAAATATCCAAACAGGTTTGTGCATCCACAAGACGACACTATAAGAGATGTATCACATATACTTTGGACAGGGAAAACTATTGATGAGAAATCGAGTGGTAGAGGAGCTGTTTTTTATGGAGAAAAAGCTATAGATAGGTCGCCTTGTGGTACGGGTACATCGGCACGTATGGCGCAATTGCATGCCAAAGGATTATTGAAGAAGGGAGATGAATATATACATGAAAGCTATATAGGGTCTAAGTTTATAGGAGCTGTAGAAGATGAAACGACTATAGATGGAAAAAAAGCTATAATACCAAGTATAAAAGGTTGGGCAAAAGTTACAGGATATAACAATATAATATTAGACGAAAGTGACCCTTATGTAGAGGGCTTTGTCGTGGTTTAGTTTTAATAATTATGAAGAAAATAAACATAGTAGGAGGAGGTGTTTCAGGTTTGTGTTCGGCTTATTTCTTGGCGAAAGAAGGCTATAAAGTGACTATTTTGGAAAGAGAATCGGAAGATAATTTGTCCTGTTCTTTGGGCAATGCAGGTATGATAGTTCCCAGTCATATAGTTCCGTTAGCATCGCCTGGGATGATAAAAAAAGGGTTTAAATGGATATTTTCGAGTAAAAGCCCATTTTATATAAAACCTAGATTAAACAAAGATTTGATAAAATGGTTATGGAGGTTTTACAAGTCTTCGAACAAACAAAATGTAGAAAAGGCAATACCTGTGCTAAAAGAATATAATCTTTTGAGTCAGAAATTGTTTGCCGATTTACAAAAAGACTTTGATTTCCCTATGGACAAAAAAGGTTTGTTTATGGCGTGTAATACTAGCAAGCAACTAGAAGAAGAAAAGGAGTTTGGTCAATTAGCTAGTGAAAACGGATTAAAAGTTACCGCCATAAACGATGATAACCTTAAAAACATAGAGCCAAACATAAAAATGGATATAAAAGGAGGTATTTTGTTTGATAATGATTCGCATATAACTCCCTCTGTTTTCATATCGGGGCTTAAGAAGTATTTAAAAGACTCTGGTGTGAGGTTTATTTACAATGCTATTGTCGATGATTTTGTGATTAAAAACAATGAAATAAAAGGAGTTATTTCTTTAGGTAGAACTTATAATTCTGACTTTACTGTACTTTCATCGGGGGTATGGACGGCTAGTTTATGCAAAAAGCTAGGAGTAAACATGCTGATGCAAGGCGGTAAAGGGTATAGTTTTGATGTAGAAAGCGTAACAAATATAAATACTCCGACTATACTTTGTGAAGCAAAAGTAGCCGTAACTCCTATGAAAGGTTTTACGAGGTTTGCTGGTACTATGGAGGTAAACGGGGAAAATATAGATGTAAATAACAAGAGAGTTGAAGGTATAATAGATGCTGTTTTGAAGTTTTATCCAGATATAAAAAGAGAACAAATATCTAACAAAAAGATATGGAAAGGCTTGAGACCTTGCTCCCCTGACGGATTGCCTTATATGGGTAAGTTGTCAAACTATAGTAATGTGGTAGTTGCTACTGGTCATGCTATGATGGGATTGAGTATGGGACCAGCGACTGGTCTTTTGGTTAAAGAAATGATAGTAGGTGAGAAAGCGAGTGTTGAGTTGAGGGGGATGAATGTTGAGAGGTATAGCTGATAGAATCAAGGTTAAGGATTTACTTTAAGTACATTATAGAGTTCATGCTTCTTTGTTTCAAAAGAGTTATAGATTAGACTAATTTAGAAGTATAAAAAAAAGTCCGGTTTTTTATAAAATAAACTGGACATTTTGTGTGTTATAAATACTTGAAATCTATTGATTACATTATAGATACGGTAAGTATACTACCTAAGGGATAAGTATATCCCTATAAGAACTTTAGTACAGAAATTAGTTATTGAGCTTAAAATAGTTTAGAGAAATTAAGTCATTAAAAATCACTTTACTCAAAACCTAATCTTCCCCACAAGCAATTCAAAGAACATTTTAAAATCGGAATACAGGCTCCAAAAAGGGTGTTTGAATATAGCGGGTTTATTTTTTTCGAAGAAAAAGTGACCAACCCAAGCAAAACTGTATCCTATGATGGGTATTGCAATCCATAGTTGCCAGGTGTTAATATATATGGCAATGCCTGTTGTAATGAACACTAAAGTTGTACCTACGAAATGTAATATTCTACATGTTTTATTTTTATGTTCGTTAAGGTAGAAAGCGTAAAATTCGGTATATGTTTTCAATATTTTGTTAGGCATTATTTTTATTTTAAATATATGTAAAATAAATGACAGTAAGTATAATATTAGTACACTAATGTTTATCAGCAATTGTAATTGCCTTTTTTTCAATAAATTAAAATTATTTTATTTTTAGTCAGGAAATAATCAAAAAAAATGTATTTTTGTGGAAAATCAAAAAAAATGTATTGGACATTAGAATTAGCATCATATTTGGCAGACGCTCCTTGGCCTGCAAATAAAGATGAATTAATAGATTACGCAATAAGGACAGGAGCTCCGTTGGAAGTAGCTGAGAACTTACAGGACATAGAAGAAGAAGAAGAAATATTTGATTCTATAGTCGAGATATGGCCTGATTATCCTACCGAAGAAGATTACCTTTTTAACGAAGAGGAATATTAATAAAAAAAAGTCTTTAATAGACTTTTTTTTTGTTTAAATTTATACCGAAAAATATACAACAATATGAATATATTAAACCCTATATTAAAATTATTTGTAGGAGATAAACAGAAGAAAGATTTAAAGCTTTTGAGACCTATAGTTGACAAGGTTTTATCTTTTGGTAAAGAGTTAGAATTAATTTCAGATGATGAATTAAGAGAAAGAACACTTAATTTCAAGCAAAAAATTCAGGATGCATCTATTAGTTTAGAAGCTAAGATAACTTCTCTAGAAACAGAAATTACAGAAGCTAACGTAGACCGAAAAGAATTAATATTTGAAGAGATTGATAGCTTAAGGACTCAGATATATGATAACTCTGAAAAAGTTTTGGCCGATATAATGCCAGAAGCTTTCGCTGTAATAAAAGAAACAGCTAGAAGGTTTACCAATAATGAAGAAATAAGTGTAACTGCAAGTGCTTCGGACAGAGAATTTTCGTCAGGAAGCGACTTTGTTAGCATAGAAGGAGATAAAGCTGTTTGGAAAAACAACTGGGATGCTTCGGGCAATAAAATAGTTTGGAACATGGTACATTACGATGTTCAGCTAATAGGAGGAGCGGTATTACATAGCGGTAAAATAGCTGAGATGATGACGGGTGAGGGTAAAACCTTAGTTGCGACATTGGCGATATACCTAAATGCACTTACCGAAAAGGGTGTTCACGTAATAACGGTAAACAACTATTTGGCAAAAAGAGATGCTGCCTGGATGGGTCCTTTATTCCAGTTTCATGGTATGAGTATCGATTGTATCGATAATCACGAGCCTAATTCTGAAGCTAGGAGAAAAGCTTATTTGAGTGATATTACTTATGGTACTAACAACGAATTCGGTTTTGATTACTTGAGGGACAATATGGCTCATTCTAAAGAAGAGCTAGTTCAGAGAAAGCCAAACTACGCTATAATAGATGAGGTAGATTCTGTATTGGTCGATGATGCTAGGACTCCTCTTATAATTTCGGGTCCAGTTCCTCAGGGAGATAGGCACGAATTTAACAATTTACAGCCAAAAGTAGCAGGTATAGTTTCTAAACAAAGTCAATTTTTGATTTCTGTATTTTCACAAGCCAAAAAACTAATACAAGAAGGAGACACCAAAGAGGGTGCTATACTTTTGTTAAGAGTTTATAGAGGTTTGCCTAAGAACAAAGCTTTAATAAAGTTTTTGAGTCAGGAAGGAATTAAACAATTACTTCAAAAGACTGAAAACAACTATATGCAAGACAATAACAAGGAAATGCACAAGATTGATTGTGACTTATACTTTGTTATAGACGAAAAGAACAACTCGATAGAACTTACCGAAAAGGGAATACTTGAGATTTCGGACAAAGACGATATGGCCTTTTTTGTACTGCCAGACATCAGCATAAAAGTAGCCGATATAGATGGGAATTCGGAGTTATCTACACAAGAAAAAACCGACCAAAAGACTGAGATTTATAAAGATTTTAGTATTAAAAGTGAAAGAATACACACTTTGAATCAATTATTGAAAGCATATACTTTATTTGAAAAAGACATAGAGTATGTTGTTATGGACAATAAAGTTAAAATAGTAGACGAACAAACGGGTCGTATAATGGATGGGCGTAGATATTCTGACGGTTTACACCAAGCTATAGAGGCTAAAGAAAGTGTGAAAATAGAGGCTGCTACTCAGACTTTTGCTACTATTACTTTACAGAATTATTTCCGTATGTATCCTAAATTATCGGGGATGACGGGTACTGCTATAACCGAGGCTGGGGAATTTTGGGAAATATACAAACTTGACGTAATAGAGATACCAACAAACAAACCATTGTTGCGTTTGGATGAGGATGATTTGATATTTAAGACAAAAAGAGAAAAATACACTGCAGTAATAAACCGAATAGAAAGACTAGTCGAAGACAAAAGACCCGTTTTGGTAGGTACTACTTCGGTAGAAATATCGGAATTACTTGGTAAAATGCTTGCTTTAAAGAAAATAAAGCACAACGTACTTAACGCCAAATTACATAAAAAAGAAGCTGATATAGTTGCTGAAGCAGGTAATGCAGGAGTTGTAACTATAGCTACTAATATGGCTGGTCGTGGTACCGATATAAAATTATCTAAAGAGGTTATAGCTTCTGGAGGTTTAGCTATAATAGGTACCGAAAGACATGATTCAAGACGTGTTGACAGACAGTTAAGAGGTCGTTCGGGACGTCAAGGAGATGTTGGTTCTTCTTTGTTTTACGTTTCGTTAGAAGATAATTTGATGAGATTGTTCGGGTCAGACAGATTGGCTAGAATAATGGACAGAATGGGACTTAAAGAAGGAGAAGTTATTCAGAACCCTATGATAACTCGTTCTATAGAAAGAGCTCAGAAGAAAGTAGAGGAAAACAACTTTGGTATCAGGAAGAGGCTTTTGGAGTATGATGATATAATGAACTCACAGAGAGAGGTTGTTTATAAACGTCGTTCACATGCTCTTTCGGGTAAGAGGTTGCAGATAGATATAGCTAATATGATATATGATGTTAGTAAAACTATAATCGAATCTAACAAAAGTAGAAATGATTTTGATGGATTTCAGCAAGATATGATATTGCAAACCTCTATAGAATCATCTATAAGTGAGCAAGATTTTAATTCTAAAACAACTCAAGAGCTTACAGATATTCTTTATAAAAGCTTATCTGTTTCTTATAAGGATAAATTAGAAAAAAATGCTAAAATAGCTTTCCCTGTAATAAAAGAGGTATACGAAAACCAAGCTGATCGATACGAAAGAATAGTAGTTCCCTTCACTGACGGTACAAAAACTATACAAGTAGTAACTAACTTAAAGGATGCTTACGAGAGTGGAGGGTCTAAACTGGTTCAAGATTTTGAGAAGAATATAACTCTATCTATAGTTGATGAGAACTGGAAAAATCATTTATATAAAATGGATGAGTTAAAGCAATCGGTACAAAATGCTTCTTATGAGCAAAAAGACCCATTGTTAATATACAAATTCGAGGCTTTTGAGTTATTCAAAGCTATGCTTAGTGATATAAACAGAGAAGTTTTATCTTTCTTATTCAAAGGAGAATTGCCTAGTCAAAATGCTAATAATGTTTCGGAAGCAAGAACTGCTAAGAGGCAAAAATTGAATACTAGCAAGTCTGATTTTGAAGGAAGTCGAGTTTCTAAAGCACATAATACTCAAGAAAGAGTACCTGTAGAAACGGTTGTAAGAACTGAGAGAAAAATAGGAAGAAACGAACAAGTAAACATACAAAACATAAGTAACGGAGTTTCCAAAAAGGTTAAATATAAACAAGCTATACCTCTTATAGAAGATGGTAGCTGGGTATTGATTGACTAGTTTCAAAGTTATTTTAAATATAAATTTCAGCCTTAAAAGTATTTATCGTACTTTTAAGGCTAATTTTTTGATTAAAACTTAAATAGAATGAAAAAATATTACCTTATTTTGATTGTCACAGTAATTATATCGTGTAATAATGAAATAAAAAGCAAAGCAAACCCATCTAACTCTAAAGTAGAGATCACTTTAGCCATGAACAAAAACAAGATATCTAAAGATTGGAAAAGGGTTCTTAAAGGGAGGATGAGCGAGTCTGATTTAGATTCGGTATCTGAAATAGAAAGAGGGTTAACCCTTGAAGAGAAACAATGGTACGACCTTATAAAAGGAAAGGAGAAGTTTTGGAATAAAATAAGAGATTCTATATCTGTTCCTTTTGAAGATATAATTATTAATGACTCCATATCGGTTCTGCTAGGATATATGAGTAGAGATGATGCATTTTCGTCTGGTGATAGAACAGTTTGTTTTGATCTCACTTCATTACACAGGGCTTATGGTGAAGCTACAAAGCCAGTAAACAGTAACAGGATAGATAGAATATTTTCACATGAATATACTCATTTGTTGTCTAAGAAATGGCAGGAAAAAAACAATAAACAATACATCACTTATAAGGAACAGATATTATGGGATTGTCTATATGAAGGATTGGGGATGTATAGATCTATGTCTACTAAGTGGATTCCTGTAGACGGGGAGCTATCAGATACTGCAAGTGATACTTTTGAGGTCTTATATCCTATATTTACTGAACGTATTATAGAAATAATGACTTCTGATAATCTTAGTAAAGACGATGAGATAAGACTAGGCAAGGGTTTGTCTAGAGGGTCTATGAAGAAAAAATGGGGAGCATTGCCAGTAGGAGTTTGGATAGCTTTGGAGTCTGAAGGAGATGATAGGAACTTAGTCGACTTAGTTAATAAGGGACCTTATGTTGTAATTGAGTTAGCTAAGAAATACTTAAAGGGAGAAGATAAGAGGTTGTTTAATGAAGCATTCTCAAAACAATAATCATAAAAAAAAGCCTTATATCTTAATGTATAAGGCTTTTTTTTATGATTTTAAAATAGTTTAAGAAACTTTTTTAAATTGTTTTTTAAATTTACTATCTATTTCCCCAATTATATATTCTGCATCTATAGATAGGGTTTTAGTACCTGAGTCTGGTAATTCATACATTGCGTCTAACAATATAGTTTCACAAAGAGAACGCAAACCTCTGGCTCCTAATTTGTATTCTATAGCTCTTTCTACTATAAGGTCTATCGCACTTTCTTCTATGCTAAACTTTATACCATCTAAAGCAAACAGTTTAGTATATTGTTTTACTAAAGAGTTTTTAGGCTCTGTAAGAATAGACTTCAACACATCTTTAGTTAGAGGATCTAAATGACTTATAACAGGCATTCTTCCTATTATTTCGGGTATAAGCCCAAAACTTCTAAGGTCGCTAGGAGTAATATACTGAAGCATATTATTTTCATCAATACTTTCTTCAGAAGAACTACCGTAACCGATAGCTTGCTTATTAAGTCTTTTACCTATTATCTGCTCTATTCCTGCAAAAGCACCTCCTGATATAAATAAAATATCCTTAGTATTTACTTGTACAAATTTCTGATCAGGGTGCTTACGTCCTCCTTCTGGCGGCACATTAACTACCGTTCCTTCTAGTAACTTAAGCATAGCTTGCTGTACTCCTTCACCAGACACATCTCTGGTAATAGAAGGGTTATTACCTTGTCTAGCTATTTTATCTATTTCATCTATAAAAACGATACCTTTTTCAGCCTTTTCTACATCGTAGTCAGCTGCTTGTAGTAGTCTAGTTAGTATATTTTCTACATCTTCTCCTACATACCCCGCTTGGGTAAGCACTGTTGCATCAACTATACAGAAAGGAACGTCAAGTTCTTTTGCTATAGTTTTGGCTATAAGAGTTTTTCCAGTACCTGTTTCGCCTACTAATAGTATATTGCTTTTTTCTATCTCTACTTCGTCTTCTTCGGTTTGTTGAAGTATTCTTTTGTAGTGATTGTAAACAGCAACCGATAAAGTTTTTTTAGCTTTATCTTGACCTATTACATAATCATCTATGTGAGCTTTCAGCTCTTTAGGTTTTTTAAGGTTCACGTAGCCTTTATTACTATTATCTTTTCTCCTTTTTAGCTCCTCTTTTACAACCCCATTAGCCTGAGTTATACAGTCTTCACATATATGAGAGTCTATTCCCGCTAGGAATACTGTTGCATTGTATTTGGGCTTACCACAAAAAGAACATGATATTTCGATATCGTTAGGCATATTACTATTTCTTTATTTATTATTTACTTTTTCTCAAAACTTCGTCAATCATACCGTACTCTTTAGCTTCTTCGGCTCTCATCCAATAATCTCTGTCGCTATCTTTCTCTATTTTTTCGAAAGGTTGACCCGAGTGGTGAGCTATGATTTCGTATAATTCTTTTTTAGATTTCAATATCTCAGCAAGAGTTATTTCCATGTCTTTGGCTTGCCCTTGAGCTCCACCTAATGGTTGATGTATCATGATACGAGAATGCGGTAATGCTGATCTTTTACCTTTTTCTCCGGCACACATAAGCACTGCTCCCATAGAAGCTGCCATTCCTGTACATATTGTAGATATTTCAGGCTTTATGAACTGCATAGTATCATATATTCCTAATCCTGCAGAAACTCCTCCTCCTGGAGAATTGATATACATAGATATGTCCTTTTTAGAGTCAACACTTTCTAAAAACAATAATTGAGCTTGTATTACATTAGCTACACTATCGTTTATTGCTGTACCCAAAAACAATATTCTATCCATCATTAACCTAGAGAAAACATCCATTTGAGTCATATTCATCTGTCTTTCCTCTATTATATAAGGAGTAAGGGAACTTACTAGCTTATCATAATACATACTATTAACACCATGATGCTTGGTTGCGTAATCTTTAAATTCTTTCTCTAAATTCATTTTTTTTTAATTTAATTTTAATTAACAAAGATACTCTTTTTACAATAAAAAGGTCTGTTATAAAATATATAAATTTTTATTTCATCTCAAAAAAAAACAAAACAACCAATATTAACCCCTGTCAATCAGAAATCTAAATACAAACTCTCATTATACATCTTAAGTCCTTTCATTCTTTTTAAAAAATAAATAAAAAAAACCATTGTTAATCTCTAAAAGAGGTGTATCTTTGCACCCGTAAAAAGCCGATATAGCTCAGCTGGCTAGAGCAGCTGATTTGTAATCAGCAGGTCGTGGGTTCGAGTCCCTCTATTGGCTCAGTAATAAAAAAGGATTATTTCTTAATTGAAATAATCCTTTTTTTTATACCCTTTTTTTATCAAAAAAAAACAAGTAATCACTTGATTAGATATAAATAAATGTATTTTTATTTATTCCCATTCTTAAATTTAATAAGCATATTACTCACCTGTATACACAACATAATTAAGAGGGGTTTCATAAAGAGTAATTTTCAAATCGTTCTGTAACTCTATCTTAGTTCTCAAAATATTCCATATAACTACAGCTATATTTTCTACTGTGGGGTTTAAGTCCTCAAACTCTCTCACATCTAAGTTCAGGTTTTTATGATCAAACCTATCTTCTACCTCCTCCTTTATTATTTCTTTCAACTTTTTAAGGTCCATAACGAAACCTGAGTCTTTATCTATCTCTCCTTTTATAGACACAATAAGTTCGTAATTATGCCCATGATAGTTAGGGTTATTACATTTTCCAAAAATCTCTATATTTTTCTCATGACTCCAATTTTTATTATTAAGTCTATGAGCTGAGTTAAAATGAGCTTTACGGTTTATTGTTATTTTCATGTATGATAAGTGAATTTATTACAACGTAAATATACACTATAGTTCTATAATATATTTGTTTTTTAACAAAAGGACATGAAAATGTTCAGAATACACAATTTTTAAATAAAAATTACACATAGTTTTATCGAAAGTTAATAATAGTATTAATTGAAAATGAAAAAGATTAATAAAATCAACTGTACTTTGCTGTATTAAGTTATAAAAAAAAACGTTTAATTATTAAATATAATCTACTATACAATAGTATCCAGAAGAGAATCGACCCTGTAAACACCATGGATATAAAAGATTCTCTATCTTCTTTATCTTTATGTCTATTAATCCAGTGTTTTGCTTTAGCAATATTAACAGCCGAGAGTGATGCCTTTTGATGAAAATGTATTTTACTTTCGCTTCTATCCTGACAATCATTGAGTCCTGTATATTGCTTAGCATCCCTATATAAAAACACTATTTAAAATCGGCCTTTGTAGTGTTTTAATATTTTTAATGGCTCCATTGATAAATCTGTAGCGTAGTATAAATTATATTTTTCACCCTTCCCTACTTTATATTTTACTTGAAGTAATTTTATTTTCCTTTTGAGAGAAACACTATAAACCATCGAATAATAAATAGTGTAGTATCTATTTTTTTCTATAATTTTAAAATGATTTCCATCTAAATTAAGATGTTTTACCTTTCCACCATATTTTTTAGGAGCTCCTCTGCCTTCTCTTTTTTCGCTATTATATATATTACAAATTGGCATCATTTCTAAATCCACAGACTGCCTCCATTTCATTTTTACAGATGTTTTATACAAAAGAGCGTTTTGAAAACCAAGCGTCAACAACAATAATATTTGAAACTTTACTAAGTTGTTTTTTTCTATCAATAATCATTTTAGAATAAATATAAGGTAGAGTTATTTTTTCGTTTTCATCAGGTCTGATAGTTTGAATGGCTTCTAAATGAAAAGCTGTATTGTATAAAAGGAACAATTTAATAAAAGAATAGAGGACGAAAAAGAAATAGGAATCACCGATTTGGCTGTTTTAGGCAATATAAAACACTCTCTCATAGATAAAACAAATATGAAAATTAAAGATATGTTATAAAAATTATTTATTTATTTTTACTTTAGAATAGAAGTAACAGAGACAAAAAACTAAATATATTTTGTCTTTATTATTTAATATTATATATTTGTTAGTCTCATTTCCTTTTAGAAAAGAAATGGGACTTTTATTTTAATAGTTTTATATAATATTTAAATACAAAATATATGGGTGATGTAGCATACTATACCTCCGAAGGAATGACTAAGCTGAGAGACGAGCTTAGTTACTTAGAAAACAGTGAAAGACCAAGGGTGACTCAAGAAATAGCCGACGCCAGAGATAAAGGTGACCTTAGTGAAAACGCAGAGTATCATGCTGCTAAAGAGGAACAATCTTTATTGGAATTAAAAATAGCTAAGTTGAAACAATTACTGTCTACAGCTAGAGTAATAGATGAGTCACAGTTAGACACCTCTAAAGTACTTATTAGGTCTAAAGTCAAAATAAAAAACACAATTACCAGTAAAGAATTCTCTTATTTACTAGTAGCTGATTCAGAATCGGACATCAAAAACTCTAAACTATCAGTAAACTCACCTATAGGAAAAGGTCTTTTAGGTAAGGAAAAAGGAGATATTGCAGAAATATCGGTTCCTAGTGGAAGGATGAGTTTTGAAATAATAGAAATAAGCCGATAAATGGACAGTATATTTACTAAAATAATAAAAGGAGAAATACCTAGCTATAAAATATCTGAAAATGAAAATTTTATAGCTATACTAGATGCTTTCCCTAATGTAGCTGGGCACGTACTAGTTATCCCCAAAAAACAAGTTAATAAATTATTCGATTTAGACAAAAATCTATATACAGAATTATTTGAATACAGTCGAACTATAGCCAAAGCTATAGAAAAAGCTATAGACTGTAAACGTGTAGGACTTACTGTAATAGGACTAGAAGTACCTCATGTACATGTACATCTTCTTCCTCTTAACACAGAGAAGGATATGGTGTTTATGAACAAAGATGGTGTTAATTTATCTAAGGAAGAATTCATAAATATAGCCGAAAAGATAAAAAGCTTTTTATAAAACACTTTAGACACAACTCATTCATAACAAGCCGCTAATTCACTTTAAAAGACTAATTAAAACGAAATTAATCACTTAAGAATATTATTTACGCCCTTTTATATTAAAAAAACATCTTTAATGTATTAGGTTTACTAATAATTGGTTTAAATTTGAGAGTTCAATTATTTAAACCAATTATGTTTTGAAAAAAATAATAAATAAAATATATTTAAATCAAGCCGAGATATATAAAACCTTACTTTTTATATGTTCGGTTGTGGTTATAGTTTATATGTTTCCTGTAGCAGGTAAGTTCAAATACGATTTCCAGAAGGGTAAACCTTGGCAATACGACAATCTATACTCTCCTTTTGATTTTGCCATAAAAAAGACAGATGAAGCAATTTCTGAAGAAAAACAAAACATAGAGAAGTCAAGTAAGTTATATTTTGAATACAAAAAAGAAATTTATAAAAAGGTAATATCCGATTTCAAAAACAATTTCGAATTATTATCTACTAATAATACTTATGGCTACTACGAAAGAAAAAGGCTTCCCGAAGTTGAAGAATTAGGGCTTTTAGTTATAAATGAGTTATATAAAAAAGGGTTTTTAGACACTTCTAGCGAAGGTGTTTTAAAAAACAATACACGACCTGTCATTCTAAGAAAAGGAAATGAAATAAGGGAGGTTAACTCAAGTAATTTCATGATTTCAAAAGATTTATTTTCTTTTTTAGACCAAAATTTAGAAGATATAAAGTACGAAAACACCAAAAAAGATGTGTTATATATACTTTCAGGAATTCTTAAGTCTAATGTCTTCTACGATCATAAGCTAACTCAAAAATCATTAGACGACCTAATGTCTAATATTTCTTATACCTCTGGGCTTGTCACTTACAAAGAGTTGATAATACTAAAAGGAGACATAGTAGAGGGACGTAAATATTCTGTATTATCTTCTTTAGAAGGAGAGTATAGCTCGCAAGTATTATCTTCATATAACTACTACCTAGTGATAGGGGGCTATTCTATTTTGGTAGCTTTCGCTCTATTAATGTTAGTTGTGTTTTTATATAAATATAGAAGAGAAATATACGAAGATAATTCTAAATTGACATTTATTTTATTTAATGTTATCTTTATAATATTTTTACAAACGATAGTTTTAAAATACCAAATTAAGTATATCTATGTGCTTCCAGTGTCTATATTACCGATAATATTAAAGACTTTTTTTGATGCTAGGTTAGCTCTTTTTGTTCATATAATAACTATTATGGTTATGGGATTCATAGTCCCTAATAGTTTTGAATTTATATATTTACAAATAATAGCAGGTATAGTTGCGGTTATGAGTGTCGATAATTTATATAAAAGAGCTAACCTTTTTAGCTCAGTTGCTCTTATTACTCTTAGTTATATGCTTAGTTATTTTGCTTTTTCTATAATTCAAGAAAGAGATATATTACATATAAAAACTATGTATTTTGCTATGTTTGCTGTCAACGGAGTTATGTCTTTTCTTAGTTTATTCTTTATATGGATATACGAAAAGATTTTTGGGCTAATTTCGGATATAACTCTACTAGAACTTTCTCATACCAATTCACCTCTTTTGAGAGAGCTTAACGAAAAAGCTCCTGGTACTTTTCAGCATTCTATGCAGGTAGCTAACCTAGCAGAGTCCGTAGCTAACGAAATAGGTGCAAATGCATTAATGGTACGTACAGGTGCTTTGTATCACGATATAGGTAAAATGGTGGACCCGTTGTTTTTTACCGAAAACCAAACTATGATTGCCAATCCTCATAACGAGCTATCTCCTGAGGAAAGTGCTAAAATAATAATAGATCATGTACTTATAGGTATAGAATTAGCTAAGAAAAATTCGATTCCAGACCGAATTATAGATTTTATAAGAACCCATCATGGTACTAATTTGGTTTATTATTTTTATAACGAGCAAAAGAAAATAGACGACGGACCTGTAGATGAAGAACTTTTCAGATATAAAGGACCTATACCTTTTTCTAAAGAAACAGCTATACTAATGGTCTGCGATTCGGTAGAAGCTGCTTCAAAAAGCTTAAAACAACCCGATATGGTCTCTATAAAAGCTTTGATAGATAAAATAGTGGCTAAATTTGTAGACGAAGAGCAATTAATCAATAGCCCTCTTACCCTTAGAGAGATCAATATAATGAAGAAGGTACTATTGAGTAAACTTAAAAATATATATCACCTTAGAATAGAGTACCCTGAGTAGTTAAATAAAAAATATTTAAAAAAAAGCATCAAAAAGTTTGCTAGAAAGGTAAAGAGTTCTTACTTTTGCAACCGCAAAAAGAACACATTAAGTTGGTTATTTTGAAGGAGAGTTGCCTGAGTGGCCGAAAGGAACGGTTTGCTAAATCGTCGTACTGGGAAACTGGTACCGTGGGTTCGAATCCCACACTCTCCGCTAGAAATTTTACACCTCGGGGTGTAGCGTAGCCCGGTCATCGCGCCTCGTTTGGGACGAGGAGGTCGCAGGTTCGAATCCTGCCACCCCGACAATAATGGTCGCATAGCTCAGCTGGATAGAGCATCTGCCTTCTAAGCAGACGGTCATAGGTTCGAATCCTATTGCGATCACTAAACCCTATAACTATAAATGTTGTAGGGTTTTTTTATGTGAATAAATCAAAAAAAACATTACACTACCACCCCTATATTCTATCTTTTTAAAATACACTTAGTATTTATAGACACACCTCTTACAGACTCCAATAACACCCAATACGAGTACTAATACCAGATACAGAAAACACACCTACTTACTGCTCTTGTAAACTCACCTTTTTATGATTGAAATTAGAAGAACAAAAAAACGATTATTCCCTTTTACAGAAATAATCGTTTTGTATTATTGTTTTCGAAGCATTACTTAGGAAGTCTATCTTTGACTAGCCCAAATATAAAAGCTCCTAATAAAGC
>JABSPL010000128.1 GCA_013215105.1 Flavobacteriaceae bacterium
AACCATATACATGGTAAGCCAAAACAAAGACTTAGAACTAATATTCGGGGCGGATGTTGACAGCTTAATGTTTGCGGAAGCTAAATGGCAGTTAGACGGTACTAGTTATCAATTGCCTTTCTTGCTAGACCTAAACAAAACTCGAAACAGTAGTTTAGAGATAATAGACTCAGACAACGACGGAAAAGGCTTTGAAGTAAATATACAAGTGTATCCCAAAACTATAATAAAGTTTGAAGGTAGCATAATAGAGCTTGACGGTAAAGCCTCGGACAAGAAGATAGAGCCTGGTCTAAAACCGAATAATGAACTAACTATAAAAGATAACGAAGACTATATAGTGCATGAGTTGATTATAAATAACGAAAAAAAGGTTAAATTTGATATAAACATAATAGAGGATGATTTGGCTAAAGAAGACTCTAACTATAAAATAACTTTTAAAAGTAGAGATGATAAAGTGAAGATAAACACCAGTAATAGCTATATAGAACTAGACATTTCTAAGCTCGATAATGAGTATGCTTACATAACAGCTCATGACCAAAGTGAACAGGTTGTTGGAAAGTTGATTATCTATAGGACTGGAGAGACTGTTACAGGAGTCGTTAACAATACGGAAACGACAAATAAAATGATTCTTAGTCTTAGTGCTAAATCGACTAAATCAGCCAGTAAATACACAAAAGGCACTGCTTGTAATATATGTGTTAGAGGTGCTTTGTATCTGATAAAGAATGATTCTTTATTGTTTCCTAAAACAGGTAGTGGGCATTATGACCCTAATGATATGTATAAATACAAAGAAGTATATGGTAAGATTTCAGGTAATGGTTTGGCTAGTTATATTAAAAGTGATTTTGACAAGATAACCACCAATACCGATATAAATGACACTTACAAGGAGATAAAAAAGACTAGTACCCAAACTTGGAGTGAATTCTTTAAAGATTTACAAGACAAAGCTGATAGAGCTGAGATAATAATAGGAGTTATGATGAATAGTTCTAATACTACAGGACATATAATAATGATAACTCCTGGTGGTTTGGTGGATATTACTGAAAACACTTTAACATGGGGAGGCAGTTTTACTATGGAAGGTCGAGAAATAACTAAACTTCCAAGAGTATTAGAATGTGGAGGGAAAAAACGGGAAACAGAAGCTCCTTTGTGTTTGAATATAGACTATAAAGGAGCTACTAAAAGATTAAAATGGTATAAATATATAAAATAGAAAACATGAACAAATTAATTAAATTCATTATAATAGTAGTTATAGTATCAATCAACACAAATTGTGTTTTTTCTCAAGATATAGAGAAGAAGCCATTGAAACTAACAAAAGAAGAAATAGTGTATTATAAATACCCAAGTCATAGAATGTTTAATTTGAAAGGATTTATAAATGACAAATTATTATTTGTTGATAATAGTAAATATCCTAGTTCTTATACTTATAATGAAGTTGATTTTACTTTCAATGAAGTAAATATTATTTCTAACATGAAAAATAATAAACATTCTATAAGGGCTACTAAAGCTAATATGATAGTTTACTCTACTTTGATGTTAACTGATGATGATGATGAATATGAAATAATATATTTAAACTATAAAAATAAAACATATAAATTAGACAAAGTAGAAGATATATCTATGGTTGAAGCAAGCTTTTCTGACAACCTAAAGCATTTAACAATAACAACTTTACCAATTCAAAGTGGCTACCACATCCATGAAAGAGACGACAAAATAAGAATATACAATATAGAAAACATAGATAAAGGAGAAATCAAAAAGGAGTTTTTACCTATTAAATACCCTTCAAATGGTATGATCGTAAATAGAAAGTTGTTTTTTCAAAAGGTAAATGTTAAATCTGATGATTTGAACGATTTATGGCAGACTGACATTTACAAAACCACACCTTTTAACCTAAAAGACACTATAAAAGTAGCTTCTTTCTCCAAAATAAAGGTAATAAGCCCTGACGGAAAGTATATATTAGGTTCTCGCAATTGGGACATTCCCAATGGTTCTACTGCTATATTTAATGTTGAAACAGGTAAATATCAATTATTAATAGGCCGTGAGTATCATAAAGCAACTGCATTCTATTCTATTATAAAGGAGAAGTTTGGCTTCGATTTCAAAGGGAAAATTGTATATATCGATATACCTAAAGAGTTTCCTTATGATTCATTTCAAAGAGACAATCTCGATTTACCAGACTTTTTCGATGTTGATTTCTATAAGAAACATAAGCATAAACCCTTTAAAGATGAGTTGTAACAAAAAACCCACAAATACCGTCGTAACGAAACCATATACCAACCAAGCCGAAACAAAGACTTCGAACTAATATTCGGCTCAGATGTTGACAGCCTAATGTTTGCGGAAGCTAAATGGCAGTTAGACGGTACTAGTTATCAATTACCTTTCTTGCTAGACCTAAACAAAACCCGAAACAGTAGTTTAAAGATAATAGACTCAGACAACGACGGAAAAGGCTTTGAAGTAAATATACAAGTGTATCCCAAAACTATAGTAAAGTTTGAAGGTAGCATAATAGAGCTTGACGGTAAAGCCTCGGACAAGAAGATAGAACCTGGTCTAAAACCGAATAATGAACTAACTATAAAAGATAACGAAGACTATATAGTGCATGAACTTATACTTAGTAACGAGAAAAAGGTTAAATTTGATATAAACATAATAGAAGATGATTTGGCTAAAGAAGACTCTAACTATAAAATAACTTTTAAAAGTAGAGATGATAAGGTATTCGTTAGTTCTTTTATTCAGGGAGATAAGCCTTATATAACTTTAGATGTTTCAGAACTTAGTGATGGTTACGTTTATATAACTGTATGTGACCAAAGCGATGAAATGATAGGTAAGCTTAGGATTTATAGGAGTGGAAAGTGTTTAAGCCCCTAAAATAGTCATACTTAATTCTATAATAAAAACATTAACTTTATATTATGGAAACTACAAAAAAACAGTACACGACGGAGTATAAACTCAAATTGATAAAAGAATGTGCAACTCA
>JABSPL010000129.1 GCA_013215105.1 Flavobacteriaceae bacterium
ATTATACTATTGGTTAAATAAATACATATATTTGTGACGTTATATTTTAAAAATATAACGAAGTACTATAAAGGTTGGATATACGATATTCGTATAACTGAATGTTATAGGCAACTATAAATAGAACAAACTTTGCGAGTGGGATATGAGAATGTGAGAAACCTTACGGCAGTATGTTTTTTATGTTTTCATACTCTGAAAATCCTTATGGAAACAACATGTTTTTAGGGCGTGAGTTAGTTTGTGGAAACTGTATGTTTTCTGTTATTTTCATATTCTGAGTAAATTCATGGAAACAACATGTTTTCTGTGATTTCTGAACTTAAAGAGAATTAAAAACTTGTATAATTCAATTGTTTTCGCTTATTTTGGTGAATATTATAATCTGTATGGAATTGCATGTGAGTAACTTTATGTAAGCACACTCGCAGTCTTTTATCAGAATGTAAGCGAATAGGCAAAATGACTAAGCCCATAACAGGGCATATAAACCATAGGGGGAGTAGATTAGGAATGGAGTTCGGGTATACTAATCCGCCAAAAAATATTGGAAGTTTAAAAGAATATAAACATAAAATATTATTTTGGCTACGGGTGGTTTAAGTTGAAAAGTAGCTCTCCGAAGCCCCTACGTCGTATATACTGACGTTGTGCACAATACTCTACTTTTCGGGCAAGAAATTGTTTTTCAAAGCTAAGTTAGAAGAGCCAAATAAGAAAACCAAAAACGATAAATGAGGGTGAATTTTTGAAAGACAACTCTAACAAATGGAATTAATTTATGAAACACAATAAGAAAAAATCATCAAATGGATTAGTTATAATAATTTTAAAAATAATCTCTTTTATTCCCCTTCCGCTTTATCCTTTTGTTGTACTCGCAAACGTAATGTCACTGGCTAGTAATCGAAGTAGCAACGCTACATCATACCTGATTCTGTCAACGTATACCTTTCTAATTTTTTCAACTCTCTATCCGATACCTTTTTTGTACAGTCTTCTATTCAATAAAAACCGAAAAATATCAATTGGTTTACTGCCATTAATTCATCTAGCTATCAGTGCTTTATTACTTTTAAATTGGTTAAATGCGGAGTAGTATTAGAAAATAACTGAGCACAATCGAGTAGATGGCTCCGCTCCTAACTAGAAAGCGGAGTGTACCTCTCACGCCACCGTACCCCACGACAAGCTCTGGGTAAACCAAGCGGGCCAAAGTATACGGCGGTTCACCAAATTGTAATCTGCTTATTGTTAGTATAATCGACCAAAGGTTTATATCCTTTTCGTTTAAGTATAGCTTTGGTTATAGTAGTTTCTGGTATAGGACTTTGAGCTACTGCCCTGCCTCCCATTATTCACTACTTTATTATTTTAGGGGGTGTTCATTAGTTGCTTTTTTTGTTGTCTCCGAGGCTATTACCTCTGAATTTTCATCCATTAAAAGAGTGATTTTATTTAATTTACGTTTCTTCTGAACAAATTCTTAATATACAGAACCAAATAATGATAAATAAAAAAATAAAGGATTAAGACATATTGTTAAAATAAAAAATTACACTACTTTTGTAACAACAGTACCCGATTGCATACCATAAGAACTGCACTCGGGTCATTTTTTTTATAATTATGTCTAATAAACCTGCAAGAAGCATAGTTGACCAAATACAACTATTAAAAGATAGAGGCATGTTATTTAGTAACGAAACTCAAGCTTTACACTATCTTAAAAACATTAGCTATTACCGATTTAAAGGCTATTGGTGGGATATGCAACAAGACTTTACAGAACATACTTTCAAACCAAACACCTATTTTGAAAGTGTTATTAAAAGATATAATTTTGATAGACATTTACGTTTAATTCTTTTTGATGCAATTGAAAGAATTGAAATTGCTTTAAGAACTAAAATGATTTATCATCTATCTATAGGTCATGGTACTACTTGGTATCTTGACAGTAAATTGTTTGCCGATAAGGATAAACACATTGACCATATAAAACATATTCAAAGGGAATTTAATTATAGTCAAGAAATTTTCATTAAAGACCACAAAAAAAAACATTCAGAGACTGATGCAGAGGCTTGGAAAATAATGGAAATAGCTTCAATGGGAACACTCTCAAAGTTTTACAAAAATTTAAACCATCAATTACCCGAAAAATCATCTATAGCAAAAGAAATGGGGCTTAACTTGCATAGTGAACTATCAAGTTGGCTAGAATCGATAGTTTATGTAAGGAATATAATAGCTCATCACTCGAGACTTTGGAGTAGAAATATGGTCAAAAAACCTGTTGATAGTATTAATAATACAATTGGAATTTGGTTTGAGAGTAACCTACAGCCTGTTCAAAAGAAAAAACCTTTTTTAATTATATCTACAATGATATATATGTGTAATGAAGTTACACCAAACCATAAAATAAAGGATAAGATAAGAGAGTTAATTGATAATAATACAGATATACCTATTTATAAATTAGGCTTTTTAGGTGATTGGAAATCTCAACCATTATGGAAATAACAACTAGATATAACGAAGAATATACAAGTTGTTTTACATAAGCTTAACTCCAATTTACACCAACCTTAATAAATACTAGTTCATTTAAACCATCGTTTAATTGAACTATTTAAATAGGTATAAAGAACTCTTAATCAATACTAGTTACTTAATTCATCGTGTCTTTGAATATAGGTAAAATACAAGAGGATTTAGCTAAACAGGATGACATAAAAAGATAATAATATTAACTAAATCTCAACAAACACATAGTTCAACAACCATGGTTGTTGAACTATTCACCCTCAAAAAAACCTTAGATTTTATCCTTCCTAGCCAACAATTTAAAGTCTAACAACACCATAGCTGCCAATGCCTCAACTATAGGGATAGCTCTAGGGACAACACAAGGGTCGTGCCTACCTTTACCTGTTGTTTTGGTTAGTTTACCTTCATTATCGATAGTTTGTTGTTCTCGCATTATGGTTGCAACGGGTTTAAATGCTACTCTGAAATAAATATCCATACCATTACTTATACCTCCTTGAATACCTCCCGAAAGGTTAGAGCTAGTAGTTGTACTGCTGTCAAATTGGTCATTATGCTCGCTTCCTTGCATCTTGGCTCCACAAAACCCACTTCCGTATTCGAAACCTTTTACAGCATTTATCGAAAGCATAGCTGCTCCTAACCTAGCGTGTAATTTATCAAAAACAGGTTCTCCCCAGCCAATAGGAACGTTTTTTAACACACAAGTTATAGTGCCACCAACGGTATCACCTTCTTTTTTGATAGCCATTATATGTTCTTCCATCTTTTGTGCCGTAGCAGCATCGGGGCAGCGTACCATATTACTATCGGTTAGGCTAAAGTCTAAGTCCTGATAAGGTTTGTCTATAAATATATTACCGACCGAAGAGGTAAAGGCATTTATTTCTATATCGGCTATGAACTGCTTAGCCAAAGCTCCTGCGACTACCCAGTTTACGGTTTCTCTTGCCGATGATCTTCCTCCTCCTCGGTGGTCTCTTATACCGTACTTTTTGTCGTAAGTATAGTCAGCATGCGAGGGGCGATATGTGTCTTTGTTATGATTGTAGTCTCCAGAACGCTGATTGTTGTTTTCTACTATAAAACCTATAGGAGTACCTGTGGTTACACCTTCGTATATCCCCGAAAGAAACTTAACAGTATCTGGTTCTTTACGTTGAGTGACTATTTTGGACTGTCCTGGTTTACGACGATCGAGTTCGGCTTGTATCATGTCGAAATTGACTTTAAGCCCTGCTGGGCAACCGTCTATGACTCCTCCTAGTGCAGTTCCGTGAGACTCTCCAAATGTTGTTAAGGTAAATAGTTTACCTAGTTTATTACTAGACATATTAGTTGTTTTTGGTAAAAATAGTATTATTGATTGGTATTATGGCAATAGTATAGCTATAAAAATAAAAATATCCCATAAGAAAGGTTATATAACCTCTCTTATGGGATATTAGAAAACTAATATAGTATATAACTCTTATTTAGTCCTTTTGATTAAAGCCATAAAAAAACCATCAAAACCAGATACATTGGCAAGTACGCTTTTTTGTTTTATCAATTCAAAGCCTTCATTGTTAGCTAAGAAGTTTTTAACCTGATTCTGGTTTTCCGAAGGGAATACCGAACAAGTAGCATAAACCATCATACCGTCAACTTTAAGCATTTTAGAATAACTTTCTAGTATCTCGGCTTGTGTTTTTATTATATTTTCTACAAACTCAGGCTTAAGTTTCCACTTAGCGTCTGGGTTTCTTTTAAGTACTCCAACACCCGAACAAGGAGCATCTATAAGTATTCTGTCAGCAGTATTATGCATCTTTTTGATAACTTTAGTACCAGTTATATGTCTGGTTTCTATATTACCTGCACCTGCTCTTCTTGCTCTTTTCTTTAACTCTTTTAACTTATGGTCGTGTATGTCTAGAGCTATAATAACTCCTTTATTTTCCATAAGAGCTGACAAATGTAAAGTCTTACCTCCAGCACCAGCACAAGTATCTATTACTCTCATTCCTGGTTTTACTTCCAAAAATGGAGCTACTAATTGAGAAGAAGCATCTTGCATCTCAAAGCCACCTTTTTTGAATACATCGGTCATAAATACGTTCTTACGCTCGTCAAGTATCAGAGCTGAAGGGTATTTACGGTCGGTATGAGTACCTATATCTTCTTTAAGAAGTTCCGTTTTTAACATTCTGACATTAGTCTTAAGGCTATTAACTCTCAATACTATTTCGGCAGGTTTGTTAAGTGAGTGTAGCTCTTTTTCCCAGTTAGCACCTAGTTCAGCTTCACCCATTTCGTCTAACCAGTCAGGTATAGACTCTCTTATTTTTCTGTTGTCTTGGAACTTATCGAAACCTCCACGTATTCTACGTACTGGTACGTCAACAAACTGTTTCCATTCTGGAAGCTTGTATCCTTTTAGTACTGCCCATACGGTGAATAGTTTCCATATATTATCTTTAGAATAATGATCTTTGGTACCTGCTATTTCGTTATAAAGTCTTTTCCATCGCACTATATCGTATATAGCTTCGGCTATAAAACGTCGATCTTTACTTCCCCAACGTGCATCTTTCTTTAAAGCAAGAGAGACTATTCTGTCGGCATATTTGTCTTCTGTGAATATTTCTTCCAGAGAATCGACTACGGTATGTACTAAGTTTCTATGTAAACGCATTTCTATAATTTTGGGCAAAGGTAACTCCTAAGTTCTTACCAAACAAAAGCATTAGTGATTAATTTGTATTAAAACTAAATATTAAAACTTAATATTGAAGCTCAACATATATTGTTCTCCGTTGTAGCTAGGGGTTAGCGAACTCACCATCCCATTAGTTTCTTTATATAAATATTTCCTTATAAAAGGATTTATCCAATAAGCTATTTTTGTACTAAGTATACCTACTCCTGCTCCTGTGACAACGTCCGAAAGCCAATGTTTGTTGTTATACATACGAAGGACTCCCGTGGTTGTAGCAAGCAAATAACCAGCTATACTGTACATAGGTGAGACTTCTCCGTATTCCTGATGCAAGAATTCCGCAGCCATAAATGCCGTTGCAGTATGTCCCGAAGGAAAAGATAAATGAGAGTTTCCTGTAGGGCGTTTTCTTCCAAAAGCTCTTTTGGAGATAGTTATAGTTGATCCCATTATAGCGGTAGATACAGCTAATATAATAGTTCTATCTTTTATATTGTTTTTCCCTTTTACACCAAAAGCATTTAATCCATAAACAGCAGCTACAGGAAGAATTTGAGTGTAATCATCTAGATTGGTATTGCTAAAACTAGATTTATTTATGCTGTTGTATATGTTTTTATCCAATGTTCTTACTTTTTTGTCTGCTAAACTAATAAGCCCATAAGTTATAAAAGCGGCTGGTAATATCAGTGATTTATACTCAAACTCGACTTTGTTTTGCATATATGCTCTAGTGTCAGTTTGTATTTGGGCTTTTATAGTGTTAATACTACATAAATATATAGTTAGTATTAGTATATTGTACTTGTTTTTCATTCTCTTTGTTTTATGTTGAACTAGTATAGTAAACCTAGTTATATTGTATGATTATTGTCAGAAACATAGGCTTTATTCATAGCTGATATACCAGGAAGCTCTTTTCCTTCTAGCATTTCTAACATAGCACCTCCACCAGTACTTACATAACTAACCCCCGAAGCGAAGCCAAATTGCTTTACCGCAGCTACCGAATCGCCTCCTCCTACCAAAGAAAATGTTCCCTTACTAGTTGCTGAAACTATCGATTTACCTAATTCTATAGTTCCCTTGGAAAAAGTAGACATTTCGAATACTCCCAAAGGTCCGTTCCACAATATGGTTTTAGATTCGTTTACTACTTTGTCAAATATTGCTATAGACTTAGTTCCTACATCTAAACCTTGCCATCCATCTGGTATTTTGTCTATGTCTAGCTCTTTGGTGTTAGCATCGTTACTGAAATTGTCTGCTGCTAATACATCGACTGGTAAAAATATATTGACATTGTTTTGTTTGGCTTTTTCTAATATATCTAATGCTAAGTCTAACTTATCGTCCTCGCATAACGAGTTGCCTATATTTCCGCCTAAAGCTTTTATAAAGGTAAATGCCATACCTCCACCTAATATAAGGTTGTCTATTTTGTCTAGTATATTGTCTATAACTGTTATTTTGGAAGAAACCTTAGCTCCCCCTAATATTGCAGTTATCGGAGATTGGCTGTCTTTTAACACCTTGTCGATATTCTCTATTTCCATAGCTAATAATTTACCAAAGCATTTGTCTTTAGGAAAAAACTCAGCTATTATACAAGTAGAAGCGTGAGCCCTGTGTGCAGTGCCAAAAGCATCGTTTATATAAAAGTCGGATAACGAGGCTAGTTGCTTAGCAAAGTCTCTGTCTCCTTCTTTTTCTTGCTTATGAAACCTAAGGTTTTCTAATAATAACACTTCTCCATTCTTTAATTCAGAGGCTTTTTTAGTAGCTATATCACCTACACATTCTTCCGAGAAAATAATATCTACACCTATTATATCACTTACTTTATCGGCTATGTTTTTAAGAGAATATTTATCTTCTTTGCCTTTAGGTCTTCCCAAATGCGACATTAGTATCACAGACCCACCGTCGGCTAGTACTTTGTCTATAGTCGGTTTAGCTGCGGATATTCGGGTGTGGTCGGTTACCTCTAGTTTTTCGTTAAGTGGAACGTTGAAGTCTACTCTTATTAATACCTTTTTGCTTTTGAAGTTGAAATCGTTTATATTAGTCATTAATTATGTGTTAATTGGTCAAATTATAAGACAAACATACAAAATGTAATCGTAAAGAGGAGGTTTTACTGGTTATAATAACAGGTATTATTGGACTTGTGTTATTTAGTGGAATATAAGTTTTGTCATATAATACTGTTTTATTACTTTTGTTTCCAAAATATTATAAGATAATGACAAACGAAAAAAAAACATTCGATGTTTTAATAGAAATATCTAAAGGAAGTAGAAATAAGTATGAATACGATTTCGATTTAGGAAGAATACGTTTCGACAGGCTACTATATTCATCTATGATGTACCCTACCGAATATGGTTTTATACCTAAAACTTTAGCTTTAGACGGTGACGCACTAGACGTACTAGTACTTTGTACAGAACCTATAGTACCAGGGTGTGTAATGGAGGTAAAAGCAATAGGAATATTCAATATGTCGGACGACAAAGGACAAGACGAAAAAGTTTTATGTGTACCTACAGACGATCCTATTTGGAACAAACTTAATGACCTAAGTGACGTAAATGAGCATACAATAAAAGAAATAGAACATTTCTTTAGAGTATATAAAGATCTTGAAAATAAAACCGTAACCGTAAAAGGATGGGGTGATGCTGCAGAAGCATATAAGATATTAGAAGAATGTACTACTAGATACAATGAAAGCGACAAAACTTTCGAAATATAATAGTCATAACTAATTATTACATTTTAAAAAAGCCTTTTACAGTATTGTAAAAGGCTTTTTTTCTGGGGTTGAGTTGAGGTTGTGTTTGTTGTATTAATAAGCGAATATTATTATTTTCTTTTTGTCAGCTAAATATATTTAGTCTAAAAGAAAATCTACTGAGTAAGCTTTGTTCTTCAAAAAAACACTCGTAGTGTTTCAGGGCTTAAAATCGTAGTAAAAATAGGTATTTGAGGACGACGACGAGTTTTGATTTTTAGGTTTTTGGTGATAGAAATATAGACTATTTTACAGTGGACTATATTTTTTGTTAACTCACTATCTTATTATTAAAAGAGGAGTTCGTGAATCTTCGATTTCTTTTTTAAGCGATGGGAAAAGTGAAAAAAGACTTGTATAATCCAATTGTTTTCTCTTATTTTGAACAATATTACAATCTGTATGGGATTATATATAAGAAGTTGTGTGTAAGTACACTCGCAGTGTTTTATCAGAATGTAAGTAAATAGATAAAATGAATAAGCCCATAACAAGGAGCACGTCATAGGGGAGGTAGTTTGTCAATGAAGTTCGGCTATACTAATCCGCTAAAAAAATATTGAAAGTTTAAAAGAAGATAAACATAAGATATTATTTTGG
>JABSPL010000013.1 GCA_013215105.1 Flavobacteriaceae bacterium
ACCTTTATAATCAGTTGTAGTACCAAAATCACTATTTTGGAAGCGTACAAATGCATAAACCAAAGGCTTAGATGTATTTTCATCTATAACTTTACCTACAATATTTTCTTGTCCTAAAACACTGTTTATTAATAACAATATAATAAATAAATTTAATGCTTTCATAGTTTTTTTTTATATTTCACCGTCACCTTTCATAATTAGGTATATTATTCTTTATTCTGCAATATTTCACTCTTAATAACCTTTCATTATTAAACTAGTAATCCCTTTATTTTATACTATTAAATAAAAACATATAAAAAAGCACAAGCAACTGATCATTACACTATTGCTAAGCTAAATAAAAAAAATGGTAAATGAAAATTTCTTCTCAAAATTAGCTCCTAAATAAACTTTTTATTAAACCAATTATTCTAAATAAAATATATTTATATATACAACACTAAAGAAACCTCTTTAAAAACGAAAATCAGGGTCAAAACAAACCAAAAATAGGTTTGTTATTAATATAACAAAAGCCTACATTTGTACAGATAATATTAAACCTAATAGATGGAAGCATTTGTAGTATCAGCCCGAAAGTACCGCCCTAAAACGTTTGACGATGTTATAGGACAGAAGGCTATTACTAATACTTTAGAAAACGCCATCAAGAACAATCACTTAGCTCAGGCATTGCTTTTTACAGGACCTAGAGGGGTTGGTAAAACTTCTTGTGCTCGTATTTTGGCTAAGAAAATAAACGAAGATATATCGGGAGGCGATCAGGACTATACCTTTAATATATTTGAATTAGATGCTGCTTCTAACAACTCTGTTGACGACATAAGAAACCTTACAGAGCAAGTAAGAATACCGCCACAGACAGGTAAGTTCAAAGTTTATATTATAGATGAGGTACATATGTTGTCGCAAGCAGCCTTTAATGCTTTTCTTAAAACATTAGAAGAACCGCCTGCACACGCTATTTTCATACTAGCAACTACCGAAAAACACAAAATAATACCAACGATACTTTCTCGTTGTCAGATATTCGATTTTAAAAGAATAGGAGTAAAAGACGCTAAAGATTACCTTAAAACTATAGCTGACGCTCAAGGTATAGAGGCTGAAGATGATGCTTTACATATAATAGCCCAAAAGGCAGATGGAGCCATGAGAGATGCTTTGTCAATATTTGATAGAGTGGTTAGTTTCTCGGGAAAAAACCTTACTCGTGAAGCTGTAGCCGAAAACCTTAACGTACTAGACTACGATGTTTACTTTAAGCTTACGGATTCGCTACTTACCAATAAAATACCAGATGTACTGATACAGTACAACGAAATACTTTCTAAAGGCTTCGAAGGAAACCATTTTATAGCTGGCTTGGCTTCTCATTTTAGAGATTTATTAGTTTCCAAAGACAAGGAAACCATCAGCCTTATGGAAGTTGGAGAACAGGCCAAAGAGAAGTATTTGGAACAATCTCAGAAGTCAAGTATGCCATTTCTGATGCAAGCTATAGAGCTGGCTAACGAATGTGACCTTAAGTATAAGCTAAGTAAAAACCAAAGACTTTTGGTAGAACTTACTATTATGCAAATAGCTTCGATAACCTTCGAAACAGAAAAAAAAAAAGTAAATACTTTATAATACCAGCATCTCATTTTGCTAGTAAAAAGCCTAAAACCTTAGACAAACCTAAGCCTACACCTAAAGTAGCAACTCGTAAGGTAATAGAAAAAGTAGTACTTAGTACCGAAAGAAGAAGTTCAGGATTGTCGTTAAATTCTTTGGGTAAAAACAAAGTTGTGGCTACTACAGCAGCAGGTGTCGTAAAGCAGGCTGTTTCTTCTCAGAGTAGAGAAAATACATTTACTCAAAAAGATATTTCAGATGTTTGGACCAAGTATATAAAGCTTTTATACAAGAACAATAAGAATAATTTGGGGTCTATACTTAGTGCCAATAATCCTAAGCTAGAGGGTAATAAAATATTGTTTAGTTTGGGAAGTGTACTTATGAAGGATCAAATAACGAGAATAAAAAATCATTTGGTCGATTTTATAAGAAACTCTTTGAGTAACGACTTTATAGAATTGATAATAAATATAGAAAGCAAAGAAATAGCCACCAAAAAGTACGTTTATTCCGACGCTGACAAGCTAGACAGGATGATAAAAGATAATAGTACTATAGAATTACTTAAAAAAACTTTTCACTTAGACGTTTAAAAGAATAATTTCATATATTTATGAGCTAAATATAAAAAAGAATAAAAATTTGGAAGTAAAAATATTAATAACTTTTTTGATAGGCTTTTTATTAGTTGCCATAGCGGCAAACCAGATAGCTAAAGTATTTCAAAAAATAAAATTCCCACTCATAACTGGGCTTATAATCACGGGGATAGTTGCAGGATCTTCGGTGCTTAACTTTATAACTAAGGAAGCTGTTGATAATCTTAATTTCCTTAACGATATAGCACTTTCTATAATAGCTTTTTCCGCAGGTTCCGAATTGTATTTGCAAGAACTACGTAGCCGAATGAAAAGTATAAAATGGATGACTATGGGACAACTATTAGTTCCATTTTTGTTAGGATCTGTTATAGTTTTTGCCTTGGCAGAATATATTCCGTTTATGCAAGGGCTGTCGGTTATGGTAAAGATAGCAATATCCATATTGTTCGGGACTATATTTGTAGCACGTTCTCCTTCGTCGGCAATAGCGGTTATTAACGAAGTGAGAGCTAATGGTCCGTTTACCAAAACCATACTAGGAGTTACCGTAGTTACCGATGTGTTGGTTATAATATTATTTTCTATATGTTTTTCGTTAGCAAAAGCATTTATAAACGGTGATGATATAGGTATTAACTTCCTTATAGTATTGGTTTTAGAGTTAATAGCTTCATTTGGACTCGGTATTTTACTAGGAAAACTATTACAATTTCCTTTCAATATAAAACTAGACAAGACTATAAAGTACGGTATAGTAATAGCTTTAGGATATAGTGTGTATCTGCTAGCTGCTTATATAAAAATAAAGAGCCTCGAATATTTACATCACGAGTTCTTAATAGAGCCTTTGCTTATATGTATAATAGGTGCATTTGTACTTACCAATTACAGCAAGCATCGTATAGAATTTTCTAAAATAATGGAAGAAATAAGCCCAACTATATATATAATATTCTTTACTATAACGGGAGCATCACTGTCGGTACAGACTTTGGCTAGTGTTTTCGGAATAGCTTTATTGTTGTTTTTAGCCAGGGGATTTACTTTGTTTTTAGGTGGAGTTTTGGGAGTTTACACAGCCAGAGACGACAAGAAATATACATTTATAGCCTGGATGCCTTACCTTACTCAAGCAGGAGTTGCAATAGGGCTTACGACTATAGTAGCTAACGAATTCCCTGAATGGGGAGAGAAATTTGAAACTATCATAATAGCTATTATAGTACTTAACCAGTTGGTTGGGCCTCCTTTTTTCAAATACGCTATAGAGTTCGTAAAAGAAAGTCATTTGAAAGCTACAGGAAGAGATACCAAAAATCAAGCTGTTATTTTCGGCTTAGAGAACCAATCAGTATCTTTGGCTAAGCAATTAATATCTCACAAATGGGATGCTAGTATAATAGCTACTAATTCGGACAGTAATATAACTTCTAGTTCTGTAAAAATACATATATTAGAAAGTTTCACAATGGAAGATAGTCAGTTAAAAACTATAGGTATAGACAAGGCAGAAGTTGCTATACTAATGCTTTCGGACGAAGAAAACTTTAAAATAGCTAATACTTTGTACGAAAAGGTAGGTATAAAACAAATAGTGGTAAGGCTACACGACAGAGAAAATTTCGATAAGTTTAACGACTTAGGAGCCTTGGTAATAGATCCTACTACGGCTATGGTTGGACTATTGGATCACTTTGTAAGGTCTCCTAACGCAGCTTCGTTGTTGCTTGGTTTGGACAAAACTCAGGATACTATCGATGTAGAAATAGCCAACAAAGACATACATGGCTTGAAATTAAGAGAATTAAGATTGCCTTCTGATGTGATTATTTTATCAGTAAAAAGAAAAGGACAACTAATAATATCGCACGGATATACTACTTTGCGAATAGGTGACATTATAACCATGGTTGGTAATAGTGATAGTTTGGAAGAACTAAAAACGAAATTTGAATTTTAAAAAAATAAACTTAGACAGTTATCAAAAACACTAATATGGAATTTGACTTAGAATATAATTCTGAAAGGAACAATTTAATAATACCAGAATACGGACGACATGTACAAAAACTGGTAGAGCAATGTGTTGCTTTAGAAGACATAGAGGAACAAGAGAAAATGGCAAAATACATAATAAGTGTTATGGGTAATTTGCAGCCTCACCTAAGAGATGTCCCAGACTTTAAGCACAAACTATGGGATCAATTGTTTATTATTTCGAAGTTTCAGCTCAAAATAAATTCTCCTACAGGAACAATTACTGTAGAAGAATTGGCAGAAAGACCTCCTAGATTAGAGTATCACAGAGTTAAGTCTAAGCATAGATACTACGGAAATAATGTACCTATGTTGATAGAAAAAATATCGGCAATGGAAGACTCTGAAGTCAAGGAAGGAATGGTTTTTCACTTGGCAAATCACATGAAAAAATGTTATTTGATATGGAACAAAGACACTGTTGACGACGATGTTATTTTCTCTCATCTTAAGAGTATGTCTAAAGGTCAAATAGATCTTAAAGTCGAAAAACTTACAGACTCTAGTATACTTATGAAGAGTGTAAATTCTAAGTTTAGCTCTAAGAGTAGTAGTAGTAGTAGTAGTGGTCAGTCAAATACAAAGAAAAACATCAGTAGGACTAAGAGTAGTTATCAGAAAAACAAAAGAAGATAAATGGGTACATTCAAAATAGAAGGAGGACATAAATTAAAAGGAAATATAGTTCCGCAAGGAGCCAAAAACGAAGCTTTACAGATAATATGTGCTGTATTGGTGACTTCCGAAAAAGTTACTATACACAATATCCCTCAGATAGTTGATGTATTGAAACTCATCAATCTTCTTAAGAATTTAGGGGTTAAAGTTAATCAAATTTCAAATAATAGTTATGAATTTCAAGCTGATGAAATAGATTTAGATTATTTGCTTTCAGATCAATTTAAAAAAGAAGGAGCTTCATTAAGAGGATCTATAATGATAGTAGGACCTATGCTAGGAAGGTTCGGGAAAGGGTATATACCAACCCCTGGAGGAGATAAAATAGGTCGAAGAAGACTAGATACTCACTTTGAAGGATTCGAAAGCTTAGGTGCTAAATTCGAATATGACCAAGAGAATAATTTCTACAAAGTAGAAGCTAAAGAGCTAACAGGAGGCGATATGCTGCTAGACGAAGCTTCGGTAACAGGTACGGCTAACATAGTGATGGCAGCAATATTTGCAAAAGGAAAAACAACTATATACAACGCAGCATGTGAGCCATATTTACAACAGCTATGTAAAATGCTTAACTCTATGGGTGCAAATATAAGTGGTATAGGGTCTAATTTACTTACAATAATAGGAGTAGAAAAACTAGGAGGCTGCGAGCATAGAGTATTACCTGACATGATAGAAATAGGTAGTTGGATAGGTCTAGCTGCTATAACAGGTTCAGAATTGACCATAAAAGACGTTAGTTGGGACAATTTAGGGATAATACCTAAGGCATTTATGAAAATGGGTATAAAACTAGAACGTAAAGGTGACGATATATACATACCAGCTATGGATAACTACGAGTTACAAAACTATATAGACGGCTCTATACTTACTATCTCAGATGCACCTTGGCCAGGGCTTACTCCTGACCTTATAAGTATAATGTTAGTAGTAGCAACTCAAGCAAAAGGAAGCGTACTGATACATCAGAAAATGTTCGAAAGCAGGTTGTTTTTTGTAGATAAACTTATATCTATGGGAGCTAAAATAATACTTTGCGACCCACACAGAGCCACAGTTATAGGCCATGACAAACAATATCAGTTAAAAGCTACAACTATGACTTCTCCTGATATTAGAGCAGGTATTTCGTTACTTATAGCTGCACTTTCGGCTAAGGGGACTAGTTATATACACAATATAGAGCAGATAGATAGAGGTTATGAAGATATAGAAAACAGACTTAGAGCCATAGGTGCTAAGATAAGTAGAATTTAAGGTTTTACTTATATATATAAAAAGGGTACTGGTCTTTCTAGTATCCTTTTTTTTGTGTTTATTATAGTACTAATACCTATATTCAAATAATAAATGTAACTTTATATTAAGATTTGAGAATTTAATGTGTTTTTCAAAAAGGAAAGAGAAAAAGGTTTTCCCCTTTCCTTGTTTTGAATGGTTTCACTACCTTCTACCTCAAATAGCCAAAAGAACAAAAGTGCACTATTTCTACAATGTTAGAACAGGGGTATAGTCTTACAAAAATATCAGCTTGTATAGGTGAATATAAGTTGTAGTTAGTAGAGAAATAAGGCGTAATTACTATTTAATACCAGTTGAATCTCCATCTGTCATATATAAATAGTTTCTTTTCTCCTTTATCTACTTTAAAAAACAGAACCATAGCGATGCTATGCTTAGATTTTTTGCCTTGCTAAAGAAAAAAATAATTCTATTTATATTATGACATTTAGAAATACAATTGGTATAAAACTTACCTTAAGGCTACTATCTCTATAGTCCTCACTTTTATTAAAATCCAAATCATTCATCATAACATATGAATCCGATAAATTATCTCTTATATATTTCAAATCATCTATTGTCCATATTCCCACATGGGTTCCGCCATCATAAATTACCCAAATATGATTCTCTAACAATACTCTCTGTCCTTTTTAGTGGATTTCTCTCATTAGAGTTCCATCGTCATCACCAACACCTCTAAGAGTAGGCCTAACCGCTCCTGTTTTTATTTCCCAATTAATTAAAAATGACCATGTTTTCTCCCAATTATTAGAGTCTGTAAAAAAACCTTGTGTTTTCATATTATCTGAAGTCAAATCCGCACCATCTTTATGATTCCTATCTGTATTACTTCTGGTACTAGAATTTATATTCATATTCTCATTTGCATAATTATTAGCTAAAGTACCTTCTTCATTAAGCCCCTCAACTCTATTAGTCTGATTATTCGAACCATTAATATTATCGTTAAAAGCTATAGAATTCTCTATTGTAGAATCTTTATCCCAGCCAACTAAACCTCCTGCCCTACGATTCCCTATAACACCCCCTGTCGCATAAGAATTTTCTATTGTAGAATAATAATTCCAACCAACTAAACCTCCTGCACCACCAGATACATTACTAACCACATAACCCACTGCATAAGAATTGCTCATTGTAGAGTGATAGAGCAAACCTACTAAACCTCCTATATGAATAGTTCCTGTAATATTACATTTACTATAAGAATTATTTATTGGTGATCTATAATTCCGACCTACTAGCCCCCCTACATAATAATTTCCAGTAACATTTCCAGTGGAATAAGAATTCTTTATTGGCCTAAGAGTAGTCTCACCTGCTAAACCTCCTACCTTATCATATCCCGTGATATTACAACTAAGTAGACCTATGTTCTCTATTCTTTTAGAATCACTATAATCAAGAACATAGCCAAATAAACCCACATTATCTTGGTCTGGCCTATTTATATATAAGTTTGATATGGTTTTATTATTACCTTCAAAGGAACCTCTAAAACCATTTGATTTTCCACCTATAGGATCCCAACCTTCACCTGAGGTAAAACTTACCTTAAAGCTAATATCTCTATAGTCTTCACTTTTATTAAAATCCAAATCATTCATCATAACATATGAATCAGCTAAATTATTTTTTATAGATTTCAAATCATCTATTCTCCATATTCCTATATGGGTTCCTCCAGAATCAACCACCCAAACATTATTATATAGTGATACTTTGTGTCCTTTTTCTGGGATTCCTCTAATCAGAGTTCCATCGTCATCGCCAACACCTATAAGAGTAGGCCTAACAGCTCCCAATTTTATTTCCCAAATACTGAAATCCCAAACATTAGTATCCCAATTACCTGGGGTTGTAAAGAAGGTCTCATCAGACATCTGCGACAAGGCCATATTTGCCCCATCAAAAGAACCATCATCCGTACTGCTTATTTTATTCGAATTTACAATCATATCTACATTAGCATAATTATTAATTAAGGTAGAACTACTAGAACCCACAACTCTATAAAATCTATTAGCCCATTGAACGTCCCTTCCACTAATATTGTCACTAAAAGTTATAGAATTCTTTATTGTAGCTGTATTTCCCATACTGCTACCAACTAGTCCTCCTACAGTATCTCCTGCTCCAGCAGTTCCAGTAGCATAAGAGCTCTCTATTGTAGATCCGGTATGGTTAAAACCAATCAAACCTCCTATTGTATTATTTCCTATAGTAATACCAATAGTAATACCAATAGCATATGAATTATTTATTACAGAATGACCATTCCTACCTATAAAGCCTCCTACCGAATTATTTCCCTCTACAGAAATACTAGTGTAAGAATTCCTTATTGTTGAATTTTCATTATCGCCAACTAATCCTCCTACATTCTTATTTCCTGTAATAGTACCCTCATCGATGTAAGAATTTTCTATAACGGAACCATCTAAATTACAACCAACTAAGCTACCTACATTATTGTTCCCCGTTACATTACAATTTAATATACCTATGTTTTTTATATCAGAACCCGCAGTACTAGCAAATAAGCCTATGCAATCTTCACTTGTTCTATTTATATATAAATTCGATATCGTTTTATTATTACCTATAAACTCACCTGTAAATCTACTTAAGTTATCACCTATAGGATCCCAACCTTCTCCTAAGGTAAATATATTCATATTACTACTATCTCTATAGTCTTTATTTTTTTTAAAATCTAAGCTATTCATCAGAACATATAAATCAGTCAAATCATAATTTATTCCTTCTAAGTCTTCTATTTTCCATATTCCTGTATGGGTTCCGTTATCATCAACTTTCCAAACAGTTCCATCTAAAGATACTTTTTGTCTTTCTTCTGGAACTACATTCTTAATCTTTCCAAAGAAAAACTCTTGAGAATACAGGTTAAGAGTACTAACAAGTATCAATGTATACAATATCGTTTTCATAATATTTTTCGTGTTTTTTTTTTATAATTCACCTTTATATTTCAAACATAACTACCTAATTTACAATATACTACAATTATATCTGTTTTCCATAAAATAAACGAAAATTAACATAAGGTACATTTAACCAACAAGTGTAATTTTTATAATTAGTCAATATTGGTTAATCCCAAATAAATTTGTAATTACTCTTTAATTTAAAGTATATTCATAAATGGGAAAACTAGTGTTTACAGTATCTGAGAGTCTTGAAGAATTAAAATAACTAAGAAACCCCATATACTTAGAAACCTCAACTCATACCCATATTGGCATAACCCCTAAGGTGAAAACCGTTAGCTACACGACTCCTAACAACGACACTATAGATATATAAGCTAAAACCTTTAATTAGAAAAAACTTGACTATATTGATATTATTAAGGAGAATTTTAATTTATAAAGACTATTATCATATCCTTTAGGTAGATTATTTATTTCTTCATAATACAGATGAAAAATCATCTTTTTAGTACGAATATATCCTAATCATAATACGCGAAGAATATTGAAATATTCTTCGCGTATTATGAGG
>JABSPL010000130.1 GCA_013215105.1 Flavobacteriaceae bacterium
ATATATATATTATACATGTATTTTTATACATGGTTTCAACAGTATATAACAATCATTATTTTTATTTTTATTTTTTTAAAAAAAAGATATTATATATATATATGTTGATAACATTTAAAAATAAAAAAAAATTGAACTTTTAAAAAATCAATTTATATTTGCTCCAAATATTATTTCAATAAAACATGTCAAGAATACTAACAGGAATACAAAGTACTGGAACTCCTCATTTGGGTAATTTATTAGGAGCTATAATTCCCGCTATAGAAATGTCTAAAGAAAACAAAGATGAAACTCTTCTTTTTATAGCCAACCTTCATTCTATTACCCAAATAAAAGATGCAGAATTACTAAAAGAAAATACTTATAGTACTGCTGCTACTTGGCTTGCTTTTGGTTTAGACCCCGAAAAAACTATTTTCTATCGTCAGTCAGACATACCTGAAACGACTGAACTTAGTTGGTACCTCAGTTGTTTTTTTCCTTTTCAACGTCTTACTTTGGCTCATTCGTTCAAAGACAAGAGCGATAGACTAGAAGATGTAAACGCTGGGCTGTTTTCTTACCCTATGCTTATGGCTGCCGATATATTGCTTTACGATGCCAATATAGTACCTGTAGGTAAGGATCAGATGCAACATTTGGAGATTACAAGAGACGTTGCTAGTAGGTTTAACAATAAACTAGGTGAAACTTTTGTGCTTCCCGAAGGTAAAACCAATGAAGATACTATGTATGTTCCTGGTACTAATGGTGGTAAAATGAGCAAATCGCAAGGTAATATTATCAATTTGTTTTTGGATGATAAAAAGTTAAGAAAACAAATTATGAAAATACAAACTGATAGTACTCCTGTTGAAGAACCTAAGGATTATGAAAATTGTAATTTGTTTAACATTTACAAGTTAATAGCTTCTGAAAATGAAATAGAAACTATGAAAAAAAACTATACTAAAGGTAATTATGGTTATGGTCATGCTAAACAAGAATTCTACGAACTTATTATTAAAAAATATTCGGTAGAAAGAGAAAAGTATAAATACTTTATGGATAATAAAAACGAATTAGATATAATTTTAAATAAAGGAGCCTTAAAAGCTAAAGCTATAGCTAAAGTTGTTTTAGATAGAGTAAGAAAAAAATTAGGAGTATAAAAAAAAGCAGGAGGATATAACAACTATATCCTCCTGCTTTTTTATAATGATATTTTTTTAATCATATTTTTAAATCTGTCAAATTGATTTTTACCTAACATAAACTCTATAGAACTATTAACTATAGAATCAGTGGTTGCTATAGGGAAACCTAAACCGACTGTTAGTTTTTTTAAAAATTCTATTTCTTCGTTACTAGGTTCATGCTGTATACATATCAATACTGTCAAATTGTAAAGCCTTTCTATTCTTCTTTCCAAACCCATTGGCGGATTTATAGGGAAGCCCTCAGGATCATTTTTAATTTCATTATACTCTTCTTTTGTAACGTTTAAATTTTTACAAACTCTATCTATTATCAATTGTTCTCTATTCGATATAGAACCATTGATATTAGCTAGCTTAACCAAATTAGCCAAATGGCCTAAACTCCTTTGTTTATTACCTGTTTTATAAATATCTAAAAATGTCATATTTTTTTTATTACAAAGTTACTTAATATCAGTAGATTAAACAAATTTTTATTAAAAATATTAAGGAGCAGGGTTTGGTTGTTTTGCTTGTATTAAATCTATTTGAGTTAATATTTCTTCAGTTAATTCTACATTTATAGAAGAAATATTTTCTTTTAATTGCTCCATATTAGTTGCTCCTATTATGTTACTAGTAACAAAATTACGACTATTAACAAAAGCCAAAGATAATTGAGTAAGACTAATTCCTAATTCTTTAGAAAAATCAGAGTATAGTTTTACAGCTTTAGCCGACTCTTCATTATTATACCTAGACATCTGTTTAAAAAGATTTAATCTAGCATCTTTAGGTCCTCCATTTTTTAAATATTTACCAGTTAACAATCCAAAAGCTAATGGTGAATAAGCTAATAAACCTATTTTTTCTCTTGTACAGACTTCTGATAAACCTATTTCAAAAGTTCTATTTATTAGATTATAAGGATTTTGTATAGTTACAGGTTTCTCCAAATTTATTTTATTAGACTCTTCCTTGTATCTCATTAATCCCCATGCAGTTTCGTTAGAAATACCATAATGTCTTATTTTACCTTCCTTTTTTAATAAATCTAAATTGCCTATAATTTCACTAAAATTATCTTTCCATTTTTCATTTTCATCATATTTAAAATTTCTTTTACTAAAGAAATTAGTATTTCTTTCGGGCCAATGTAGTTGGTATAAATCGATATAATCAGTTTTTAATCTTTTAAGACTTTTGTTTATAGCATCATCTATAGATTCTTTACTAAAACCCATATTATCTCTTATATAACTAAGCCCTTCACTTGGTCCTACTATTTTACTGGCTAATATTATTTTATCTCTATTTTTGTTCTTTTCAAACCAATTTCCTATTATTTTTTCAGTACTTCCTTGTGTTTCTTTATTTCCAGGTACTGAATACATTTCTGCAGTATCTATAAAATTAATTCCATTTTCTATAGCATAGCTTATTTGCTCATGTCCTTCTTGTTGAGTGTTTTGTTGTCCGAAGGTCATAGTTCCTAAGCATATTTTACTTACTGTTATATCTGTATTATTTAATTTTGTATATTTCATTTATAATATATTTATTATTATTCTATATATTTTGTATTTTTGAAAAATAAAAATACACTTTTAATATTATTTTTTTATGCTTTTCGATAAAATATATAAACATGACAATATTATTAAACATCTAAAATATACTGTAGATAATAATAAAATTGCTAATTCTCAATTATTCGTTTCTAATGAAGGTTCTGGTGATTTATCTCTTATAATTGCCTATGCAGAGCATATTTTACTTTCAAAATCAATTAATAAAGAAAGTACTTCATTAAAAGTATCTAAACTAGCTCATCCCGATTTACATTTTATTTTTCCTGTAGCCAACACAGCTACTGTAAAAACTAAAGCTATTAGTTCCAATTTTTTTGACAAATGGAGAGAATTTAACCAAAAACATATTTACGGTAATCTTTCGGATTGGCTTTATTTTTTGGAAATAGAAAATAAGCAAGCACAAATAGGAGTGGAGGATGCTTCTAATTTACTTAAAACTATTAATCTTAAAGCTTATGAAGGTGGTTATAAAATTGTAATCATCTGGCAAGCTGACAAAATGAATATAGCTACTTCTAATAAATTATTAAAACTTATAGAAGAGCCTCCTACTGATACAATATTTTTATTAACAACTCACAACGAAGATCTATTATTAGATACTATAAAATCGAGATGTCAAAAAATAGTAATTCCTTCTTATAGCGATTCTAATATAGCTGATTATTTGTTGGAATATAAAAATATAGATATTGATGAAGCTAAAAATATTTCTTTTCAATCGGACAGAAATTTGAATAAAGCTATAAAACTTTTGGATAGTAATGAAAATTCATCTGAATTTGAAGATTATTTTGTTACATGGGTACGTGCAGCTTTTAAGGCCAAGGGTAATCCTAATGTAATTCAAAATCTTATAAAATGGAGTGATGATATATCTAAATGGGGGAGAGAAAAACAAAAGCAATTTTTAGATTTTTGTTTATTTATTTTTAGACAAGCTTTATTAAAAAATTATGAAGCTAACGAATTAGTTTTTTACAAACCTATTTCAGATTCTTTTAAACTAGAAAATTTTGCACCTTTTGTTCATGGTAACAATATAGATAATATTTACACTTCTATAAACGATTCTATTTATCATATAGAACGTAATGCTAATGCTAAAATTTGCTTACTTGACTTATCTATTAAATTAACAAGATTACTACATACCAAATAATATGGAACTTTTAAATAAATACCCAGCTCAAATATTACTTTTAATATTTTTAATTATAACTTTTTTAATTGCAGAATTCAACCTTTAAATGCAACTTTCTTGGTTAAACAATAATTCTTCCATTTTCTCTATTGGTGTAGCAAAGTTATATCTTTTTCTTGGTCTTTC
>JABSPL010000131.1 GCA_013215105.1 Flavobacteriaceae bacterium
AATACGTTTCTTAAAGAATATGTAGTAGAAATAGATACTTGTAATACTTTTGAAGGGAGTAGTCATGTGAAATATTTTTACAAAGACAGCTTATTTATGTCTGGCTTTGGAGATAGAAATAATAGACAAGGATATTGGGAGTTTTTCAAAAACAATGAAATAATAACAAAAGGAGTGTTTAAAGACTCCAGACCTCAAGGTGTTTGGAAATACAAAAATATAGGAGAAATAGATTGGAGCTATTATATTAACGAGGAAGAAGGTTATAGCTTTTCAGTCTCAGACAAATGGGAAGGACAACATGTAGCAGGAGGAGTAGCCTTCCATAATAGTACAAATATTATGATTAGCGTACTAACCTCTTATGATGACAGATCTATAGATTCTATTCTTAATGATGTCGATTATAAAAAAAAGATGGGGATTTATAATGTTAAAATTAAAAAAACAATAAATTTTAAAAAAAACATTGATGAATTTTATGAATACACATGTAATTCTATAGATAAGGAAATGGGGGATGTTAGAAATAGTTGCTTCATATATAAGATAAATAATAAAATATATATAATGACTACATTTTTGAAAACAGGATCTGAATATGATTATACTATTATAGTAGATCAAATATTACATTCGTTTAGAATACATGACTGATTAATATAGGTATATCCCAATAATTAACTAAAACCCAGTAATTTTGAAGAAAGATATAATTTTAATAGTATTAGTAGCATTCTTATCTATATATAATATTTACAACAACACTAGTGATTTGTACTCGGCTACCGTATTGGTATCTGCTATAGGTTTGTTTGGTTTTGTCTTATATATGGCAGATATACCAATACACAAGTATTTTATACTAACATGGATTTTATTCAATTGATTATTGGGAAGCCCTATACTGATTATAAAGGAAAGGAACATGAATATGGTCACGTTGCATTAAGAGTATTTAATTCTAAAGAAGGATATGATAATGTTTACGATTTTGGAAGATATGGAAATGTCCATTGGAATCAGTATACTGGAGATGGTATTTTGAATGTCTATGACGATTCAGAAGCATATTTTAAAACAGAACAATCTATTCGTGAATCAATAGGATACACAAAGAATACAAGTACAGCTAAAGATAAGAAAATTATTGACTATTATAATAAAGAGATTAAAAAAGGTAGTTCATATGATAAACGTAATAGAAAGAATATGAAGTCTTATAAATTGGATGATTATCATATTACGGATAATAATTGCTGTACAGTTTCAGGTGACGGGCTTAGTCAAGTTAGTAGTAATTGGTTAGGAGAAGAATATAATCCTAGAGATGCCTTAAAGGATTTAGAAAAGAATTATAAAAAATTAGGATTAACAAGAACAGTATATAAAAAAGGAGGAGTAACTATAGTAACTTATCAATCAGCTAAAAAAGAAGAAAAAGATGAAAAAGAATAATATTTTATCAGTAATTATAGGTTTTATTATAGGGTTTTTAATATCCTTTCTTTATTACTCCTTAGATTCAAGTAATAAATGCAACTTTTTAGATTTGAGATTTTAATGTATTTTTCAAAACAGAAAGAGAAAAAGGTTTTTCCCTTTCCTTGTTTTGAATGGTTTTGCTACCTTACTGCCTCAAATCGCCAAAAAAGAAA
>JABSPL010000132.1 GCA_013215105.1 Flavobacteriaceae bacterium
GATATTCTTGCCATAATTATCCTTGTCTTTGTTTAAATCTAGGATTCTTTTTGTTAATTACATATAATACCCCTTTTCTTCGCACAATCTTGCACTCGGGACTTCTCTTTTTAATCGACGCTCTTATTTTCATCTTTTACTATTTAATATCTATACGTTATCCTTCCTTTAGTCAGGTCGTACGGACTCATTTCTAGTTTAACTCTATCTCCTGTTAATATCTTGATATAGTGCATTCGCATTTTCCCAGAAATATGGGCAATAATAATATGCCCATTTCCTGTTCCATCTTTACCTTCTAATTCTACTCTAAACGTTGCGTTTGACAACGCCTCGAGTATTAATCCATCTACCTCTATTGCTGCTTGCTTTGCCATATCTTAATTATGCTATTGAACTTCTTTTTACTCCTGTTTTCATCAAACTATCGTAATGACTGTTCAATAAATAAGAATTTATTTGCTGAATAGTGTCTATTGCAACTCCTACCATTATGATAAGTGATGTACCTCCATAGAACAATGCCCAACCTTGTTGCATTCCAAATAAATTAGCTATAGATGGTAAAATAGCTAACAATGCTAAGAATATTGATCCTGGGAAAGTTATTTTACTCAATATAGAGTCTAATTCGTCTCCAGTTTCCTTACCTGGCGTAAAGCCTGGTATAAAACCTCCCGATCTCTTCAAATCATCTGCCATTTTATTGGTAGGTATAGTAATTGCAGTATAAAAATAACTGAATATTATAATCAATAAAGCAAATAACAAGTTATATCCCAATCCGTTTATATCTGTCAAACTTCTAGTTATAGTCTGATAATCATCAGAAACCGAAGAAGCTAATGCAGTAGGTATGAACATAAGTGCCTGAGCAAATATTATTGGCATAACCCCTGCCGAATTCAACTTTAAAGGAATGTATTGCCTAGCACCTTCAACCTCTTGAACAGACGATGAACCTGCTGCAGCTCGCTTAGCATACTGTACCTTGATTCGTCTTACCGCTGTCACCAACAGTATCGTAACCAATATAACCAATAACCAAACCACTACCTCTAACAATAACATTATTAAACCTCCATTAGACGAAGCCATTCTTGATTCGTACTCTTGTACAAAAGACATAGGGAAACGTGCTATTATTCCTATCATTATCAATAGAGATATTCCATTTCCTATACCTTTATCAGTAATCCTCTCTCCTAACCACATAGCAAATACAGTACCTGCCGTTAATAGTATGATTGAAGAAAACCAAAATGTAGTAGGGTCTACCAAAAATGCAGAGTCTGTAAGTATCGACTTCATATTAGTAATATAAACTGGTGCCTGAACAACAGCTATACCAATAGTCAACCAACGTGTTATCTGTGTTATTTTCTTACGACCACTTTCACCTTCTTTTTGTAGTTTCTGAAGATAAGGTATCGCAATACCCATCAACTGAACCACTATCGAAGCCGAAATATAAGGCATTATACCTAAAGCCATAATAGAAGCTTTCGAAAAAGCCCCTCCTGTAAATGCGTTTAACAAACCTAAAAGAGAATTATCCTTACTTTGGTCAGCCAAAGCTGTTAGTTGAGTAACGTCAATTCCAGGTAAAGTAACTTGTGCCATAAACCTGTACACAGCCATTAAACCTAAAGTTAATATTATTTTATTCCTCAACTCATCAATACTCCAAATATCTCCTATAGTTTTTATAAATTTCTTCATTTACAGTTTTTTATAATTCAGTTACACTTCCTCCTACTGCCTCTATAGAAGCCTTTGCACTTCCTGTATACTTATGAACAGTTATATTCAAAGAAGCTTTTAGCTCTCCTCTTCCTAATATCTTAACTAGATCATTCTTTCCTACCAATCCGTTTTCTACTAAAACATCTATAGTAACGGTATCTGTTATCCTTCCTTTGTCTACAAACTCTTGCAAAACGTCCAAATTAACACCAACATAATCCTTACGATTTATATTAGTGAAACCAAATTTAGGTAAACGTCTTTGCAATGGCATTTGTCCACCTTCAAATCCTATCTTACGAGAATATCCAGATCTTGACTTTTGACCATTGTGTCCTCTACCTGCAGTTCCTGCAGTACCAGACCCCTCACCTCTACCAAACCTTTTGTTGGTTTTGGTAGAGCCTTTAGCAGGTTTTAAATTATTTAAATTCATTTTTTATTCCTTATATAGTTTCTGTTACAGATACTAAGTGAGCTACTTTCGCAACCATACCTAATACTGTCTCAGTATCATCATGTGAAACTGTCTTATTCAACTTGTTCAATCCTAAAGCATCCAATGTTCTCTTCTGTCTTAGTGTTTGACCTATTCTACTCTTTACTTGAGTTACTTCTATTTTCGCCATAATAATTATCCGTTAAAAACTTTATTCAAAGCAACTCCTCTTTGTTTAGCTACCATTTCAGGACTTCTCATTTTAAGAAGAACTTCAAAAGTTGCTTTTACAACGTTTTGAGGATTACTAGAACCATTTGACTTAGACAAAACATCGTGAACTCCTACTGCATCCAAAACTGATCTCACAGCTCCACCAGCCTTCATTCCTGTACCTTCCGATGCAGGGATCAAGTGTATTCTTGCTCCTCCATGCTTTCCGTATTCTTCGTGTGGCAATGTACCATTAAAAATCGGAATACGCACTAAGTTTTTCTTAGCATTTTCTATAGCCTTAGCTATTGCAGATGCTACATCCTTAGACTTACCCAATCCGTAACCAGCAATACCATTACCATCACCTACAACCATTACAGCAGAAAAACCAAATGTTCTACCTCCTTTTGTAACCTTAGTAACTCTGTTTACACCTACTAGCTTTTCAACTAAATCTAATCCGCTAGGCTTAACTCTTTCTATATTTCCTTTATACATAATATCTTAAAATTTTAAACCTGCTTCTCTAGCCCCATCAGCAAAAGCTTTCACTCTACCGTGGTACAAGTATCCGTTTCTGTCAAATGCACATTTAGTGTAACCAGCTTTTAAAGCTTTTTCTCCAAACAATTTACCTACTACTGCAGATAATTCTGTTTTGGTTCCTTCTTTAGTAACTTCCTTATCTCTCGAAGATGCAGATACTAATGTAGTATTTGTATCATCATCTATCAATTGAGCAGATATCTCTTTGTTACTTCTAAAAACAGATAACCTAGGGTTTTCAGCAGTACCTACTACTACCTTACGTATTCTGTTTTTAATTCTTTCTCTTCTTCCTCTTTTAGTTAATGCCATAATAATCTAAAATTATGCAGTTTTACCTGCTTTTCTTCTTAATATTTCTCCAACAAACTTAATACCTTTACCTTTATAAGGCTCTGGTGGTCTGAATGAACGAATCTTAGCAGCAACCTGTCCTAATAATTGTTTATCGAAAGAAGTTAATTTAACTTTTGGGTTCTTTCCTTTTACAGACTCAACCTCAACTTTTACCTCTGGAGCAATATCCAATATTATTCCGTGAGAAAAACCTAGTGCCAAGTCTAAAACCTGACCTTTGATAGTGGCTCTATAACCAACTCCCACAAATTCTAATTCCTTAGTGAATCCTTTAGAAACACCTTCGTTCATATTACTCATCAAAGCGCGGTATAATCCGTGCTTTGATCTGTGTTCTTTACTGTCTGAAGGTCTGTCTACGTACAATTTACCATCTTTTTCCTCAACAGTAATTCCTCCTGTTAATTCTTGTGATAATTCTCCTAGTTTCCCTTTTAAAGTAACCACGTTATCTTTTACGCTAAAGCTTACGCCTGGCTGCAAAGTAACGGGATTTTTTCCTATTCTTGACATAATAATTGTTTATTAATATAATTGACATATTACCTCACCACCAACATTCTCTTTGGCAGCTTGTTTAGACGTCATAACTCCTTTAGATGTAGATATAATCGCTATACCTAATCCGTTCAAAACTCTTGGTAAATCAGCATTAGATACATATTTACGCAATCCTGGAGTACTTACTCTTTTTATGTTTCTTATCACTGGTTCCTTTGTAGAAGGATCGTACTTCAATGCTATCTTGATAGAATCTTGTACTTCGTTCTCTACAAACTTATAACTAAGTATGTAACCTTGATCAAACAATATTTTAGTAATCTCTTTTTTTATCTTAGAAGCTGGCACATCTATTACTTTCTTACCAGCCATCGCTGCATTTCTTAACCTTGTTAAGTAATCTGCTATCGGATCTGTATTCATAATTGTTTCTTTATTTTATTACCAACTTGTTTTTCTTACACCTGGTATCAAACCCTGGTTAGCCAACTCACGGAAGGTAACACGAGATACTCCAAATTGACGCATATAACCTTTAGGACGACCTGTTAATAAACACCTATTGTGCATTCTTACAGGTGAAGCATTCTTAGGCAACTTTTGTAAACCTACAGAATCTCCAGCTTCTTTCAAAGCTTTCCTTTTAGCAGCATATTTAGCAACTGTTTTACTCCTCTTAACCTCACGGGCTTTCATTGATTCTTTAGCCATGTCTTAGTTTTTTTTAAATGGTAAACCTAACTGAGTCAACAAAGATTTCGCTTCTTTATCTGTATCTGCAGAAGTAACAAACGTAATATCCATTCCAGATATCTTGTTTATCTTGTCTATATTTATCTCAGGAAATATTATTTGCTCTGTGATTCCCATAGTATAGTTTCCTCTACCATCAAAACCTGTAGCTTTAATCCCTCTAAAGTCTCTAACACGTGGTAAAGAAACCGTTACAAAACGATCTAAGAACTCATACATCTTGTCAGATCTAAGTGTTACCTTAGCTCCAATAGGCATACCTTTTCTCAACTTAAAAGTAGCTATATCTTTCTTAGATATAGTAGCTATAGCGTTTTGACCAGTTATCATAGTCAATTCCTCTACAGCGTGGTCTATCAATTTCTTGTCTGCAACTGCAGCTCCAACACCCTTGCTCAATACTATTTTTTTCAAAACAGGAACTTGCATTATGTTAGAATATGAATATTCCTCAGTTAAAGCTCCTACAACTCTATCTTTATACTCTTGTTTTATTCTTGGTATATAGCTCATAATTATATTGCTTTTTCTGATTTTTTAGAAAATCTGATTTTCTTACCATCTTCAACTCTATATCCTACTCTCGTAGCACTGTCTGAAGACTTGTCAAATATCATTACATTAGATATATGAATAGCAGCCTCTTGCTTTACTATTCCTCCTTGAGGATTAGCTGCGCTTGGCTTAGTATGCTTAGATACCAAGTTTACACCCGATATAAAAACTCTACTCTTATCTGTAACAACTTTTGTTATCTCTCCTTTTTGCCCTTTATTAGCTCCTGCAATTACTACTACAGAATCTCCTGCTTTTAATTTAAATTTTTTCATTATATAAAAATTAAAGCACCTCTGGTGCTAATGAAACAATCTTCATGAAATTCTTATCACGAAGCTCTCTTGCAACAGGACCGAAAACACGAGTTCCTAACATTTCTTTAGAAGCATTCAATAGAACACATGCATTTTCGCCAAAACGAATATACGAACCATCTTTTCTTCTAATTTCCTTCTTTACTCTAACAACTACCGCTGTCTGAACAGTTTTCTTCTTTACAGAAGATTGAGGAGCAACGCTTTTAACAGAAACAATTACCTTGTCCCCTATAGAAGCATAACGTCTCTTAGTTCCTCCCAACACACGAATAACCATAACCTCTTTGGCTCCTGAGTTATCCGCTACGTTCATTCTAGATTCAACTTGTATCATATTATTTTGCTCTTTCTAAAATTTCTACTAACCTCCAACACTTGCTCTTACTAAGTGGACGTGTCTCCATTATTCTTACAGTGTCTCCAAAGTTACACTCATTCTTTTCATCGTGAGCCATAAACTTTTTGGTCTTCTTAATGAACTTTCCATAAAGTGGGTGCTTTACTTTTTTCATAAGCTCCACTGTTATTGTTTTGTCCATTTTACTACTGCTAACTATACCAGTAATCTCTTTTCTAAGATTTCTTTTTTCCATCTTTTCTAAATTAAGAATCTTGATTAATCTTACTCGTTAAAACCGTACTTACTCTAGCGACATCCTTTCTCAAATATTTTATTTGTAAAGGATTCTCTATCGGGTTTATTGAATGAGCTAATTTTAACTTTTTAAGTTCATCTTTTAAAGCTCCTAACTTTTCAGTTAAGTCTTCTACAGATAAATCTTTTATTTCTAATGCTTTCATCGTTATATTAATTAAGCGTTATCGTAATCTCTCGCTACTATAAATTTAGTAGTAACAGGTAATTTTTGGGCTGCTAGTCTTAAAGCTTCTTTGGCTATATCTAAAGATACTCCTCCTATTTCAAAAACTATTCTCCCTGGGCTTACTGGTGCTACGAAATGACTCGGAGCTCCCTTACCCTTACCCATACGAACCTCTAGAGGTTTTGCTGTAATAGGCTTATCCGGAAATATTTTAATCCATAATTGACCTTCTCTCTTCATATACCTAGTGGCAGCTATACGAGCTGCCTCTATTTGACGAGATGTTATAAACTTCTTTTGTAAAACTTTTATTCCAAAAGTACCGTTTGAAAGTTGATGACCTCTTTGGCTATCACCTTTCATCCTACCTTTTTGGCACTTACGATGTTTTGTTCTCTTTGGTTGTAACATTTTTAAATTCTAAACTTTTAAAAATTATTTTTTATTGCGAAATTGTGGCTTTCTGTTGAAACTACCTTGCTTCCCTCCCTGCTTCTTTGACAAACCAGCTAAAGGAGATAACTCTCTCTTACCATAAACCTCACCTTTCATTATCCACACTTTAACACCTATTTTCCCATAAGTAGTGTCAGATTCTTCTAAAGCATAATCAATGTCTGCTCTGAACGTTGAAAGTGGAATTCTCCCCTCTTTATAATGTTCCGAACGTGCCATCTCTGCTCCATTCAAACGACCAGATACCTGTATTTTGATACCCTCTGCGTTCATTCGGATTGCTGATGTTATTGCCATTTTTATTGCTCTTCGATAAGATACTCTCCCCTCGATTTGTCTTGCAATACTCGCAGCTACTAACGTCGCATCCAGTTCAGGACGCTTGATCTCAATAACGTTTAATTGAACCTCTTTAGAAGTGATTTTCTTCAACTCCTCCTTTAACTTGTCTACCTCTTGTCCACCTTTCCCGATTATTATTCCAGGTCTTGCAGTAGTGATAGTAACGGTTACAAGTTTCAAAGTTCTTTCAATTATTACCTTCGATACACTCGCCTTACGTAATCTTACTTTGATATAAGAACGTATCTTGTGATCTTCAAGTAGTTTTTGACCGTAGTCTTTTCCTCCGTACCAGCTAGAATCCCATCCTCTGATGATTCCTAAACGATTTCCTATTGGATTAGTTTTTTGTCCCATACTACTTAAGATTTTTTATTTTGAAAATTCTTATTCCCTAACACTATAGTCACATGGTTAGAACGTTTTCTTATACGATGCGCTCTACCCTGTGGTGCAGGTCTTAATCTCTTTAACATACTAGCGCTATCAACTGTTATCGTTTTGATAAACAATCCTGCCTCTTCTATGTTTTTATCTTCATTTTTAGCTTGCCAGTTTGCTATAGCCGATAACAATAATGTATCTACGCTTTTAGCTGCTGTTTTTGAACTAAACTTTAATATCTGAAGTGCTTTCTCTACTCCTAAACCTCTTACAAGATCTGCAACCAAACGCATTTTACGTGGTGAAGTAGGACAACCATTCAATTTTGCAGAAGCAACGCTTTTCTTTGCTTCTTTAAGTGCTAATGCTCTATTTTTCTTACGAACTCCCATAAAAATTACTTTTTACCTTTAGTTTTTCCATGACCTCTATACGTACGAGTTGGTGAAAACTCTCCTAATTTATGCCCTACCATGTTTTCTGTAACATATACAGGTATAAATTGACGTCCGTTGTGCACTCCTATTGTTTGCCCAACAAAGTCAGGTGTAATCATAGTAGCTCTAGACCATGTCTTAATTACTGATTTCTTATTATTCTCTACATTTGCTAAAACTTTTTTCTCAAGCTTATAACATACGAAAGGTCCCTTTTTTAATGAACGTGCCATAATTTATCTATTTTTTTCTACGTTCTAAAATATATTTACTACTCGCCTTAGTCTTAGACCTAGTTCTGAATCCTTTAGAAGGTATTCCGTTTTTAGATCTTGGCTGACCACCTGAAGATCTTCCTTCTCCACCTCCCATTGGGTGATCGACAGGATTCCTTGTTGATGGTCTATTTATAGGTCTTCTACCTAACCATCTGCTTCTACCTGCTTTACCAGATACTAGCAACTGATGATCAGAGTTAGATACAACTCCTATTACTGCCATACAAGTAACTAAAATTAATCTAGTTTCTCCTGATGGTAATTTAATAGTAGCGTATTTTCCGTCTCTTGCCATAAGCTGAGCGAATGTTCCTGCACTACGAGCCATAACAGCTCCTTGTCCCGGACGCATTTCGATACAACTAATAGTTGTTCCTAATGGAATTTCTGAAAGAAGCATTGCATTACCTAAGCTTGGAGCTATCCCCGAACCAGACAATACTGTTTGCCCTGGCTTCATACCTGCTTGAGCTATAACATATCTCTTTTCACCATCTACATAATACAATAATGCGATGAATGCTGTACGATTTGGATCGTACTCTATAGATTTAACTATAGCAGGGATTCCTGCTTTCTCTCTCTTAAAGTCAATCAATCGATATTGCTTCTTATGACCACCTCCTATGTGATGCATAGTCATTCTACCTTGATTGTTTCGACCACCAGATCTCTTTTTCGGAGAAAGTAAACTTTTCTCCGGCTTATCAGTGGTGATGGCGTCGAATCCATTTACCACTCTAAAACGCTGACCTGGCGTAACTGGTTTTAATTTTCTAACTGACATTATATATATTAAATGTTATTATACAAATCTATGCTTTCTCCCTCTGCTAAGTCAACTAAAGCTTTCTTATAACGACCAACTTTTCCTACAACTGGTCCTTTTTTAGTATTCTTTACTTTTCTTTTAGCTGGAGCTATCATAGTTCTAACCTTAAGGACTGTAACACCGTACATCTCCTCTACCTCTTTTTTGACTTCTATCTTGTTAGCATTTAAACGAACGATAAAACCATAACGATTAAATAATTCGTTATCGCTTGATACTTTTTCCGTAATAATAGGCTTTTTTATTATATCCATTATCTGCTTATTTAGTTAGATTATTCTCAATTTGACCTAAAGCACTCTCCAAAATAACAACTTTATTAGCGTTCATTACCTCGTAAGTGTTTATCTTACAGTCATTTACTATATTTACTCCATTTACATTTCTTGAAGACAAATATACGTTTTTATTCGTTTCTCCAAAGACAAACAAAGATTTTTTATTTTTTAACTCTAAAGAGCTCAAAACATTCTTAAATTCTTTGGTTTTTGGTGTTTCGAAATTGAAGTCTGCCAATATTATTATATCTTGGTCTTTAGCCTTTTGACTAAGTGCAGTTCTTCTTGCAACTTTCCTAAGGTTTTTATTCAATTTGAAAGAATAGTTTCTTGGTCTAGGACCGAAGATTCTACCTCCACCTCTAAAAACTCCAGATTTGATACTACCTGCTCTTGCAGTACCCGTACCTTTTTGTTTTTTGATTTTTCTAGTACTACCAGTAATCTCAGCTCTTTCCTTCGATTTGTGAGTACCTTGTCTCTGGTTTGCCAAATAATGTTTTACATCTAAATATACAACATGATTGTTTGACTCCGCTCCGAATACAGTTTCTGAAAGTTTAACTTTTCTACCTGTATCTTTTCCTGTAATATCTACTACTGATATTTCCATTATTTAGAAACTATTATGTATGCGTTCGTATGACCTGGAACACATCCTTTTACTACTAATAGATTCTTGTCAGAAACTACCTTTAAAACTCTTAGGTTTTGTACTTTTATAGTATCTCCACCCATTCTACCTGCCATACGCATTCCTTTGAATACTCTCGCAGGATAAGAAGCAGCACCTATAGATCCAGGAGCTCTCAAACGGTTATGTTGACCGTGAGTAGCTTGACCGACACCAGCAAAACCGTGACGCTTAACAACTCCCTGAAAACCTTTACCTTTTGATGTACCTGATACATCTACAAACTCTCCCTCCTCAAAAAAAGTAGCGTCTAAAACGTCACCTAATTTGTACTCCGCATCAAAACCTTGAAATTCTACAACTTGTTTCTTCGCAGAAGTACCAGCTTTCTTGAAATGCCCCTTAAGAGCCTTCGTTTCACGCTTGTCTTCTTTGTCATCGAAACCTAATTGGATAGCACTATAGCCATCAATCTCCTCAGTTCTGACTTGGGTAACCACACATGGCCCTACTTCTAGAACCGTACAAGGAATGTTCTTCCCGTTCTCATCGAACAGACTAGTCATTCCAACTTTTCTTCCTATTAACCCAGACATATTTATTTAATTAAAATTAGTAATCACAAAACCAGCCTAGCTCCCTTGTCTTAAAAGAAGCTAAACCAATCTCATTTTTTGTTTATTATATTTTTATCTCTACTTCTACTCCACTTGGTAATTCCAACTTCATAAGAGCATCAATAGTCTTTGCAGATGATCCGTATATGTCGATCAATCTTTTACAAGACCTTAATTCAAACTGCTCTCTCGATTTTTTGTTCACGTGAGGTGAACGCAATACAGTGAATATTTTCTTATGTGTTGGCAATGGAATTGGACCATTTACAGTTGCTCCTGTAGCTTTAACTGTACTTACTATCTTTTCAGCTGATTTGTCAACCAAATTGTAATCGTAAGATTTTAACTTTATTCTTATTTTTTTACTCATAATAGTTATCTTTATGGACTAACCCTTTGATTTTTCAATTACTTTTTCAGATATATTAGATGGAGTTTCTGCATAGTGAGAAAATTCCATAGTAGAAGTTGCTCTACCCGAAGTAAGAGTACGTAACGTAGTTACATATCCAAACATTTCCGATAATGGCACTGTAGCTTTCACTACCTTAGCTCCTGCTCTGTCATCCATCGCACTTACCTGTCCACGTCTTCTGTTCATATCTCCTACAACATCACCCATGTTTTCTTCTGGAGTAATTATCTCTACTTTCATTATTGGCTCTTGAACCTTTGCACCTGCTGCTTTAGCACATGATCTGTATCCCATTTTTGCCGCTAATTCAAAAGATAATCCATCAGAATCCACTGGATGGAAAGATCCATCTTTCAATGTTATCTTCATAGACTCCATAACGAATCCAGCTAAAGGACCAGTTTTCATAGCCTCTCTAAATCCTTTTTCTACAGACGGAATGAATTCCTTAGGAATACGTCCACCTTTTATTTTATCTACAAACTGAAGTCCTTCTCCTTTGAAATCTTCATCAGCTGGTCCCATTTCAAAAGAAATATCTCCAAACTTACCACGTCCACCAGATTGTTTCTTATAAGTCTCTCTATGCTCAGTAGTTTTAGTCAAAGCCTCTTTGTATTCTACTTGAGGTTCTCCAACTTCTATCTCAACACCAAATTCTCTACGCATACGGTCAATTATTATATCAAGGTGTAATTCACCCATTCCTGATAAAATAGTTTGTCCAGAAGCTTCATCTGTTTTAACTTTTAAAGTAGGATCCTCGTCAGTTAGTTTAGCGATAGCAACTCCCATCTTTTCGTGATCCACTTTAGTTTTAGGCTCTATTGACATACCTATTACTGGATCTGGGAAGTCCATACTTTCTAAGACTATAGGAGCATCCAAAGCGGTAAGAGTATCTCCAGTTTTTATGTCCTTAAACCCTACAGCAGCACCTATATCTCCTGCTTCTATCAGGTCTATAGCGTTTTGCTTATTAGAGTGCATTTGGAATATACGAGATATACGTTCTTTCTTACCTGTTCTATTATTCAAAATATAAGAACCAGCTTTCAAAGAACCAGAATAAGTACGGAAGAAACACAAACGACCAACAAAAGGGTCAGTTGCTATCTTAAATGCTAAGGCAGCAAATGGCTCCTTAACAGATGGCTTACGTGTTATTTCCTCATCTGTATCAGGGTGAGTACCTACTATATCTTCTTTATCTAAAGGCGATGGTAAGTATCTACATACTGCATCTAACAAGAATTGAACTCCCTTGTTTTTAAATGCAGATCCACATATCATAGGTATGATAGCCATATCCATAACAGCAGCCCTTAATGCAGCGTGTACTTCGTCTTCAGTTATTGAGTTTTCATCCTCGAAGAATTTCTCCATCAAGTTATCATCATAGTCAGCTACTGCTTCTATAAGCGCAGCTCTATACTCAGTAACTTCTTCCTTCATTTCTTCAGGAATATCAACTACCTTATAAGTAGCTCCCATATTCTCATCATCCCAAACTATAGCTTGATTCTTAACCAAATCAACTATACCTCTAAAGTCTGCTTCGTCTCCTATTGGCAATACGATTGGCACTGCGTTAGACTTAAGCATGTCTTTAACTTGTTGGTTTACCTTCAAGAAATCAGAACCTTGACGATCCATCTTGTTAACAAAACCTATTCTTGGAACTTTATAGTTATCAGCTAGTCTCCAGTTAGTTTCAGACTGTGGCTCAACACCATCAACTGCACTAAACAAGAAAACTAAACCATCCAATACACGTAACGACCTGTTTACTTCAACAGTAAAATCAACGTGTCCTGGAGTATCTATTATATTAAAGTGGTACCCTTTTGATTCTGGAAGTTTTTCTCCTTGCTTAGTTGGAAAATTCCACTCACAAGTAGTAGCAGCAGAAGTAATTGTAATACCTCTTTCTTGCTCTTGCTCCATCCAGTCCATAGTAGCTCCACCATCGTGAACCTCTCCTATTTTATGAGACTTCCCTGTATAGAAAAGTATCCTTTCAGTAGTAGTAGTTTTACCTGCATCAATATGAGCAGCAATACCTATATTTCTAGTAAATTTTAAATCTCTAGCCATCCTGATTATCTATTAAAGTGAGAGAATGCTTTGTTAGCATCAGCCATCTTGTGAACATCCATTCTTTTCTTAACAGCAGCACCTTCTTCTTTGGCAGCAGCTATTACTTCTCCAGCCAATTTCTGAGCCATAGTCTTTTCGTTTCTCTTTCTAGAGTAAGAAATCAACCATTTGATAGCCATAGAAACCTTACGGTCTGGTCTTATTTGGATAGGAATTTGGAATGTAGCTCCACCTATTCTCTTGCTACGAACCTCTACTTGAGGCATAACATTAGAAAGTGCATCTTTCCATATCTCTAAAGATGTTTTTTCGTCATCTTCTTGTTTTCTTGACTCTACTATATCTAATGCATCGTAAAATACTTTAAAGGCTGTAGACTTTTTACCGTCCAACATCATCATATTTACAAATCTTGTAACTAATTGATCGTTGAATTTAGGATCCGGTAAGAGAACTCTTTTTTTCGCTCTTCTTTTTCTCATGATTTACTGTTTTACTGCTAGCTATAAAAAATAAGCTAACAATTGGTTTGTGTTAAATTCGATTTACTTCTTAGGTCTCTTTGTTCCGTATTTAGAACGACGTTGAGTCCTTCCTTCTACTCCCGCAGTATCTAAAGCTCCACGTACTACGTGATACTTTACCCCTGGTAAATCTTTTACTCTACCTCCTCTAACTAATACTATCGAGTGCTCTTGTAGGTTATGTCCTTCTCCACCTATGTAAGCGTTTACTTCGTTACCGTTAGTTAACCTTACTCTCGCTACTTTTCTCATAGCAGAGTTTGGTTTCTTAGGTGTCGTAGTATAAACACGCGTACACACGCCTCTCCTCTGAGGACATGACTTCAAAGCAGCCGATTTACTCTTCTTAGTTATTTTTGTTCTCCCTTTACGTACTAATTGCTGTATCGTTGGCATACTTAATAATGTTAATAATTAATTTATATTCTCACTCAGCTCTCGCTAAGAATGTGCAAATGTACTCTTTTTTACGACACTAGCAAACTATCTTTCAAATATTTATAAACCATATTTATACAACCCTAAGCAACTCCAATATCACTCCTACCCCCTTTGTTTGAAAAATATTTATAACTAATACTATTTATAAGCCACTCCCTATATATATTCACTCCATTGGCAACCTTAAACACGATTTGTAAGATTAGAAAAATACACATGATTAGGAAAAGTATATATTGATTATTACCGTTAGAATGAGTATATTATTTAGAGTGAGTAACTCCAAATAATAAAGCCCACTAATAGTTAATTACAAATAAGATTATATAAAAGAAGATAAATCCAATAAAACATTCATCTGAACTAAGTAGCACTAGTAACTCACCATTAAGTATTGATGATTCGTCTTTGATGTCAAACTTTGTTATTTTTGAAACTGAAACAGGAAAAGTTAATACCGACGTCTATTTTCAAGATAAAACGCTCTGAATCATACCTAAACATATAACAGAGCTGTTCAAGAAAGGACGCTCTACCATAACAGAACATCTTAAGAAGGTGTTTAACGATAATGAGTTAAGCAAAGAAGCGGTATGTCGGTAATTCCGACATACCAGCCAACACGGAGCTATTAAAGGTCAACTTCAATCAAAATCGGTCAAATACTACAATTTAAAAGCTATTACCGCTATTGGTTATACGGTAAAACTCTCTTGAGATTATTTGGTATCCTGAATTTCCAGCCATTTTAAAATTGCTTGGTTTGTTTCTTCTGGCATTTCTTGCTGAATCCAATGACCGCAATCCATACTAATAACTTCCAGGTTAGGAACGAACTCTGGTAGTTTTTCAAACTTCGGAATCATATCCCTACCAGCATATATCATAAGTGTGGGCTGTTGGATGATTGGGTTCACTTTCGATAATAAGTACCAGTTGCGATCAAGGTTTCTATACCAATTTATACTCCCTGTAAACCCTGATGACTCGAAGGCGGAGATAAAAACAGCCAGTTCGCTGTCGCTCATTATAGGTTCACCTAGTGGTTTTTCTGCTCTGGCAAGATTAATCATTAACATACCTGGTTCAGGTGCTTTGAGGGGTTCGTTCTTCCGGTGTATATTACGAAGGAACTGTGATGTGTTTTCATCCAATATAGCATCTGCAACTCCTGGTTGTCGATTGAAGTGGACAAAATAGAAATCTCCGCCAAATATTTCTTCCATGAACTCGATCCAAGGTTTTTCTCCACGCTCTTGGTAGGGTAAGCTCAGATTTATCACCTTATTCACTCGAGTTGGATGCAGTAAACTCAGCCCCCAAACTACAGCTGCACCCCAATCATGACCAACAAAGGTAGCATCTTCGTATCCATAGTGATCGAGAAGAGCAACGAGATCACCCGATAAGTGTTCAATATCATAGTCTGTTACTTCGGTCGGTCGGGATGAGTTGCCATAACCCCGTTGGTTTGGAACTATGACATGATAGCCTGCTGCAACAAGAGCCGACACCTGATAGCGCCAAGAAAAGGCATGCTCTGGAAATCCGTGACAGAGCACAATAGGTTTCCCTACATTTTGTTGACCTGCTTCAAAGACTTCAAGCTCCACACCATTTACTGAAATAAGGGTAGGCTTAGGGAAATCGGTTAGATTAAACATTGTATTAATTTCGTTTGTCATTTTTATTTGTTTTAAATATTTATTTATACAAATAAATAACTGACAAGCGACAACCCTATGGCAAGGGTGAAAAATATTTAATGATATTTATCAAAATACTCCTGTAAAGACATTTTGTAAGGTTCAAAATTCTCTAATAAAATTTCCGCTTTTTGAATTCTGTCCAATCGAAAAAATCGAAATTCCTCACGCAAACGACACCATGCAATCAAATACCAATTTTCACCACTTAATATTGCAAATGGCTCTATCAATCTTTTAGTTGCAGCACCCTCCTTATTAACATATTCTATCTTGACAAGGTTGTAATTGGTAAGTGCATTTTGTAAATCTGATAAATTGTTACTATTTCTTTCTTGATTTATGACTTCGTTATATTGAGTTCTACTAGCAAGTAAATTGGCTTTGTCTTTGGCACTATATCTCAGAATTGATTTTATTTTATCAATTGCTTCCGAATAATCCTTTACAAATGAGGCATCCTTGTTTTTCAAGACTAACTGTTCTGCAAGTATTAAGGCGTTTGCTTGTTTTTCGGTAAACATTACAGGTGGAACCTTATATCCATCCATTAATGTATAACCCTTTCCTTCTTCTGTTAGTACAGGAACACCTGATTGTTCCAATGCTTTTATATCTCTATAGATAGTTCTTTTACTTATATCAAATTTATTCGCTAATTCGGAAGCAGTCACAATTCGTTTAGTTTGTAATTGAATTAAGATTGCTGTCAATCTTGATAATCTATTAGTTTTGGAATAATCCATTTAATGTAGTTATTGTTCTTTCAAAATGATAAGTATCACGAATCCTTCCCTTTATTTCCTTATCATTTTTTATTTTCTTAATTTTTATAAGTCCACATTTTTCAAGTACTCTCTTAGACGCTAAGTTAAAAACATCACAAGTAGCTTCTATTTCAGTTATACCATGATTTTCTATCATAAAATCAAGAAGCCCCTTCGATGCTTCAGTTGCATAACCTTTATTCCAATAATCTGGATTTATTATAAAACCAAAATCGCCTCTTTTATTATTTTCTTTTTTAATCCTGAATCCACATCCCCCTATTAATTTCAAGCTACTCTTTAGTGTGACGCAGAGTTCAAATTCTCTCCTTGGATTCTCTTTTCTTTCATTAATCGACTTCTCAATAAAGGCCTTTGTCTGCTCTTCTGTATTAGGACCCCATACTTCATATATTAATATATCCCCCTGCTGACCATATAAGTGAACAAATTCCCAATCGGATTCTTTATATTCTCTAATAATTAATCTTTCTGTCTCGATTTTTATCATTTATTTCTAATTGAGCCTAACGACTAGCACATACGATGTAGGGGTTTTCGAAGAGCTACTATTCAACTTAAACCATTCGTAGCCAAAATAATATCTTATGTTTATCTTCTTTTAAACTTTCAATATTTTTTTAGCGGATTAGTATAGCCGAACTTCATTGACAAACTACCTCCCCTATGACGTGCTCCTTGTTATGGGCTTATTCATTTTATCTATTTACTTA
>JABSPL010000133.1 GCA_013215105.1 Flavobacteriaceae bacterium
AATGCTTTCTGAAGATTGAATTTACTCTTAATAATATTTTTAGAATAAAATATTACGTAAGGAGATATAATATTTGGAATTATGCCGAAATCTAAAATTTAGATAAGTTAATTCTGTTAGTTTCTCAGCAAACCCTATTTATATTCTACATTCCTTTTGTACCGTCAACAGTTCCCTTTAATACGTTAACAGCTCCCTTTAATACATCAGGGACAGGTGATATATTTAGAAGACTAGAACCAAATATCTTCATAAACTCATTTGAACCTCTTGAATGAAGGTTAGTCGATATTAATTTATTATTATTAATGATAAATGTACTTTCAATATTAACAAAAGGTTTGTACCCCAGATCCATTGCATCAACACCTTCTATATTATTTCCTTTAAATATTTCATATAACATAATACCACTGCCTTGTACCCCTCCTATAAGAGCTTTAGCTAACTGATCGGTGAAAATAGATAAACTATTTATTCTTGAATGTACACCCTGTTTTATCTTACCTACAACACCTTGATAATTGTCATAATTTTTCAGTAATTCAAATTTAGCTGTTTCACTATTATATAGATAAGAAGATTTAGTAGTTCCATCATATTTAACTAAAGACCTAACATTATTAACATCTATATGAGTAACCGTAAAGTCAAATCCTATATGCTTGTATCCTTCTATATCAGAATTCCCAGAATACCATTTATAGTTACCTGTTCCATTTCCATTACTATCTAGTTCTTCATACCAATCTTTAGAATATCCACCATCAGGATCCGTCATAGGTATAGGATTATTCCCCATACCCAAATAAGGACTAGCATACTGCCCTGCAGGATCCGTAGTCAACCATCTACCTATTCTACTATCCCATAACCTTAACTCAAAAGCCTCCTTACCAGTTTCTATGTCTTTTTCTTGTCCTTAATAAGCTTTATTCTATTCTTTTTGCATTGGCAAAAAAGAAATCGACGAAGGAGATTCACGAACACCCCTAAAATAGAAAAGAAGTAAGTAAACAAAAACCCTAGCCTTGTAGTTTAAAAGCTACCTTAAAGCAGCCTTATATCTAAAAAAACTAAACTCGATACAATCAAACTAATCAAAATCTTCCTCTATATTAACAACTATATTTAAATCAATTTTCATAAAAGATATTAACAAATCTCCTCCATCAAACATCCATTTCAATTCCAAAGAAGAAAGACCCTCTTCATTTCTCTCGTAATAAATATTCAAAAAATTATTTACGCTTCCTTTTTTATGTATTTTATAAGGAAATTTATTGTTAACTTGCTCGCATATACGCTTTAATAGATAGTAAATTTGTCCTATAGAATCAAAACCCTTAAATACAATTTTTTGTTTTTTAAAAAAATAGTCTTCGGAATTTTCAAAATATAATATCTTATCTATATTCTTATTTACTATACTGTCCATTATAAATGTATCGATATTTAATGAATTAAGTAGGAAAAAACTTGGAATATAAAGAGTATTCCCTCCTTCATCTAAAACCCTCATCCATTGACCCTTAAATACGCCGTTAATAACTTCTCCTAAAACATCTACAACCCTTATTTCTTTAACATTTAACGCTTTATATTCATTACTCAAATTCGTATCTAGATAAAATCTATTAACTAAAATAGTATATATATCTGTTTGATAATTCAATCCAGATAAGAACATATTTTTCGGTGTTTTTTTAATTATAAGATTATCTACAATCAACAACGAACCTTTAATATTTTGTTTATTAAAACTTAACAAACAAAACATCAAAACAACAACAATTATTTTTGTTTTTTTATTCATTCTATTTCTTTATCATATTAAGTAATATACTCGCATCTACTAAGTCTGATCTTCTTTTAAAAGGCACACTACTCCTATCTGTAAGAGGATTGGTTCTTAAATTATAACCCATTGTTCCAGAATAAACTTCTAAATGCAACATATATATTTGCGTTCCACTTATAGTCAATATTGGTTTACCTTTTGAATTAATTAGGCTTCCTTAACCATACGCTTCCCTTTATCGTCGTATATGAATTTGACAGCTATATTACCTGTACTTGTTTGGTTTATTTGTGTAACTAAGCCTGCTGTATTATAGGTGTAAGTTATATCGTCTTGTTCGTTTGATACTAATTGCCCAATACTATTATAAACGTAGTTATCAGTAGACTGTGTTTTTATATCGTCTAAACCAGTTTCAGCTATCGCATGGTCAGTCACATGAGTCAACTGATTGATGTTTGGTTTGTAATTATAGGTTAACTTATCCATAGAGCCACTGTTACTATTTCTGTTCAAAGATAGTAAATTACCATTAAGGTCATAGCTTAATTTATTGTTCTTGCTTACTAATCATATGCTTGTTTTATTAATTACCCTGTAATCCTTTTATTCTATTCTTTTTGCATTGGCAAAAAAGAAATCGACGAAGGAGATTCACGAACACCCCTAAAATAGAAAAGAAGTAAGTAAACAAAAACCCTAGCCTTGTAGTTTAAAAGCTACCTTAAAGCAGTCTTATTACTAAAAAACTTAACTCGTCGTGCCTCCTCAAGCAAAAGTTTTTATTAACGCCATAAGACCACTGTAAGCTTACCCTTTTAAACTAAGGGCAGTTTTTTAGTTCTGCTCAAAGAAGATGTTCTGTTTTTAAACAAATTAACTAAATGTTTTTATAAGAACAAAACTCCTTTAGTAAGTAATGCCTTCAAAAAATACTCGTAGTGTTTCAGTGCCTAAAACCGTAGTAAAAATATCTGTTTGAGGAGGCACGACGAGTTCTATTTTTATAGGTTTTTGGTGCTAGAAATACAGACTATTTTTTAACAGGCTAGATTTTTTTGTTACTTTTTTCAGCGATGGAAAAAAGTAAGTATAATGCTTCTTTACCTGTCTCACTATCTTTCTCTTGTCCTTGGTAGGCGTACCTATAATAATCACTACCAAAATTATGTCTATTTGGCATTGCCATACCAAAAGGGTAGTAGTTTGTAGTTATACTTGGTGTAGTGTCGTTTAACACAAAATAATCCTCCTCAGTCATTTCTATGAGACTATTAGACTTTTCTACCTCTATCCTATTTATTCATTTCTCTTTATAAAATGATTATATCTATCAATGTCTAAAACTACACCTTTAAATAAATCTACATGTGGACTAAATGATGTGTTAATAATATTCATCTTAGGTAGTTCCTTTGAATCATTTTTTTTTGAATATAATCTATTAGGGAAATTTTCCAGTAATAAATCCCCTTCTGAATAACTCCAAACATCTGTTTTCTTATATATAATTTCCCCTGTAGGCTTTAATAATAGTATTTTTCGATATGAATGATCCTTCAATATAATTAAAGAATCAACAATATACTTATACTCATGGGAATAAGAGCCTACTAAATCATTTTCTTGAACAGGTAAGTTACAAGAACATAAAAACACTGATATTATTATAATTTTCTTCATATTTATTAAGTTAATGGTTTATAAAAAACATATAGGTTTGTCTAGTGTCTCCTAGCGCATTAACATATCTATTAGGATTTCTGCTATGATTACCAAATTCTGAATTTCCTGAAAAATAACTATATAATTTCAAACGGGGGTCAAAAGAATTATTTGATTTAGAATCAGTTCCTAAAACAAGCGTTTTACCACCTAATGGATAAAAACTATATGTTACCTTACCTAGCATTTGAGCTGTCATATTATCGCCTGCCAAATAAACTCCCATCAAACCAAAATCAGGAGTCTTCTTAAAAGGCTTAGACCCATCCGTCTCATTAAATTTTTCTAATGCCTCTATAAAATTAGGAGATTTTTGTATTTCCCTATTCATAGTATTATCTCCATATATCATACTATTTTCAGGCCCTCCTCCGAACATAAACTCAGCGGTTATAGTAGACCAATCTATATTTGAATTCCTTTCCTTAAACCCTCTTATCAAACTTTCTCCTTCAGTAATTGTTGTTGTTGACCATGTTCCCACATCAAACACTAGAGTATCTCCATTTTTTTGATGCATATAATGAGTGAACTCTCCTCCTAAGGGTGAAATTATATTTCCATCAGAATCATACTCCCAAAAACCCCCATCAGGATCAACCCTACTAACAGGATTATTCCCCATACCCAAATAAGGACTAGCATACTGCCCCATAGGATCAGTAGTAAGCCATCTACCAAGTCTACCATCCCATAACCTTAACTCAAAAGCCTCCTTACCAGTCTCACAGTCTTTTTCTTGTCCTTAATAAGCTTTATTCTATTCTTTTTGCATTGGCAAAAAAGAAACAAAAACCCTAGCCTTGTAG
>JABSPL010000134.1 GCA_013215105.1 Flavobacteriaceae bacterium
AATGCTTTCTGAAGATTGAATTTACTCTTAATAATATTTTTAGAATAAAATATTACGTAAGGAGATATAATATTTGGAATTATGCCGAAATCTAAAATTTAGATAAGTTAATTCTGTTAGTTTCTCAGCAAACCCTATATACCTTAATTTTATCAAATTTAATTATGAAGTTATATTTAGTCTTAGTATTTTTGCCAAAACATAGGACTAATGAAACAAACAAAATATGTATTTGTAACAGGTGGTGTTGCATCTTCTTTAGGTAAAGGAATAATAGCAGCCTCACTTGCTAAACTACTTCAGGACCGAGGATATTCTGTAACTATCCAAAAATTTGATCCATATATTAATATAGACCCAGGGACTCTTAACCCTTACGAACACGGGGAATGCTATGTGACTAATGATGGTGCAGAAACAGATCTTGATTTGGGTCATTACGAACGATTTCTTAATATAGAAACCTCCCAAGCTAACAATATTACTACTGGGCGTATATATCAGTCTGTAATAAATAAGGAGCGAAAAGGAGAGTTTTTAGGTAAAACAGTACAGGTAATACCTCATATTACCAATGAAATAAAAGAGAAAATGATGTTGTTGGGGAATACTGGTGATTATGATATAGTAATCACCGAAATAGGTGGTACTATTGGTGATATTGAGTCTTTGCCTTATGTAGAAGCGGTACGTCAGATGATATGGGACTTAGGTAAAGAGAATGCTATTTCTATACATTTGACTCTTGTTCCTTATTTGGCAGCGGCTAAGGAGTTGAAAACTAAGCCAACTCAGCATTCTGTTAAGATGCTTATGCAGAGCGGGGTAAATCCTGATATATTAGTTTGTAGAACCGAAAGAGAGATAAATGAAGGTATAAGGAGAAAATTAGCTCTTTTCTGTAATGTAGAAAGAGATGCTATAATACAATCGTTAGACGCTGAGACTATATATGATGTGCCTAATATGATGCTAGAGGAAGGTTTGGATGCTATAGTTTTGAAAAAACTACAGATGGATAAAACAGAAAAGCCAGGTTTCTTAGTAGAATGGAATAAATTCATCAAAAAGCATAAGAATCCGAAGAACTATATAACTATTGCATTGGTAGGTAAGTATGTGGAGTTGCCAGATGCTTACAAATCGATAGTAGAATCGTTTATACATGCAGGAGCTCATTCTGAAGTAAAAGTTAGCATAAAGTGGGTACATTCAGACGAATTAGGTCCTGGGAATATAGCTAAAGAATTAGAAGGAGTAAACGGTGTTTTGGTAGCTCCTGGTTTTGGAGGTAGAGGTATAGAAGGTAAGATACTTGCTGTAAAACATGCTAGGGAAAACAAAATACCATTTTTAGGTATATGTTTAGGTATGCAAATGGCAGTAATAGAGTTCGCCAGAAATGTATTAAAGCTTAAAGGTGCAAATTCTTTGGAAATGAATTCCGATACAGAATATCCTGTTATAGATATAATGGAAGACCAAAAAACTATAAGCGATATGGGAGGAACTATGAGGCTTGGCGCTTGGAATTGTGAACTAAAAGAGAACACTAAAATAAGTAAATTATACAATAAAACTACTATAAGCGAAAGACATAGACATAGATATGAGTTTAACTCAGAGTATTTGGAAGATTTCGAAAAAGCAGGTATGATGGCTAGTGGTAAAAACCCTAAAACAGGTTTGGTCGAAACTATAGAATTAGATGATCATCCTTGGTTTATAGGGGTGCAATATCACCCAGAATACAAGAGTACGGTACTTAATCCTCACCCTATATTTATGGGGTTTGTAAAGGCTGCTCTTGATTATTCTAAAAAATAAAAGGACTTATAGATATTGTAATAATAAAAAGTTGTTGATATGTAGATAATATGTTTGTTTACAGTATTTAATATTTAAAAAAAAAACCTATATATTCTCATTAAATAATGGATGTATAGGTTTTTTTGGTTTTAAAAGCAATATTAATAAGCTAATAATATCCAAGTTTAAGTGTGTTTTAATTCATTGTCTATAAGTTTTATTTTTATATATTTACCCATAAAATAAACAATAACAAATGAAAGATTTACTAAAGATATATGAAGAGAAGCAACCTGAAATTGTTTTTCATTGGAAGGATACCGAAACTGAAGCAGAAGGTTGGACTGTAATAAACTCACTAAGGGGTGGAGCTGCTGGTGGTGGTACTCGTATGAGAATAGGTCTTAACAAAAATGAAGTATTGTCTTTAGCAAAAACTATGGAGGTTAAGTTTACCGTATCAGGACCTGCTATAGGTGGAGCTAAATCTGGAATAAATTTTGACCCTAGCGACCCTCGTAAAGAAGGAGTTCTTAAAAGATGGTACAAAGCAGTTAGCCCATTACTTAAAAGCTATTACGGAACTGGAGGAGACTTAAATGTTGACGAAATTCACGAAGTGATACCTTATACTGAAAGTTGTGGTATATGGCATCCGCAAGAAGGGGTTTTTAACGGACATTTTAAACCAACTGTTGCTGAAAAAATAAATAGAATAGGACAATTGCGTCAAGGAGTTGTAAAGGTTATAGAAGACAAAAAATACTCTCCTAGCCTAGAGAAAAAATATACAGTTGCCGATATGCTTACTGGTTACGGAGTCGTAGAAGCTCTAAAACACTATTATGACATCTATGGTGGTAATATAATAGGCAAAAAAGCTATAGTACAAGGTTTTGGTAATGTAGGTGGTGCTGCCGCTTATTATCTTACTCAATTGGGAGTTAAGGTGGTGGGTATTATAGACCGTGACGGAGGTTTAATAGACGAAAATGGTTTCAGTTTAGACTATATCACCAAATTGTTTTTAAACAGAGATGGAAATAAATTATCTAGCGAAAACATGATGTCTTTTGATGATGTAAATGCTAAAATATGGGATTTAGAATCTGATATATTCGTTCCTGCAGCAGCTTCTAGGTTGGTTTCTAAAGACCAAATAGAGAGAATGGTCAAAGCAGGATTGGAAGTAGTATCTCCAGGAGCTAATGTACCTTTTGCTGACAAAGAAATATTCTTCGGTCCTATAATGGAATATACCGATAGTAACGTTAGTTTGTTGCCTGACTTTATTTCTAACTGTGGTATCGCTAGAGTTTTTGCTTACCTTATGGAATCAAAAGTAGAAATGCCTATGAAAGATCAAGCTATATTTGACGATACATCTAATACAATAAGAAAAGCCCTAATAAAAGCTAATGATATAAGTAAATCAAAAACTAATATTTGTAAAACAGCGTTTGAGATAGCACTAAAAACTTTAGTTAAATAATGGAAATAGCAGTAATTATAGTATTCGCCTTAGGGTATTTGGCAATAACTCTGGAGCATAACTTAAAAGTAGACAAAATGGTAGCTGCTCTAGCTACTATGGCTGTGGCTTGGGCAATTATAGCTTTGGGGCATTTACAAGTATTCGAAGTAGATACAGTACTTAGAAAACTAGTACCAACTCACCTCGAAGAAATATTACTTCACCACTTAGGCAAAACAGCCGAGATACTGTTCTTCTTGATAGGAGCAATGACCATAGTGGAAATAATAGACCATTTCGATGGCTTTAGTACTATCAAATCTTTTGTGAAAACGAAGAAGAAAAGTAGTTTATTATGGATATTCTGTATACTTGGTTTTGTGCTTTCGGCAATAATCGATAATCTTACTGCTACAATAGTCCTTATTACAATTTTAAAGAAAATAATAGAAAAAAGAGAACAAAGAATATGGTTTGTAGGGCTTATAATAATATCGGCAAACGCTGGTGGTGCATGGTCACCTATAGGTGATGTAACTACAACTATGTTGTGGATGGCTAACAAAGTATCGGCAGACAAACTGGTGATGTATTTGTTTGTACCTTCGTTGGCTTGTATGGTAGTTCCTGTGTTTATAGCTTCTAGAATGAAAATTTTTAAAGGAGAAATAGATACTAAAGAAACTAAAGAGGAAGTGAAAAAAACCGATAACTTCGGAGCTATAATGCTTTATTTGGGACTTTCGGCTATAGTTTTTGTACCAATATTCAAAACTATAACACATTTACCTCCTTATATGGGTATGATGCTTTCGTTGTCGTTAGTGGCATTGTTCGCTGAAGTTTTTTCTAGGAAGAAATTTGAAATGAAAAAAGTATTTGCAGGAGAAACTAACGGAGATCACGCACATAGTCCAATACATACAGCTCTTACCAAAATAGAAATGCCTAGTATATTGTTTTTCTTAGGAATATTGTTAGCAGTAGCAGCTTTGGAGTCTTTAGGACAATTATTCCACTTCGCAGGTTGGTTAAATACTGCTATTCCTAACTCTGATATAGTAGTTATGATATTTGGAGTAGCATCGGCGATTATAGATAATGTGCCGTTAGTAGCAGCTAGTATAGGTATGTTTTCAGAGCCTGCCAACGACTTTATATGGCACTTTATAGCTTATTCGGCAGGTACTGGTGGTAGTATGCTTATAATAGGTTCGGCAGCTGGTGTAGTAGCTATGGGTATGGAAAAAATAGACTTCTTCTGGTACTTCAAAAAGATAGCTTGGCTAGCTTTTATAGGTTTTATAGTAGGTGCTGTAGTGTTTATGGGAATGAGAACTATGTTCTAAAACACTATTTATATAATATCAAAAAAAGGTCTAATTTTCTTTGTTTAAAAGAGAATTAGACCTTTTTTTTGTTTAATATTGGATAGAGTAGTGTCACTTTAAGAAAACCATGATTCTTATTTTCGGAACTATTTTGAATTTTAAGATCATTAGAAACTTAGTTTAAAAGATAGTTAATAATATTGTAAACTTTTATAAAGAAAATATAGAAAACACAATTAAAGAATTTCCTACAAAACAAAGGAGATTCAAATAATAAACAACTTTTGATATATTTTACGTTTCTCTTAGGTAATAGTATTTACAATTGTTAAAGTATTTAGAAGATAATGAATCGAAAAAAGGAATTATTTATGCTTTTCTTTTGATAAGTGGTAGTAAAGCAAAAGAAAGAAGTCCCATTGTTATAATTAATAAAGTTTGAGAAACCCACATTATCCAACCTATTGATAATCCTATAGCACTAGGGACTGTATATAGTATTAATGCCTGTTGTATGGCTATAGGGTAACTTCCGACTCCTGCATTGGTAAAGGCAAAGCTAAATGTTCCTGCTATAAAACAAAGTATAATAGGGGCAAATGATAACTCGCTGGTTTCGGGTAGTGATTTCATAGCTAAATACATGGTAAGGATATACATTAGCCATATAAGTATGCTGTAAACAGAAAAAGATATTTTGTTTTTTACGTCCTTTACCGACATAACTCCCGATATTATTCCTTTTAGTATGTTTTTTATTTTTAAAGCAATAGTGTTTTTACTCCTTATTATTATAAAATAAAAAATTACAGATAAAGAGATTAGTATTAATAGTACTAATAATAGTGTTAGAGTAGGTATTTTGTCAAACGCATTTTCTTTGAGCCATTGATATTGACTGAAAACGGCAATAATACAAAAGAGCATTAAAATAAGCATATCTATAGCTCTTTCTATTATTATAGTACCTATGCTTTTGTTAAAAGGTATGTTTTCGTATTTGGAAATAGCTGTAGCTCTCGATATTTCACCTGCTCTGGGGATACCTAAATTAACCAAATATCCTAAAAAAACATAAAAAACACTATTGTGAAGTTTTGGTTTTTTATTTATGGCTCTAGCCAAAAAAATCCATCTATAAGCTCTTAGTATATGGCTTAATAATCCTACAAACATAGAGGCAGCTATCCATTTGTATTCTACCATAGAAAACGATTTTTTGATAGTTTTAAAATCGTCATTTTCTAATGAATTATAAGATAATAGGATTAAAAATAATCCTATTATCAATGGTATTAGCGTCTTTATGTACTTTGTCATATTACATTAAAGAATTATTCTCTTCGTTAGGAAAAACTATCGAAGGCTTAAAGTTTTTGGCTATTTCAAAGTCCATTATAGCATAAGATATGATTATGATGATATCTCCTTTGGCAACTCTTCGTGCAGCAGGACCGTTTAATATTATCTCTCCTTTGGTTCTTTCGCCTGGTATTACGTAAGTCTCTAGTCTTTCTCCGTTATTAATATTTACTATTTGGACTTTTTCGCCTTCTATTAGGTTAGATGCATCCATTAAGTCTTGGTCTATAGTAATACTTCCTATATAATTAAGGTCAGCTCCTGTTACTTTTACTCTGTGTAATTTCGATTTTACAACTTGTATCTGCATTTTAGTTTTTTATTGTAGTTTTATATTGTCTATAAGTCTTATATCACCTGCAAAAGCAGCTATAAATGCTCTAGAATTTGAAAAGTCGTTAGTCTTTTCTAAAGTTTTTTCGTTAGAAATTTCAAAATACTCTAATTCTAATTCTTTAGATTGACTAAACTTTTCGAGTACAAATTTATTAATATTTTCGATACTTTCTAAATTACTTTTAGTTTTTACTTGTTTTAATATTTTATATATGGTAGGAGCGTCATTTCTTTGGCTTTCATTAAGCCTTATGTTTCTAGAACTCATAGCTAAACCATCTTTTTCTCTAAATATAGGGCAGCCTATTATTTGTATGTTTAATTTTTCTATTTCCACCATTTTTTTCACTATTTCTAGTTGTTGGAAATCTTTTTCTCCAAAAAAAGCAAAATCTGGGTTTACTATTTCAAAAAACTTTTTAACAATCGTAGCTACTCCATCAAAATGACCTTTTCTAAATTTGCCCTCCATTTGGTTTTCGATACCTCCAAAATCATAATGATCCGATGATATTGAATCTTGATACATTTCATTGGCATTGGGGCAAAATAAAATATCGCATTTGGCTTGTTTCTCTAATAATTTGATATCAGATTCTATGGTGTTAGGATATTTTACAAGGTCTTCTTTGTTGTCAAACTGAGTAGGGTTTACAAATATACTGGTGATTATTATATCTGTTTTTTCTTTAGCTTCGTCTATCAACGAAAGATGTCCTTGATGTAAAGCTCCCATTGTAGGCACAAAACCAATGTTAAGATTACCTGTTCTTAATTGGTTTATTGCGTTATTTAGTTCGGTTATTGTGTGTGTTATTCTCATTTCAAAATATTTCGGGTGTAAATTTAACTAAAATTAAGATGTTTTTAGTATATAAAGTTGTATTTTTGCGTGTACAACTAAACAACTTAAGGTCTATAATAATATGAAAGATAAAAAAGTTTTATTCGTTTCTTCAGAGATACCACCTTATATGCCCGTTAATCAGGTTTCTGAATCAGCATTTCACTATATGAGGAAAACGAACAGTAAGGGGGTTCAAGTTCGAGTTTTTATGCCTCGATATGGTATAATAAATTACAGAACACACCAGTTACATGAGGTTCAACGGCTTTCTGGTATAAACTTAAATATTAACGATATGGATATGCACCTTATGATAAAGGTTGCAACTATTCCTAAAGAGAGAATGCAAGTTTATTTCATAGATAATGATGAATTATTTAAAAGAAAGGCTATTTATACAGACTCAGAAGGTGAGTTTTTTAAAGATAACGATCAAAGAGCGGTGTTTTTTGCTAAAGGAGTAATTGAAACTATCAAAAAACTAAACTGGCCACCAGACATTATTCATGTCCACGGTTGGATGGCTTCTTTTTTACCTATGTATCTTAAATCATTTTTTAATAATGAACCTTTACTTAGTGATACTAAAATAGTAACATCTATATATGATAATGGTTTTAAGGGTGTTTTTAGTGATGAAATGGTTAATATTCTTAGACATGATGGTATACCAGAGGATCAAATAGAATTGTTGAAAAACAAGGATTATGTTTCTTTGATGAAATCAGCTATAGATAATTCGGATGCTTGCATTATAAGTAGCCCTGAAATAAATACGGAAATCATAGACTATTTACAAAGTTATGATAGACCTATTCTTAATCATAAAGGAGATATAAAAGAAGATAGCTTTTTAGAGTTTTATGAACAAATGCTAGAAGAAGAAGCTTTAGCAGTATAATTTTTTTAATAAATAATATCAAAAACAAACAAAACTTGAGTTCTCTTGAGTTTTGTTTGTTTTTTGCAATACAGTCAGATATATGTGTGGAATTACAGGGTACATCGGTTATCGTATAGCTAGTCCTATAATAATAAAAGGACTAGAAAGATTAGAATATAGAGGTTATGATAGTGCTGGTATAATGGTTTATAACCAAGGTAAACTAGAAATATCTAAAACTAAAGGTAAAGTTGCAGATTTAAAAAAAATATTATCTGATAAAATTCACAAAGAAGCAAACATAGGTATAGGACATACCAGATGGGCTACTCATGGTGAGCCTAATGACGTAAATGCTCATCCGCACACTTCTAACTCTGGTGATTTAGTAATAATACACAACGGAATAATAGAAAACTTCAATAGCTTAAGGAAAGAATTATCTAAAAGAGGTTTTAAGTTTGAATCAGATACCGATACAGAGGTTTTGATTAACTTAATAGAAGATGTAAAAAACAATAACAATTGCAAACTTGGTAAAGCTGTACAAATAGCCTTAAACCAAGTTGTAGGTGCTTATGCTATCGCAGTTTTCGATAGAAACAATCCTGAAGAGATAGTTGTAGCTAAGCTAGGTAGTCCATTAGCTATAGGTATATCTAAAGATAATACGGAGTTTTTTATAGCGTCTGATGCTTCTCCTTTTATAGAATATACTAATAATGCTATTTATCTTGAAGATCAAGAAATGGCAGTTATATCGCTAGGTACAGATATTAAAATGTACAAAGTAGCTGATGATAGTCAAGTAGAGCCTTATATACAAGAGTTGAAGTTGAACTTAGATCAGATAGAAAAAGGTGGATATGACCACTTTATGCTAAAAGAAATTTACGAACAACCCCGAGCAGTAACGGATACTTATCGTGGTAGATTGTTGGCTAATAAAGGAATAATAAGAGTCGCAGGAATTGACGATAATATAGAGAAGTTTTTAAAAGCAAAACGTATTATAATATCTGCTTGTGGTACATCTTGGCATGCAGGTTTGGTAGCAGAATATTTGTTCGAAGACTTGGCAAGGATACCTGTAGAAGTAGAATATAGTTCGGAATTTAGATATAGAAATCCTATAATAAACGAGGGAGATATTGTTATTGCTATTTCTCAATCGGGAGAAACGGCCGATACTTTGGCTGCTATAAAGTTAGCTAAAGAAAAAGGTGCTTTTGTGTTTGGAGTTTGTAACGTAGTCGGTTCTACTATAGCCAGAGAAACTCATGCAGGAGCTTACACTCACGCCGGTCCAGAGATAGGAGTAGCTTCGACCAAGGCTTTTACTACTCAAATAACTATATTAGCTTTGATAGCTTTGAAGTTAGGTAAGGCTAAAGGTGTTATTTCTCAAGAAAAATATCAATCTTACTTATACGAATTAGAATCTATACCAGAGAAAATAGAACAATTATTAAAACAAGATAAAAAGATAAAAGAGATAGCTAAAATATATAAAGACTCTCCTAATTTTCTTTATTTGGGTAGAGGCTATAATTTCCCTGTTGCATTAGAAGGGGCTCTTAAGCTTAAAGAAATATCATATATACATGCCGAAGGATACCCTGCTGCTGAGATGAAACATGGTCCTATAGCACTTATCGATGAAAATATGCCTATAGTAGCAATAGCTCCTAACCTAAAGCATTATGAAAAGGTTGTTAGTAATATACATGAAATAAAATCGAGAAAAGGTAAAATAATTGCTATAGTTACTGAAGGTGATGTTGATGTTAAGGTATTAGCTGATCATGTGATAGAAATACCTCATATATCGGAGGCTTTTAGTCCGCTTATAACTACGATACCTTTGCAACTATTGTCTTATCATATAGCTGTAATGAGAAATTGTAATGTAGACCAGCCTAGAAACTTGGCTAAATCGGTAACTGTAGAATAAATTTTGTTTTAAATAAATATGAAATTAAACTTAGATAGACCTGTTGTGTTTTTCGATTTGGAAACTACAGGTATAAACGCAAATACAGACAGAATAGTCGAAATTTCTTTGCTTAAAGTTTTTCCTAATGGAAATAAAGAAAGTAAAACTTGGCTAGTGAACCCTGGTATAAAAATACCAGCTAATACTTCCGAAATTCATGGGATTACCGATGAAAAGGTGAAGGATGAACCTCTATTCAAAGAATTAGCACCTAAAGTTAGCGAGATAATAAAAGGTTGCGATTTAGGAGGTTTTAACTCTAATAGATTTGATATTCCTTTGCTAGCTGAAGAAATGCTTAGGGCAGAGCAAGAATTTGATATGACGGGTGTAAAAACTGTAGATGTTCAAGTTATATTTCATAAAAAAGAACAAAGAACTCTTAGTGCAGGCTATCAATTTTATTGTGGGAAGGACTTAGAAATGGCTCATTCGGCAGAAGCGGATACCATGGCTACTTATGAGATTTTATTAGCTCAATTAGAAAAATATGAAGACGTAGAAAATGATATGGACTTCTTGAATACATTTTCTAAACAAAAAGATAATGTAGACTTAGCTGGCTTTATAGTTAAGAATGATCAAGGAGAACCTGTTTTTTCTTTTGGGAAAAACAAAGGAATTAAAGTATTGGATGTATTCAAAAAAACTCCAGGTTATTATTCATGGATGCAAAATTCTGATTTTCCTCTTTATACTAAAAGAGTTCTAAAAAAAATAAAAGAAGATAACCAAGCTGTTAATAAAAATAAAACAACAATAGATGATTTGATGAATAAATTTAATAATAAAATTTAATTTTCAAAACATTATAATCAAAAAAGCCACTATTATTAGTGGCTTTTTTGATTATATCTTTTATTGTATTTCTTATATTTGGTATATGATGAAGATGAATTAACTTAATACGATTTGTGTTTTGAAGATTAATATGTTTTTCGGTATTCAAGTAAAAAAAATAATAGTTTTATAGCTATTATATTGATAAAAATAGGCTTAAATTTCAATAAAATTATATCTTTGACGCTGTTATAAAGCAGTAAAAACTAAATAAAACATAAATGGATAAAATTTTTGATAACACCAAAGAGGCTTTTTCATTAAAGTCAAATGCAGAGTTGAATAAAGCTTTTTATTTATTCGAAATGATAAAAAGAGAATCATTAGTGAAAATAGGTTCTTCATTGACCAAATTTGCTTTAAAGGCCAAATTACCAGTTGAAGGTATAATAAGAGCTACTGTTTTTGATCATTTTTGTGGAGGAATTTCAGAAGAAGATTGTGTTCCTAAGGTAGAAAATATGCACTTGAAAACTAGAGTACATTCTATTTTGGATTATTCAGTCGAAGGAAAAGAAACCGAAGAACAGTTCGATAATGCAGTTAGAATAACTCTAAAAACTATAGATATGGCAAAAGAGAAGGAGTCTATGCCTTTTGCAGTTTTTAAACCTACTGGTTTTGGACGTTTTGCTTTATATCAAAAACTCACAGAAAAGCAAGAATTAGATTCTAATGAGAAAAAAGAATGGAATAGAGTTGTAGAACGTTATCATATAGTTTGTAAACAAGCCGCTTTGGCAGGTATTCCTTTATTGATAGATGCAGAAGAAAGTTGGATGCAATGTTCTGTAGACGAGTTGATAGAAGAATTGATGTCTGTTTATAATAAAGAAAAAGCTATTGTTTATAGTACTTTACAGATGTATCGTTGGGATAGGTTGGATTATTTAAAAAAGCTTCATAATATAGCCAAAGATAAAGGCTTTTATATAGGGATGAAACTAGTAAGAGGTGCTTATATGGAAAAAGAAAGAGAAAGAGCTAAAAAAAACGGTTATTCTTCTCCTATTTGTAAAGATAAGCAAGCAACTGACGATAACTTTAATTCGGCTGTAGATTATATGGAGGCCAACGATAAAATGTATATATTTTTGGGGACTCACAATGAAGAAAGTACTTATAGGTTGATAGAAAAACTTACTGTAAACAAAATAAACCCTTCTGATAATACTTATTGGTTTGGTCAATTATACGGTATGAGTGATCATATAAGTTTCAATTTGGCAAAAGCAGGATTTAATGTAGCCAAATATTTACCATTCGGACCAGTAAAAGATGTGATGCCCTACCTTATAAGAAGGGCAGAAGAGAATACTTCGGTAGCAGGACAAACTAGCAGAGAGCTAGAGCTTATAAAAAAAGAACGTAAAAGAAGAAAAATTGAGGAATAGTATGGGTGTAGGTATAGTCCTATTTGTAATAGTATCTCTATTGGGTTTTTATACTTTTTCGGGATTGAAAAGTCTTTTTTCGGACAAAAGTGTGTGGGTATATGTCAAATATATTTATATATTTATGGTTTTGTTGGCTTTTGTAGGTATTTATGAGCTGTATAGTTATTTTAGTAATAGACCTATCAATTCTGATTATTGGTCTAATATTATTATAGGCTACACTTTTTCGTTTATAGTTTTTAGCCTATTGTTTTCTTTGTTTTTATTTGCAAACGACATTCAAAAAGGAGTTTTGATAACTTATGATTGGTTTTCTGGACTTTTTTCGAGTAAAGAAGAAATATCTGAAGTTACTAATAGAAGTAGACGCAAGTTTATAGGTCAACTAGGATTGGCTGTAGCAGTAATACCTTTTGCTTCTATGTTATATGGTATAACCAAAGGGAAGTATAATTATAAGGTAAAAAAGATAAAACTTGGTTTTAAAAACTTACCTAAATCGTTCGATGGTTTTAAAATAATCCATATTTCAGACATACATTCGGGTAGTTTTGATAGTAAGCAAGATGTAGAAAGAGGTATATCTATGATAAATGAACAAAATGCCGATATTGTGTTTTTTACAGGCGATTTGGTTAATAATGATTCTAGAGAAATAATTCCTTATATAGATTCTTTCAAAAAAATAAAATCGGAATATGGTACTTTCTCTATTCTAGGTAACCATGATTACGGAGATTATAAGAAATGGTCTAGTGAAAAAGAAAAGAGAGAAAACTTCGAAATGTTATCTGATTTTCAAGCACAGATGGATTTCGATTTATTAAAAAATGAAAATAGAGTTATCAGTAAAAATGGGGAATCTATAAGAATATTAGGTGTGGAAAATTGGGGGAAACCTCCTTTTGTTCAACATGGAGATTTGGATAAGACTTTAACTGACGTTGATGATAATGAATTTAAGATATTGTTGTCTCATGATCCTTCACATTGGGATTTGAAAGTTTTGGATAACAAAAAGCATATAGATTTGACACTTTCAGGGCATACTCATGGTATGCAGTTTGGCATAGAAATACCAGGTATTAAGTGGAGTCCTTCCAAGTATATATATCCTCGTTGGGCAGGGCATTACAAAAAAGAAGATAAGCACCTATATGTAAATAGAGGTTTTGGTTTTTTAGGTTTTCCAGGTAGGGTAGGGATATGGCCAGAGATAACGGTGATAGAGCTGGAAAGGATATCTTAGTTTTAATTAAAATTTTATATATATATATAATAAATAAAGATGAAAATAATATACGCATTAGTTTTTATTACACTTTTAGGGTCTTGTAAAGAAGAGAAAAAAGAAATTGTTTCGAAAAAAGAAATAGTTTTAACAAAGGTGGAAAAAGGGCTTAAAAGTAAGTTGATAAAAAAAGAGAAGACAGATAAAAAGATATTGAAAAAGGAAGATATTTGGGTTTTTGGAGAAGATAAAGCTAAACTTAGCAGTTTGTCTAAGAAGAAAGTCAGAAGATGGACCAGATTTATCAAAACCGAAAAATTAATAAAAGAATATTATAGAACAACTAAAGAAGAAGTGATATTAAACAATGAAGAGCTTAAAAAAAGCTTAACAAGGCTTAAAAAGAGTATATCTGTAAGGTTATTGAATAAAGACGCTGTAAAAGCAAGAGTGTTCGTGATGGACTGTGAAGTGGATAGGCTTTTTGCTATTGGAAATATAAAAGGGACTACAGATAAGCAATTAAAAGATCAAATAAAAAGAGTTTTATATAGTAGAAATTCGTTAATAAATAAAATCAATAGAACTTTTTTGATAGATTCTATTGATAGAGAGGTTGCTAGAGAGCTTTTGCATTTAGAACGAGACAGGAGAGATATGAGAGATATGAGATAGTTTTAGTTTGTTTAAAATAACAATTAAATAAGTGTTTAGTGTTTTTTGAAACAAAGGGTAGGTTTTCTTATAAAGAATAGTTTTAAAAACATATAATAATAGGATATTTGCCATAAATAAATATAATACCATGAAAATAGCGATTGTAGGTGCTACAGGTTTAGTAGGCACAGTGATGTTAGAAACTTTAGAAAGAAGAGGTTTTAAAATAGATTTGTTAATTCCTGTAGCTTCAGAGCGTTCGGTAGGTAAGGAAATAAGCTTTTTAGGGAAAAAACATAAGATAATAGGTATGCAGCAAGCTATAAGTTTGAGGCCTGATATTGCTATTTTTTCGGCAGGAGGAGATACTTCGTTGTTGTGGGCTCCTAAGTTTGCTGAGGTTGGCACTACAGTTATAGATAATTCATCTGCTTGGCGTATGGATGTAGATAAAAAACTTATAGTTCCTGAAATAAATGCAAGAGAATTGAGTAAAAAAGATAAGATAATAGCGAATCCTAACTGTTCGACTATACAGTTAGTGATGGTTTTAGCTCCTTTACATAAGAAATATAAAATAAAAAGAGTAGTTGTTTCTACCTATCAGTCTATAACTGGTACAGGAGTTAAAGCTGTAAATCAGTTAGAGAACGAGTCTAATAATATTAAAGGAGATATGGCATATCCTTACCCTATACATAAGAATGCTATACCTCATTGTGACGATTTCACCAAAAATGGATATACAAAAGAGGAAATGAAGCTTGTAAATGAGCCTAAAAAAATAATGGGAGATCAAAACTTAGCTATAACAGCTACGGCAGTAAGAATACCTGTTGTAGGAGGTCATAGTGAGAGTGTTAATATAGAATTTGAGGAAGGTTTTGAAATTAAAGATATAAGAACTTTGTTGCAAAACACTAATGGTATAACTGTTAAAGATAATTTGGAAACCAATACTTATCCTATGCCTATATATTCAGAAGGAAAAGACGATGTTTTTGTAGGTAGAATAAGAATGGATTATTCAAAAGATAATGCTTTGAATATGTGGATAGTTTCTGATAATTTAAGAAAAGGAGCTGCTACTAATGCTGTACAAATAGCAGAATACTTGGTAGATAACTCTTTGGTTTAGATAGTTTTTAAGTTTTATATCGTTGTGTTTTATAATTTAATAAGGAGAATTTAATTAAAAGCTACTTATATTAGGACAGGCTTGAGAACCTCTATATGTCTCGCAAAAAACATTTAGGCCTAAGGTTATTTGATGAAAAGAACCGTTTTGATCTAGCTTACTATTGCTTAGCTTTGTATATGTATAAGCTATAGACATTAATCCATAGTTGAACCCAAATATATAAGAAACCTGGTTGGGTTTTCCTATTATATCTCCTCCAAATTTGTTTCTTAATGAGCCTGCAAACCAGAAATGATAGTCATCTAGAGACTTGTATAGTTTTATATTGAGATCTACAATGTTGTTTTTTAAGGATTCTTCTATGATACTGGTAGTTGATAGTTCATAATCAAAAAAGTATCCTTTCTTATAGAATTTACCAATTGTTAATATGTATTTTCTTCTATTTTTAAATTCTGATTTGGTATTTATATCTTTGATTGAATGTGTAATGGCGTTTTTGATAGTGAAATAATAGAATTTCACGCCTATATGATAAGCAATACTAAGATCTGAATTAAAGTATGTTTGAGAGTCTGTAATTCCTTCTATGAAATCATCTTTTAAATCTAAAAATTGAGTTTGATCTACGGTTGATTGTAATATTTCCGCAGATGCAGCTAAGGATAATTGTTTAAACTCTTTGGACCCTAAGTCTAAATGATAAGCAAAAGTTCCTGACATTCCTTTTTGAGAATGATATCCGTTTTCGTCGTTAAACAAAACAGCTCCAAATCCTGTTTTTGGTGATATTTTAGAATGGTAACTCACTGTCTGAAGAGAAGGAGAATCTTTTACATTTAACCATTGTTTGTTTATAGTGAGTCTTATTTTACCACAATTACCGATACCTGCAGCCGAAGGATGTATTAAGTAAATATTATCTGATAAATAATCAAAATATATAGGAAGTGTTTCTTGTGAAAACAAATTACCATATATTAATATTACAATTATGTATGTATATATTTTCAATATTAGTGTAGTTAAAATATTTTATAATTAAAAAAAAATAGTCTCTTAAAAGTTCAAATAAACATTAGTTTTTTATCTTTACAAATTGGATGAATATAAAATGTATTATATAGACCAGAATACCAAAGTTAATAAAAAAAAACAACTTACTGATAATTAAATCATTAAAATTTTACTTGTTGCTTTTGTGTTTTAAAACAGAAAAAAATGAATAAATCGAATATAGAAAATAAAATAAAATCGTTAAGGCAAGAATTAAATAATCTTAATTACAAATATTATGTTTTGGACGATTCAGATGTTTCAGATTTTGATTTTGATAAAAAGTTGAAATATTTAAATCAATTAGAAAGTGAAAACATAGAGTTTTTTGATGAAAATTCGCCTACACAGAGAGTTGGTGGTTATATAAATAAGGGGTTTAAAAATTCAAAACACCTTAATAGAATGTATTCTTTAGATAATACATATAGTAAGGAAGATTTATTAGATTGGGAAAAAAAGATAAAAAAAATACTAGGAAATGATGATATTGAAATTGAATATACTTGTGAGTTAAAGTACGATGGTGCTTCTATAAATTTGAAATACGAAAAGGGGAAATTAGTCTCAGCAGTTACAAGAGGAGACGGAACTATAGGTGACGATGTTACTTCAAATGTAAAAACTATTCGTTCGATACCTTTGGTGTTGAATGGAGAACATAAAGATGATTTTGAAATAAGAGGAGAAATAATTATTCCAATATCCGATTTTGAAAACATTAATACTCTAAGAGAACAGGAAGGAAAAGAACTTTTTAAAAACCCTAGAAATACAGCAAGTGGTTCTTTAAAATTACTAGACACGACAGAGGTTTCTAGACGTAAGTTAGATTGTCTTCTTTATCATGTAGTAGAAGAGGTAGGGGGAGATAGAACTCATTTTAATAAGTTAAATAAAGCTAAAGAATTAGGATTTAAAGTGCCTAAGGACGTAGTGAAATGTAAAAAGATTAAAGAAGTTTTTGAGTTTATCCAAAAATGGGAAACAAAAAGACATGATTTGCCTTATGAGACTGATGGAGTAGTTGTTAAGGTTAATGATTTGAACTTACAAACAGAATTAGGATTTACTTCTAAATCTCCAAGATGGGCTATCTCTTATAAGTATAAGGCAGAACAGGTATTTACCAAGTTGAAAAGTGTAAGCTATCAGGTTGGCAGAACGGGAGCGATTACCCCTGTTGCTAACCTAGAACCAGTAGAGCTTGCGGGTACAGTAGTTAAAAGAGCATCTTTACATAATGAAGAGCAAATAAGAAAGTTAGGAATTAAAATAAATGATACTGTTTTTATAGAAAAAGGAGGAGAAATAATTCCTAAAATAGTAGGAGTCGATTTAGACAAAAGGACAGAGTTAACAGAAAATATTAATTATATAAGTAATTGCCCCGATTGTGGTAGTTTATTGAGTAAAAAGGATACTGATGCTAAACACTATTGTATAAACACATACACTTGTACAACGCAGATAATAGGCCGTATAGAGCATTTTATAAGCCGTAAAGCTATGAATATAGATGGTTTAGGAGTAGAGACCATAAAGGGTTTGTACGAAAAAGGCTGTATTAATAATTTTTCAGATTTATATACTTTAAAATATGAAGATATTATAAATATTGATAGAATGGCTGATAAATCGGTCAAAAAATTACTTAAAAACATAGAGTTGTCTAAAAATATAACCTTTGATAAAGTTCTTTATGCTATAGGAATAAGGCATGTAGGAGTGACTGTAGCTAAAAAAATAGCGAATAACTATAGATCTATAGATAGTATAATGAAATCGGGTATGGAAGAGTTAGTTACTGTTGACGAAATAGGTGAAAAAATAGCTAAAAGTGTTGTTGAGTATTTTGAAAACAAAGAAAATGTTGATATTATCAATAAATTAAAAGATAGTAAGATAAATTTAATACTAGAAGATGAAGTTGAAAAGATTAGTAAAAAATTAGAAAACACTGTATTTGTTGTAAGTGGGGTTTTTACTATTATGGATAGAAAAGAACTTATAGATACTATAGAGGGTAATTCGGGTAAAGTATCGGGATCTATCTCCAAAAAGACTGACTATATAGTAGCAGGGGATAATATGGGACCTAGTAAAAAAATTAAGGCAGATAAGCTAGATGTAAAAATTATTTCAGAAATTGAGTTTTTAGAACTTATAAAATAAATAAATTTATTATATTTGAAAGCAATATAATAAATTATACAAAAATGAAATTAAAAATAGCCTTACTTACACTTATATTATCTGTTAATTCTATGTTTTCGCAAGAAAACAAAAAATCATTTGAATCAGAAGTTGATTC
>JABSPL010000135.1 GCA_013215105.1 Flavobacteriaceae bacterium
ACTAACATTATACCTATAGTTAGTAAGTTCGATATAAAGTAATATAAAGAAAGTCCACTACCGTAGTTATTAAAGAAGAACAACATCATAAGTGGTGATATATACATCATCATCTTCATCATTTTCTTCATATCAGGCATACCTTCTTGAGCTGGTTGCTGCATAGCCGATTGTTGACTTTGGCTCATTCTCATATAAAAGAATATAGCTACAGATGCCAAAATAGGGAACAAACTAATATGATCTCCATAAAAAGGAATATAGAATGGTAGTTTCAACACTTCATCGTAAGCAGATAAATCGGTTGCCCATAAGAAGCTTTTTTGTCTTATATCTATATTTGCAGGGAAGAATCTGAACAAAGCAAAGAAAACTGGCATTTGCAATAAGGCAGGTATACAACCCGCCATCATACTAACTCCTGCTTTTCGCTGTATCGCCATAGTTTCTTGCTGGCGTTTCATAGCGTTTTCTTTACCAGGAAGCCTTTTGTTTACCTCTTCTATTTCTGGTCTTATTACCTTCATTTTGGCACTCGAAACAAAAGATTTATATAATAATGGTGACATTATCAGCTTTATAGCTATAGTCATAAGTATTATAAGCAAACCGTAGTTCGATATAAATCCTTTTAAGAAATCGAATATAGGAAAGAATGCTTGTTCGTTTATAAACCCGAACAATCCCCAACCTAGCTCTATTACTTCTTCTATATTTTTGTTATAACTACTTAATATTTTGTGATCATTAGGACCGTAGTACATATTAAGGTCATAGTCAAGTTCTCCGCTTTTAAGTTCCAAAGGGGCTGTAAACAAAAACTCTTTAGTATAAACAGTGTCTATTTTTTCGTCATTCATCAGCTTAGTACTAACTAACGAAGCGTTTTTGAAACTATCGTTACTAAGTAGTATAGAAGAGAAAAAGTGCTGTTTAAACGCTACCCACTTCACAGTGTTTTCGGTCTCGTTGTCGTCAGATGCTATAGAAAGATCATCAACTTCTTCGTCGTTTTCGTAATAAAGAGCAGTGTTCTGGTCTTCGTACTTTATACTTTTTTCGTGACGTAAACCTTTTAGATTCCAAAGTAAGTTAATAGGTGTCGAAGTGTTTATTACCGACTTAAGCCCCTGACTTTTTACAGAAAAATCAAGCATATAATCATTAGCTTTCAAAGTATAAGTATATTCCAAATATTGGTTTTCGCTTACTTTAAGCCTCATAGAAAGTATCTGATCGTCTCCTTGTTTGGTTAGCACTGGTGCAAAACCTAAGTCTTTGGTATTAAGAACACGGTTATCTACAGTAGAAAAACTAAGCTCGAACTTAGCGTTTTCTTTTATCAAGAAAAGTTGCTTTTGATCGTAAGTTTTGAATTGTTTTAGCTCTACTTCGGTTATCTGCCCACCTTTATTAGCTACAACTATTCTCAATATGTCGTTTTCTAATACGGTAACGTCTTCTTTATTTACTATTTCAGAATAAGCAAAAGCTCCTAATCGGCTCTTTGCTTGCACTAGCTTAAGAGAGTCTGAAGCAACTGATTCGTAAGCTTGGTAGTCTTCTGGCTTAGTATCTGAACTATCTTTTGGGCTTGTTTGCTCCTCAGTAGTAGCCTCTTCTGACACTGTTGCAGGCTCTTGATTATAAGTAAACCATAGTATGATAACACCTATCAATAAGAATCCTATTATCGAATTTAAGTCGAGTTTGTTGTTTTTCATTTTATTGTAATATTCAGTTTTATTTTTTTTCAAAAGCAAAAATACAATTAATATTGCTTATACAAGAAGATAGAATTATAAAATACTGATAAAACTACTATGTACAAACATCAAACAACAACAACTCATTTTATTAATACCTAAAACAATCAACAATATGATCGTTAACCAATCCTATAGATTGCATAAAAGCGTAAACAGAAACACTACCTACAAACTTAAATCCTTGTTTTTTCATATCTTTAGTAATAGCATCAGAAAGCTCTGTTTTGGCAGGTATCTCACTAGTTGTCTTCCAATTATTAATAATAGGTTTATCATCTACAAAAGCCCATATATAATTAGAAAAACTACCATGCTTTTTTTGAATTTCTATAAAAACCGAAGCGTTATTTCTAGCTGCTTTTATTTTTAATTTATTACGAATTATTCCTTTGTTTTCCTGTAAACTTTCTAGTTTATAGTCGCTGTAATTGGCTATTATATTATAATCAAAACCGTCAAAAGCTTCTCTGAAATTCTCTCTTTTCCTAAGTATAGTAATCCAACTAAGCCCAGCCTGAAAGGTCTCTAATACCAAAAACTCAAACAATACATTGTCGTCATAAGTAGGTGTCCCCCACTCCTTATCGTGATACTTGGTATATAATTCGTCTTGCCCACACCAATTACATCTTGTTTTTTCTGTCATAAATTATACAATTTGATAGCAATATACAAAAATGAAACTATTTTAGAGCTCGTTTCTTGTAAATACGAATTCTGTTTCGTTAGACAATTCATTACTAAAAATATACCCCTGACTGTCAAATCCTTTTATATCTTCTGAGTTTACTATATTGTTTTCAACTATATACCTAACCATCATTCCTCTGGCTTTTTTAGCAAAAAAGCTTATAATTTTTAATTTACCATTTTTAGTATCTTTAAAAACAGGTGTTATAATAGGGGTTTTTATTTTTTTCTTTACTATAGCTTTAAAGTACTCATTACTTGCCAGATTAATTATAGCTTCATCATCTTTTAGTTCACTTATAAGGTTATCGGTAAGGAAATCGCCCCAAAACTTATATAAGTTATCATTGTTCCCTATTTTTATTTTAGTTCCCATTTCTAGCCTATATGGCATTATCATATCCAAAGGTTTTAGTAGACCATACAATCCTGATAGTATTCTTAAATTTTCTTGGAGGTAATCTATATTCTTTTCCGACAAACTAGAAGCTTCTAGACCTTTATACACATCACCTGTAAAAGCAAAAACTGCTTGTTTAGAGTTTTTATTGTCAAAAGGAAGCTCCCATTGCTGGTTTCTTGTCCAGTTTAGTTGAGCTATTTTATCGGAAACTTTCATCAATTCGCTTATTTGTTTTGGAGACTGTAGCTTTAAGTGATTTTGTATTTCTGAAGAATAATCCAAAAAAGAAGCTTTACTCGATTTTTTGATAGGTGAAGGAGTTTCAAAATCTAAAGATTTTGCTGGGGAAACTAATATTTTCATTTGTAAAAGATGGGATTATTATTTGTTAAATTACTTATTTGGCCCTGTAAGTAATCTCTGCCTCAACCTCTTTAATTAAACTAAAGAGGTTAATAGCAAAGGGTTTTGAAAACTTTTCAAAATATCAACCTATGACAACAAATATAGTAATTATAAGTTCTAATATTTATATTTATCACAAAAAAGTTAATTTTTATTTTTTGACAACTATAAAACTATTTATTCAATTTATATATCTTATTTTTGTAGATTGACAAATATTTAAGAACACAAAATGAACATAGAACAATATATAGATAAAGCCAAATTATGGCTTACCGATACTTTTGATAACAGTACCAAAACCGAAATAAAAAACCTAATAGATAACGATACCAATGGACTTATAGATAGTTTTTATAAAGACATAGAGTTTGGTACAGGAGGTATGCGAGGTATAATGGGAGCTGGTACTAACAGAATAAACAAATATACTTTAGGAAAGGCTTCACAAGGCTTGTCTAATTATATAAAGAAACAATTCCCTAATAAAGAGTTAAAAATAGTAATAGCTTACGATTGTCGTCATAACAGCAGTGAATTTGCTAAAATAGTAGCTGACGTTTTTACTGCTAACGGAATTAAAGTGTTTTTATTC
>JABSPL010000136.1 GCA_013215105.1 Flavobacteriaceae bacterium
GTTTTACCTTTTATTATAGTACCTTTCTTACATTTAGGACACAATTCATAGTTTTTATCTTCTACCAGAACTAAAGCAAACGAACTATCAAATTCCAAATATCCATTAAGCTTAGCATCTCCTCTCTTGAAACCTTTTAGTACCGATGTTTTATTCTTAGTAACCAATTTAATCAATTGACTATCCGAAATTCTCTTAGCCAAGAACATCTCTGGCATTACAAAATTGCAACCTTGCTTCCAACTACTACAACCATAAGCCACCTTACCTTTTATCAGTTTACCTTGTTTACACTTAGGGCAAGTAGTATCTAGTAGCTTATTAGTTTTCTTAGGCTTAGCTTTAGGCTCTATTACCTCGGTAGTACTTGGCAAATTAAACTCAGCCTTTTGCATTCGCACCTCGTCTATTATATTAGCAACCATCAGCTTCATGTTTTTTATAAAACTAGCAGCATTGTATTCACCGTTCTCTATCTCTTTAAGCTTCTTCTCCCATTGCCCCGTAAGACTAGCCGAAGTAAGTGACTTGTTCTTAATAACACCTATAAGTTGTATTCCTACATCGGTAGGGACTATCTGTTTCTTGTTTCTCACTATATATTCCCTGCGGAAAAGTGTCTCTATTATATTGGCTCTGGTCGATGGTCTTCCTATACCATTCTCCTTCATTATCTCTCTCAGCTCCTCGTCATCTACCTTTTTACCTGCTGTTTCCATAGCTCTTAGCAAAGTAGCTTCAGTATGCTTATTGGGTGGTTTAGTCTCTTTTTGAGCAAACGAAGGCTTATGATCACCCATCTCTCCTTCTTTAAATGTAGGTAACGTTTTCTCTCCACTAGCCTCACTTTTTGATGACCTAGGAAACAATACTCTCCAGTTCTCCTCTACTATCTCCTTACCCGAAGTCTTAAACTTTATAGTATCGACCTTAGCTTGTACATTGGTATTAGAAACAATACAATCATCGTAAAAAACACCTATATATCTTCTGGCAACTATATCGTAAACTCTTTGTTCTATATCGTTAAGATAAGCTTCAACCCCCGTAGGGATAATAGCATGGTGATCTGTTACTTTCTTATCATTAAACACCTTAGCCGATTTCTTTAACTTTTTACCGAGTAAAGGCTTAGTAAATTTCTCGTATTTCAACAGTTTCGACAATATTTCCGCCGACTTAGGATACATATCGTTAGGTAAGAAAGATGTATCAACCCTCGGGTAACTAAGAACCTTTTTCTCATAAAGTCCTTGGGCTAGTTTTAAGGTTTGGTCTGCCGAATACCCAAACTTGGTATTACAGTAAACCTGCAAACTAGTAAGATCAAACAGTCTTGGCGGAGCTTCTCTACCTTTCTTTTTTACTACGGAAACTATTTCTATCTGCTTATCTTTTACTAAGTCGAATATCTTTTTACCGTCTTCCTGGTTAGTAAATCGACCTTTCTCACAGTTAAATATAGTCTTCCTATATTCGGTTTGTAGCTCCCAATACACTTGAGGTTTGAAGTTTTCTATCTCCCAATGCCTATCTACTATCATAGCTAGCGTAGGAGTCTGAACTCTACCAACAGACAATACTTGTTTGTTCTTACCAAACTTCAAAGTATAAAGTCTAGTGGCATTCATACCCAAAAGCCAATCTCCTATAGCCCTAGAGCTACCTGCATAGTAAAGGTTATCAAAGTCCGAAGCCTTCTTTAAGTTCTTAAAACCGTTCTTGATAGCTTCATTGGTAAGCGAAGATATCCACAGGCGTTTCACCTCTCCTTTGTAGCCTGCTTCTTTTATCACCCAGCGCTGTATAAGTTCACCTTCTTGCCCGGCATCCCCACAGTTTATGACCTCTGAAGCTTTTGAAAACAGTTTCTTTATAATGCCAAATTGTTTTTGAACTCCTTGGTTATCCATTACCTTAGTTTCGAATCTTTCGGGCAACATGGGTAAGTTATTAAGGTCCCAACGCTTCCAATATGGTTTATAATCTTCGGGTGTATATAGAGTACAAAAGTGACCAAAAGTCCAAGTAACAGCATAGCCATTACCTTCAAAATACCCGTCATGGCGAGTATTAGCTCCTAATATATTGGCAATCTCTTTAGCCACACTAGGCTTTTCTGCTACACATACTTTCATAGGTTTATTTGCTTTTTATTTGGAAATCCTTTGTCTCTTAGCATCAAATATAAGTATAGATGCCGCTACCGATACATTCATAGAGTCTATAGCTCCGTGCATAGGTATTATTATTTTTTTAAACTCTGGTCTTAGCCACTCATCGCTTATACCTGTAGCTTCTGTACCTACAACTATAGCAGTTGCTTTAGTAAAATCGCTATCATAATAAGCCTCCGATTCTTCACTCATATAGGCCAGATAAGTTGGTATATTATTTTGACTAAGGTATTCTATAGCCTCTTCGCTACTAGTTTCTATTACTTGGTTAGTAAACACGCAACCAACACTCGACCTTATAATATTAGGATTATAAAGATCGGTTCTGGGGTTTGTTATTATCACAGCATCTACTTTTGCAGCATCGGCAGTTCTTAATAAAGCTCCTATATTACCTGGCTTTTCGGGTGCTTCGGCTATTAGTATAAGAGGATTTTCGGTGTTTAGCTCTATATCTTTTATGGTTTTACTTACAAACTCCGATACCGATATTACTCCCTCAGTAGTCTCTCTGTATGCTATTTTCTTATATACTTCTATACTTATTTCGAGTAGTTCTACTTTGTCTATTAGCTTACCTAGTGTTTGTTTTAGTTGATCTAACGAAACTATTTCAGGATGAAACAATACTGTTTTTACATTGTAGTTTCCTTTTATTGCCAAAGAAAGTTCTCTCAGTCCTTCTATGAGGAAAAGCCCTTTTTTACGTCTTTCTCTTGACTTTTCTTTTAGTTTTATTAGCTCTTTGACTAGAGTGTTGTTTACACTACTTATGGTTTTTATCATAAACTCGTTTTGAAAAACAAAAATACTGTTTTATAGTTAGTAGTAAAGTAAAAATGGAATTATTATGGTGTGGAGGTTTTGAATGTTTCTGTAGGTGTATTTTTAAAAAGTATCCATATAACTCAACTTTAATTCTTATCTTTGTATTGTAAACAAAAAATAAGCTTATGAATCCTAAATTTGAAGTAGTTTTTCTTGAGCAAGCTATTGATTTTTTAGAAACGATAGATTTGAAAGCTAAAAAGAAAATATATTATAGACAAAGCTAGGATGGGAAATAACCCAAAGCTGTTCAAGAAGCTAACTGAAAGTATTTGGGAGTTCAGAACTAAATATAACGGGATACAATATAGGTTTTTTGCCTTTTGGGACAAAACAGAAAGCACAGAAACGTTAGTTATATCTACTCACGGGATTATTAAAAAAGTAAGTAAAGTTCCGAAGGCTGATATTGATAAGGCTAATATAATAAGAAAAGAATATTTTAATCAATAATAATTACCATTATGGATAAGAAAAGACTAAAGATAATGACCCTTGACCAGATGAAAGACAAGGATATAGGTGTAATAGGAACACCTGAGAGAGATAAATATGAGTTTGACCTAAAAATAGAGATACTCGGAGACACAATAAAATCGGTCCGAAAAGAAAGGAAACTAACTCAGCAACAATTAGGAGAGCTTATTGGCGTGCAAAAATCACAAATATCGAAACTAGAAAGAAATACTAAAAACGTAACTATTGAAACTATTCTAAAAGTTTTTAATGCATTAGATACTAATGTTAGGTTTAGCATTGAGATGAATAAATTTGAATTTGATTTAACATAAACAATAACTCTTTAAGTCTCTCAACAAATCCGATTATTTTAACATATATCTAAATATTTCGATTCACCGTTATATAATTCATCCTTAAAAACACACAACACGACTACACATTATTAATAATCAAGATATTAAACAACAAGTAACTTCTTAATTAATTAATAATTTATTAACGCTAATTATATTGCTTGATACAAGTAATATAATACCAATAATTTTGTTACATTTACCGCTTAAACAAATAATAAATTAAAGATGCAGGATGCTATTATAGAAAGTCAAGGATTTGGCTTAGATACTATATTGAGAGGTATTTTAGGGTTTGTAAGTATTATGGCAATAGCCTATGCTTTTAGTAACAACAGAAAAGCCATAAAATGGAAAACAGTCGGTTACGGGTTATTATCACAACTTATGCTAGCCATAGGAGTACTAGCCGGAGACAAAATAGGATTTAATTTCTCTATATCTGGTACCGAATATAGAGCTGACCTTAGTTTTATTCAATTGTTTTTCGAAAAAGTAGGAGGTGTCTTTATTAATATACTAGACTATACCAAAGCGGGTAGTGAATTTTTGTTAGGAGGGCTTATGAGTATAGAATCGTACGGATTCATATTTGCTTTCCAAGTATTACCTACTATATTATTTTTCTCAGCACTTACTTCTTTATTATTTTATTTCGGAATAATACAGGTTGTAGTAAAAGGATTAGCTTGGGCATTTAGTAAAATAATGGGCGTTTCAGGACCTGAGAGTTTATCGGTGGCTGGTAATATATTTTTAGGGCAAACAGAAGCTCCATTACTTATAAAAGCTTATTTGGACAAGATGACCAAATCGGAAATTTTGTTAGTAATGACAGGAGGTATGGCAACGGTTGCAGGTGGTGTACTAGCTGCTTATATCGGTTTCTTAGGAGGCGATGACCCCGTAATGAGGTTAATGTTTGCTAAACACTTGTTAGCTGCATCGGTAATGGCTGCACCAGGAGCTATTTTGATATCCAAAATACTGATACCTGAAACAGAGGAGGTAAATATGAATATAGAAGTTACTAACCAACAAAACGGATCTAATGTATTAGATGTAATATCGAATGGTACTACCGAGGGATTGAAACTTGCAGTAAACGTAGGTGCAATGCTTTTAGTTTTTATAGCTATGATAGCAATGTTCAATGGTATGTTAGGTTATATAGGAGATATAACTAGTCTTAACGCTTGGATAACCGAAAACACTTCTTACCAAGGACTTTCGTTAGAACTGATACTAGGAACTGTATTTGCTCCCGTAATGTGGCTAATAGGTGTTGCCAAAGAAGACATGATGCTAATGGGACAACTATTAGGAGTAAAACTAGCAGCTAGTGAGTTTGTAGGATATATACAATTAGCAGAGCTTAAAGATGTGACTAACGCTATACATTTCAAATATGATAAATCTATAATAATGGCTACTTATATGCTATGTGGTTTTGCCAATTTCGCTTCTATAGGAATACAAATAGGAGGAATAGGTTCACTAAGCCCTAACAGAAAAGCATTACTATCTAAACTAGGAATGAAAGCATTATTAGGAGGTACTTTAGCTTCATTACTATCAGCAACTATAGCAGGAATGATACTAGGATAAGCATTAAAAATATTTAAAAAGAAAGGGTTCATAATTTATATGAATCCTTTTTTTTATACTAGTCTTTTTAACGTATTTCCTCACAAAACAAACCAACAATGAAAAATAATAAATGGGTTTATATGATAGCTCTTTCCTTTATTTGGGGAAGTGCTTTTATACTTATCAAAAAAGGATTAATAGGCTTAGACAGTATAACTTTAGGTGCTTTAAGAATTTTATTCGCAGCCTTTTTCCTACTTACTATAGCTTATAAAAAACTAAAGGACATACCTAAAGAGTCGTGGAAACACTTGACATATACTGCTTTTTTAGGTATATTTCTCCCTTCTTTTTTGTTTGCCATGGCAATAAGAGATATGAACAGTTCTATAGCTGCAATATTAAATTCTCTCACACCTCTTAACACTTTAATTATATCGGTAATAGTATTTAGTTCTACTTTCTACAGAAGGCAAATATTTGGCATTTTACTAGGGCTGATAGGTACTATAGCACTTATATCTCTGAGTGGGAATATAGAAGGGAGCAATAATTATTTGCCAGCTATCTACGTACTAATATCTACTGTGGCTTACGCTATAAACATAAATATAATAAAAGAAAAACTAAGTAAAATAGACTCTATGGGTATTTGTGTTGCCAACTTTGTTATACTTATAATCCCTACTACTATTGTACTTTATTTCAATGGAAGTTTTAGCTCTGTAGAATTGGACGACAAAACACTTACGGCTATAGGATATGTATTTGTGTTAGGAATACTAGGTACAGCTATAGCTTTAATTTTGTTTAATCGATTAATCAAATTATCTGACTCTGTTTTTGCTTCTTCGGTCACTTACTTCATACCTGTAATAGCACTTTTATGGGGCTTGAGCGATGGAGAAAAATTCGGACTACTACAAGTATTAAGTTCGGGGCTTATAATAATAGGAGTGTATATAGTTAATAAAAAGAAAAAACCTCTTAAAATTATTGTTTAAGAGGTTTTTTCTTTTTATTATTTACAAATCACTTTCTTCTAATTCGAAAAAAGCATTAACTGGTTTTTTGAAAAAAACAGACAATTTTAGTGACAAAACAGTAGAAGGTACATATTTGCTTTTCTCTATAGAATTGATAGTTTGCCTAGAAACCCCTACTTCTTTAGCTAAACCTTCTTGAGTTATATTAACTATAGCTCGTTCTATTTTAAGTTTATTTTTCATTGTAAGAATATTTTAAAACATTAAACATAGCTAATTGAACTGCAAGCAATAAGCCTAAGATAGTAAAATCACCCATGTTTTCAAATCCTTCAGAGTTAGACCTTATAAAACCGAAAAAATAACCAACAAAGGGAAGCACCAAAACATACATAATGGCACATATAAAAGCAAATGAGTATGATTGCATTCTCATTCTTACTACCAGTTCATCTTCTATTTCTTCTTTAGATAGAGACACCATCAGCATACCTAAAAGCATTAGAAATTTGGCCGTTATAATATAAAAGTCTTTATTCTCTGATTTTTCTAATAAAAAAGACAATATAATAGTTGATACTAGTGAAATCGAAAATACTGTAGATCCTATAAATTTAAACTTACTTGACAACTGTATTTTGTTTATTTTCTCCATTGATTTTCTTTCCGACTCGATAATTGATTTTAATTTCATAATTTATTATGTTTAATATATTTTACATTTAGACTAACTAACTTTACTTAATGACAAATATACTTTACTTTTATATATTATCCTAATTTTAAAAAGTAAATACTATTAAGTATTATTATATTGACATAATTCAAATCATATAAAGACTGTTTATTGTTCTTTTACGTAAGATTCCTAAGTTGGATAGTTTTACCTAAAAAAACCACTTTGTATTGCTTAGGCTTTTAAGAAAATATATTGACTGTTTGGAGTATAAAATCTATTTTATTTTGAGGTAAGAAAACAATTTAATGTATTTTTATAAACTGTAATACAATATATTTTTAGTTTACAAAAAACGCATATAACAATATGAAATCAGGATATTTAAGAAGGTACTATATATTGAAAATAATAAGTAATCCATCTGCTTTTGGTGTAGAATCGGGTAATCATATTAGTTTCCTGGAGCTTACTGATATTTTGAAAAATATGACCAAAGACCCCGATACTAAAGACCTGTTTAAAGATTTTTGTTCTCCAAAAGATAAAAATAAAGGAATTAGCCATAAAACACTAAAAAGAGATAGAGATGAAATAAAGGTAGATTTCGGTTGTGAAATATATTCATTTAGAGGAAAAGGTTTTTATCTGAAACAAGAAATAGACAAACAAACCAAGTCCATTTTTAATAAAATAGAACATTTTCTGATTAGTTATAAAGCGTCATTTTCTGATTCTAATATTAGCTCCGAAAACACTTCCCTCAATTCAAATATTGATTTTATGGGCCTAATAACTGCTATAAAATCAGGAAAAACCATTAGCTTGTCGTACGATGGTTGGATAGCCGATAATAATTTTCATAAAATAGAAAATAAGTCTTACAAGCCTCTTCATCTTAAAGAAAAAGAAAAAGCTTGGTACTTGATAGCTCTTTGTTTAGAAACTCACAAAATAGAAAGTTTTTGCCTAGATGAAAGATTAACAAACCTAAAAATTCACGACAGAAGTCTTCTTAATAATGTTAGTTTTGATATAGATGAGCATTTTAAAGACAGCATAGGAATATTGCTAATGGACGATATAGACACCGAAACTATAACTATAAAAGTAGCTAATCATCATTTGAAATATTTAGAAAGCAAGCCTATGCACCATAGTCAAAAGGTTTTGAATTACCCTAAAAAAGAAAATACACCTATACCTGTAAACTATGACGACCCTGATATATGGGGCGAAATACAGATAAGAATAAAGCCAAACTACGAGTTTATAATGGAATTACTAAAGTATAATAAATGGATATATGTAACCAATCCTACTAATGTGGTTGAGTTTGTAAAGGAATATGTAGACGAGGTACAAAAACATTATACTGCTGTAAAAGTGTAAAGACCAAATATAATAATTAAATAAACTAATAATCAGAATCATAAAACATGGTTCTGATTTTTTTTCACATCCTAAAACCTTATAAACAAAGAGGTTTTAGCTTTTATGTGCTTAATATTCTGAAATGGACTTTGGGTGTCCGTTTCGGTGTTATATGTTTGCAAAGTTCTAAAAGGAATATGTTGATTGTTTTCCCTTGGACAGAAAAATTAACTGCTAAGATAATGAAAAAACTTTCAATACTTAAAAATATTTGAGAGATTAAGTTTTTTAAGTATTGTTTTTTTATTAAAGCATAGACGTAAAACGTACACTCTGTAGCGTAATATAGCAAGGTAAACAAAGAAAGTATTACAAACATAACAGCCATTAACATGATAGGAAGAAAGTATAATGTATTGAAAATGATAAAAGAAAATCAGAATCCACCTTTAACGAAGGCAGAGATAGTCAATAGATTAGAAGAGAAAGAAAATATAATAGCTACTGATGTGATAATACAAAGAGATGTCAAAATGTTTAGAGAAAAATGTGGGCTAAACATAGAGTATAGCCAGAACAATAAAGGCTATGTGTATAATGGCAACAATATAAATAGTATAGACGAAGTATTGGAGTTCTTGAAAGTATTGAATATATCCGAATTATTTGAAGATAGCTTCAAGCAAGACTCTGAAACTCTCAAATACATAGAACTAGAAAGAGTATCGGACAATAAACTAGGTGTAAAACTAAAAACAATATTAGAAGCAATAAGAACCAATAGTCAATTGTCATTTATGCACTTTAGTTATACCAAACAAAAGCTAAAAAAGTATAAAGTAAAACCATATTACCTAAAACAATATCAAAACCGTTGGTATATAATAGGCGATACCGACAAAGGACTCAGAGCCTTTGGTACAGATAGGATAACGGTACTTAGTATATTGGATATTAACTACGAAATAGATCCTCAAATATTAAAAGATATAAAAAGGGAAATGAATAATTCCTGCGGTATTACTTTCGATAAACCAGCTACAGAGATGATAGTATTACGGTTTGATGCTTCTCAGTACGATTATATAAAGTCTATGCCTATACATAGTAGTCAGGTGATGAGCAAAAAAAGTGATGGCAGCTTTATAGTTAATTTAGATATAAGGGATAATTATGAACTAAAACAACAGTTGTTGAAATATGGAAATATGGTGGAAGTTTTGGAGCCTAAAAAATTGAGAGAGGAAATAAAAGAAATATTATTGGAAGCAGTGGGCTTGTATAGAGTGGGGAAATTAAGTGAAAAAGATGAGTATTGATAGAGGTGTTTGAGAGTGTAATTTAAACTCCGTCTGATATTTTTATATATCGTATTTTAGTTTTTATATTTCATTCTATAGATTATCGGTTAATATAGTCTGACGTTTCTTTATTATTTCTGTTTTAAAACTACTGTACCTATCCTCTGGAGTTTGTATTTCAAAACTACTTATTCCTATTTTTATAGTTTTCTTCCCTCTTCCATTCCTATTGTTTCCCTTAAGACGAGATTCTGTAGTCAAATGACCTTCCATTTCGCCATCTAAGGCTTTTCTATAAAACTTTTTAACATTGGCAAAATTTCCTTTTCCCCCAAATAAACTCTTACCTGACAGTAGTTGACATAATGTCTTTTTTTAAATTTTTGTAGCTCGTGATTTGTCATCTCTTTTTTGATTAAAGTTAATAAAAAAACTTAATCAGACAGAGTTGTGTTTACAATCACTCAGAACCCCTCAAAAACACCCTAGGCAAAACCTCCCTAACAATATCAGCCACCGCCACCATAGTCCTAATAGCAGCCCTAAAGCTAAACTACCTAACACATCCTGCTTGGCATATATTATTGGCAGGGTTTGAGGCGGCTACTGTGGGGGGTATTGCCGACTGGTTTGCTGTTAGGGCTTTGTTTAGGGAGATTCCTATTCCGTTTATCCGTAGGCATACCAATATAATAGTGAAGTCTCGTAAGAAGCTCTCGGCTGGTATAGTCGATCTGGTTTCTACTCAGTGGCTTTCCAAAGAAAGTATAAGTAGCAAAATAGCCGATATATCTATTAGTAATAAGTTATTAGATATACTAAAAGACGATAAGGTACAACAGGGCAAACTCACACTTTAATACCCAATACTTTCAGTAAATAGTTTACGTCCCAGCCAGCTTTTAGCCTCTTTCCCATTATTCCTTGTTTTTCAGTTTTCTCGTTTTTGAGTAAGTTTAAGGCTGTTTTAAGTAAAAC
>JABSPL010000137.1 GCA_013215105.1 Flavobacteriaceae bacterium
TATATCTTAACCTAGGGCAAGCGATGAATGTTGATATAAAACTAACCGAAGATAGTCAACAATTAGAAACTATAGTTTTGTCTGCTCGTAAGAACCAGACTTTCAATAGTGACAGGACTGGTGCAGAGACTAGTATAGGTAAAAGAGAACTAACTGTTCTGCCTACTATATCTAGGTCGGCAGCCGACTTCTATAGACTAGAACCTTCTGCTTCTGGCGGTTCTTTCGGTGGTAAAAACGACCAATTTAACAACTTCTCGTTAGATGGATCTATATTTAACAACCCATTTGGGCTAGATGCCGCTACAGCAGGCGGGCAGACAGGTACTCAACCAATATCTTTGGATGCTATAGAGCAAATACAAGTTTCTATTGCTCCTTACGATGTTACCCAATCGGGCTTTACGGGTGCTTCGGTTAATGCTGTAACAAAATCGGGGACAAACGAATTTAAAGGTTCGGTATTCGGGTTTTTTAGAAATCAAGATTTAACTGGCTCTAAGATAGCAGGAGAAGAACTATTTAAAGCTGATTTGGAACAAGTACAATACGGAGTTAGTATTGGAGGTCCTATAGTAGAAAACAAGCTTTTCTTCTTTGCCAATTTCGAAAAAGAAAAACGTACCGACCTAGGTTCTTCATGGATAGCTAACAACGGTGATGGTACAACAGGAATAAACGAATCTAGAGTGTTAGAATCTGATCTTATTTCGGTTTCTGATGCATTAGCAACTTTAGGTTACCAAACTGGTGCTTACCAAGGATTCACTCACGAAACAGCTTCTCAGAAAGGTATATTTAAACTAGACTGGAATATAGACGACAACAACAGACTTGCTTTTATATACAACTTCTTAGATGCTTCTAGAGAGTTACCAGCTCACCCTACCGCTATAAAACGTAGAGGACCTGATGCTAATACTCTACAGTTTCAAAACTCAGGATATAAAATAAACAATAAAATTAGTTCGTTCTTAGTAGAACTTAATTCTCGTTTTGGAAATAATATCTCTAACAAATTCCAAGCAGGATTTACTCAGTTTGACGATAGTAGAGACCCTATGTCGGCTCCTGCTCCGGTTATAACTATAACCAAAGATGGGACTCCTTATATAATAGCTGGGCATGAGCCTTTTTCTATAAATAATGTTCTTGACCAAAAAGTATTCCAAATAACGAATAATTTAAATATAACTAAAGGAGCCCATAACTTTACTGTAGGTTTTTCTTTTGAGAAATTTATGTTTAAAAACTCGTTTAACTTGAAAGGTTACGGATTTGACATATTCGGTCAAGTCGATATCAACGATTTCGATGCTGCTGATTATGCACAAGCTTTTGCAGATGCTAAAACTACTTACAATGACAAAAACGCTTTAGGGTCTGGAGTTGACAATGGGTGGAACTTATCAGAGCTAAACGTAGGTCAAGTAGCTGTATATGCACAAGACGAATGGAATATATCGGACAACTTCAAAACTACATTTGGTTTAAGAATAGACAAACCATTGTATTTTAACACTTCTGATTTGGCTCAGAAATTTATAGACACACAAAATTCTGAATTTCATATTCCAGAAACTGAGTATTTTCACCCCAAAACAGGAGCTAAAGTACTATTGAATTCTACAAAGATGCCTACCGACAAGCCTTTATTTTCTCCTAGAATAGGATTTAACTGGGATGTAAAAGGAGATAAGACCTTACAAATTCGTGGAGGTACAGGAGTATTCACAGGTCGCTTGCCATTTGTATGGTTAGGTAACCAAATAAGCGGGGTAGATGCTTGGTTCTATCAAACAGTTGACCCTAACTTTCAATTTCCTCAAACTTTCAGATCTAGTTTAGGAGCTGATATTAAATTGAATAATGGAGTTATTTTAACTACAGACCTATCTTATACTAAAGATATTAACGGAGTACATGTACAAAATTGGGCACTTAATAAACCAACAGGAACTTTAAACGGGGTTGACAATAGAGCTGTTTATGGAGCATCTGATGTTGTTACTTTCTTTGGGACCGAAAGAGGATCTGCTTATGTAATGACAAACTCTAGTAAAGGATACGCTTTTAATAGTTCTTTTAAATTAGCTAAAAACTTTGACAATGGATTATTTACTAGCTTAGCATATAACTTCCTTGAATCGAAAGATGTGAACTCTATAGAGGCTGAGATAACTGGAGATGCTTTTAATTTTAACCCTGCATCGGGGAATGTAAACGATGCTGTTTTGTCTAACTCTAAATACGGAGATAAGCACAGAATAATAGGTGTTGCCGGTAAGAGCTGGACGTATGGAAGCGAAGGGAGATGGAAAACATCGGTTTCTACTTTCTTCGAATATGCACAAGGAGGAAGATTTTCTTATACATATGGAGGAGATATAAACAACGATGGCTCTGGAGTGAACGACCTTATGTATGTACCTACAGCAACTGAGATAACTCAGATGAACTTCGCTCAAGCAGGTCAGGCAGCAGCTTATGAGGCTTATATAGCTCAAGACGATTACCTGAGTGGTATCCGTGGTCAGATGTCTGAGCGATACGGAGCACTTTCTCCTTGGAGAGGTAAATGGGACGTTAAATTTATGCAAGACATGAAGATAGAGGTTTCTGATGGTAAATACAATACCTTACAGTTCACTGTAGATATATTGAACTTCGGAAACTTATTGAATTCTGACTGGGGATTAGTAGAACAACCTAACACGGTATCGCCAGTAGGTGTCGATGTAGTAAACGGTGATGTTACTTATAACTTCTCGGGAGATGTAAAAAAGACTTTCGCTTATAACACAAGCCTACTATCTAGATGGCAAATGCAGTTTGGTCTTAGATATATATTCTAGTATCAACCAAATAATTTTATAACAATAGCCACTCATATTGATATGAGTGGCTATTTTAATATCGGCTCGTTTATAATGTTTGGTCTTCCCTACAATATTACATCGGCTTAAATAAACACCTAAACAACTTTAAATAACGACGTAACAACAACATCAATCTTTCGTCTTAATTCAGAAACAAATAAAAAAGTAAATGATAAAAACCAAATCTGAAGTTAAAGATACTTGGAAAACTATAATTATATTCCTTACAATACTAAGCATACTAAGTGCATTCGCACATTATGCCATATTGAAACTAAACCCTACTAGCATATATGTAGGAGCTCTGATGATGTCGCCTGCTCTGGCTTCATTTATTACATTAAAAATAATAAAGAGACCTATTTCGAGTTTACCATGGAGTTTGAAAAATTTAAAATACTTAAGATTATCGTATATCACACCCTTATTATATGTATCTGTTGCTTATATCTTAATATGGATATTTGGATTTGGAGATATTATAAATAGTGAAAGGGTTTTAAAATGGAGTAGTGAATTAGGCATTGACAGTAGCAATAGCACCTTAGTTATATCAGTAATGATTTTTCTGTTGTTGACTGTTGGTGTGGTCAAAAACTTAGGTTCTACTTTGGGAGAAGAAATAGGCTGGCGTGGTTTCTTTATATTTGAACTAAGAAAAGTAATGTCTTTTAAAGCTTTATCAATTGTAAGTGGGGTTATTTGGGCTATTTGGCATTTCCCTCTGATAAACCTAATGTATGGCAGAGGAGACAACTTACTATTGCACTTGGGGGCTTTCACCATTATGATAGTTGGAATATCGGTAATACTGGCTTATTATACTTTCAAATCTAACAGTTTGTGGCCAGCAGCTATATATCATTCTATTCACAATATTTATATTCAAAAGATATGTACTCCTTTGACTGTTTATAACGATAATACTACGTTTTGGATTGATGAATACGGATTTATGATTCCGATAGTTACAACTGTTATTGCTGTATATTTTTGGCGAAAAGCTGGAAAGGAAAAATTATAAAACTACATACAACGTATATTAAGACTATTACACAATAATAAAAAACCACAAGACAGACTATTATCAGTCTGTTTTGTGGTTTTTGTTCGATGCATTTACAAGTCTAGCTCCTCACAAACTTACCTAATGTTTCCAAAAGCTGAGGGTTATCGCTGAGAGCTATCTTGGCAACGGCAATAAACCTTGCCATCCAATCTGATAGTTTGATCATAGCCTTATCTTTTAGCTTTGTGGTATTCTGGCTTTCTCCTTTTTCTATCACATATTTGTTTCTTAGTTTCTCCAAATCAGAAATTATATAGATAGTATTAGTTATATCTTCTTCTGTGATTTTAAGCGTAGATAGCTTATTTTTTATTTCTCGGTTAGCATTTGCTTCTGTGTAAAACATTTTCACCACTTGCAACCACTTTACATACGCCTTAGGCAAAATCCCTTTTACTCCTAGTTTTACCTTCGACATATTATCATCTTCGAATATAACCTTAGCCTTCTTGCGATGCATTTCATATATTTCGGATAGTTGTTCTCTCCTGTTCGAGAAATCGGAATAAGCCTCAGAAGTTTCTATATCTTCGGTTTTGTTTAACAGGTAAACTTTGTTTGTTTCTTCCCAAATAGCTTTACCTTGAGCTATCATATCTGCATCGTAGCCAAACTCAGCCAACACAGAGGCTATCTGGGGCTGACTAACAGCGTTGTCTAAGAATACTCGGTACTCTTCTATTATTTCTATTTCTGAATTTTTTGGTCTTCCTCTCATAATAATTTGTTTTTATGTTAATTTTTATCTTCTAACTTTCTGCAAACTCACTATTGACTTTACGTAGACGTAATTACACCTCTACTTACTCATGGGTTGCTTCCGCTTACTCATGGGTTGCTTCACGTTACAACTGGGCGTAGACGTAAATTATTACGTATCTACAGTATTACCAGGTTCTATTTATTTTTTTTGTGGTTTATATATTTTCTGATTTCTCGAAGCTGTCAATATATTGTCTTATCTATTTTCTTTTTCATAGCTTATATATTGTTAGGCACATATCTACATTACAATATATCAATACCAGTTGAATCTCCATCTGTCATATATAAATAGTTTCTTTTCTCCTTTATCTGCGTTAAAAAAACAGAACCATAGCGATGCTATGCTTAGATTTTTTGCCTTGTTAAACCTCTATATACAGTTGTTTTATTTAATGTAATTTCATTGAGAGGTTCTATGTGACCGATAGGGAAATAAAAAGGGAACTCATAAAAGAAAA
>JABSPL010000138.1 GCA_013215105.1 Flavobacteriaceae bacterium
CATAATGCATGGTTATTTGCTGTAATATAGCAATAAACCTGCATTTGACCATATACAAATAAGTGTTTTATGTATTTATTTAACTAAGTATTAGTTAAATAAATACTTTTTCAGCAGACCCTATTTATAGGGCGTTTAAAAAAATATTATCCCGATTTAGATAAATGTGAAGAAATAATAATAGAAGTTAACTCAATAATTAAACCTGTGACTATTCAATGGTTTCGTAAAAGGCAATTGATTAAAACTTCTTGGTTCAATGATAATGATAATTTAAGTATCTCAGATTTTTCTAAATTGAAATCAAAATATGATATAAGTAATACTTTTAAAGAATATAGCATTATAGGGCTGCATGAAAATAATAATAATAATAGTAAATGTAAAATTAAATTAACGTTTTCAGAGAAAAACAACAATTTACTACTCGTAAAATTTAATATTGTTGATGCATATGTAGACCCTAGAATATCTTACTACCCTATCGATGGGTATTATTTATTAGAATTCGATAATGATGGAAATATATTACAGAGTTTTTATATTATAATGATTAGCTAGTAATAAAAATACTGGTAGCACCAGAAATATATAATAATACTAATGCCTCTGAGAGGTTTTTAGCCTCATGTATAACGATATATTAATATGTCTCTTATATTCTATCATTGTTTTATTCTTATTTTATAAAGTTGACCACCTCGATTCCTCTTTATAGAAAACACTACTGTACTCGAAGAAAAGTGCTTCCCATGTTAGTATGATAACTCAATAAAAACCTTCCGTTAGGGAGAGGTTTCGCTCCTTGAGTTAATATCTTTAATATTGCGGTACTTAATATCTCCAAGGTTAAAAAAATTATTAAGATTGTTGTTTCTATTAAACTTTTCTGATTCAATAGTATTACCATCATTTATTGGAGTAGAAAGAATATAATCATTCTTAAAAATCAATTTCACTCCTATAGGGGTATCTTTATTCGATACTCCCACTAATTCAATACCAATAACCTCATTTTGGATAATATTACTAAATTGACTTTCTCCTGTAAATTCATAATATTCGGTGTCCATTTCCATACCTTCACAACAATTCATCCACTTGTTCATCCGTGTTTAAAAATCATTCCAATTAAATGAACTTTTTGGTAAACTTTGATAACCAATACACGGAGTAGTCAAATCGTCTTTATCCGTAGATATTATACATAAAGTGTCTGGCTCTTCTTCAAAGACATATCCTGCGGATATATCCACTTGCGCCATATTCTCTTCTCCAAAGGGAGGCCAAACAACAAAGAATAACCGTTTAACCTTTTTACCTAATATACTGTTAAGATTTTCTATCATTTCAATTCGTTAATTTTATCTCGTGCCTTTTGTAAAACAGCACTGTAGTTGTCGCTAAAAGTATCTGACATTTTTTGCTCTAAAATTGATTCTAAATCAAACAAAACCCTTTCTTCTGCTTGGTCTTGAAAAGTGTTTTCACTCTCATTAAAACGAGTAAGCCAATCAAGTAAAACCAGAGCTTCTTCGTTACTTAGACTTATTCTTATTCCGCTATTTTCTTTTCTTGATTCCATAGTATTAAATTATAAACTTCCATGTTGTAAGATATTCTTCAACTGTGCAGGATTAAGTTTCCATCCACTAAGGAATATGTCATTAGGATTAGCAATAACATTTAAACCGAATAAAACAGTTTTACTTCAACTCTACTCTAGCATTCATATTATCAATTTCATGTATATGCTCTTCAAGTTTAAACTCCGAAGGTTTAAAGTCTTCTCTACGTTGCTTGGCTTGCTTTTGTCTGTTAAGGCTTCTGGTAAAACGTCTAATACTATCTTCTGTATCTAATATAATTCCAGGGACAGGTACGCTTTTTCCCTCCTCATTTTTCGCCACCATAGTAAAATAGGACGAATTACAATGCTTGATTATTCCCGACTTTATATTTTCGGACTCTACTCTCAACCCTACCACCATCGATGTTCTACCTGTATAATTGATAGAAGCTTTTAATGTAAGTAAATCTCCTACTTCTATAGGGCTCAAGAAATCGACCATATTGACAGATGCCGTAACACAATAGTTCCCCGAATGCTTCGACGCACAAGCAAAGGCTATCTGATCCATAAGGTCTAGTACGTATCCTCCATGAATATTCCCGCTAAAGTTAGAATGAGAAGGCAACATAAGTTGAGTCATTATTATTTGCGATTCTTCTATGTTTTTGTATTTCATTTGTTTTTATTTTTTAGATATACATCGTCTTTTGTAAAAATACATTAATTTATTAGGTTTAGTATGTGTTCTCTATAAATATTCTTTTTAGTATAAAGGCTTTGATTCTTCAAACACCTTTGTAAATCAAACTATATAATTATTATAAAAAGAAGACTTTTTTTTCTTTCTTTTAAAAAAAACTATGCAAACATTATGCGTGCATAGTATTTTTTTCTTATATTTGGAGAATGAAGAAACAAAAATCAATAGATCATTGCCTTAGGGCAACTTGGCAAGCTGTAGCAAAACTGTACAACGAAGAGGCTGGGAAGTTCGGAGAGACAATGGCTAGTGCTTTTGTGTTACTTAATATAGACAGAGAAAACGGAACTCTTTCTACTTCTTTAGGTCCTAAAATGGGTATGGAAGCTACTAGTCTTAGTAGAGTCTTAAGAAACCTAGATGACAAGAAGATGATACGACGAGAAAGAAGTGAAGTAGACAAACGAAAGGTATATATAAAACTAACAGAGCAAGGTGAGCAGAAAAGAGAGCTTTCTAAAGCTGCCGTACTTAAGTTTAACAATGCCATCATAGAAGAAATAGGTGTAAAAGAAATAGAGCAGTTCATAGAAACTACCGAGAAGATTAATAAAATAATCAAAGAAAAAGAAATATTCGAATCAAATAAAGCTTAATAATGAAAAGAAGAATTAACAAAGTAGCCGTCATTGGCTCAGGTGTAATGGGTTCTAGTATAGCCTGTCATTTTGCAAACATAGGGGTTGAAGTATTATTACTCGACATAGCTCCTAAAGAATTAAACCCTGCCGAACAAGCAAAAGGTTTAGACCTAAACAGTCCTGCTGTCAAAAACAGGATAGTTAACACAAACTTACAGACTACTCTAAAATCGAAACCTTCTCCTATTTATAAGAAAAGTTTTGCTGATAGAATAACTACTGGTAATATAGACGACGATATCTCTAAGATATCGACCGTTGACTGGATTATCGAAGTAGTAGTAGAACGCTTAGACATAAAACAAATAATATTCGAAAAAGTAGAGAAATACAGAAAAGAGGGAACTATCATTAGTTCTAATACTTCGGGTATTCCTATTTCCTTTATGAACAAAGGACGTAGCGAAGATTTTAGAAAACACTTTGCTGTTACTCACTTTTTTAACCCACCGAGATACCTTAACCTGTTCGAAGTAGTGCCAGGACCTGATTGTAACCAAGAAGTAACAGACTTCCTTATGAACTACGGGCGTAAATTCTTAGGAAAAACTTCTGTTTTGGCAAAAGATACTCCTGCATTTATAGCTAACAGAGTTGGTATATTCGGTATTATGAATCTTCTTTCGGTTATGAAAGATATGAATATGACTGTTTCAGAAATAGATAAACTAACAGGCCCTGTACTTGGTCGTCCTAAGTCTGCTACTTTCAGAACTATCGACGTGGTAGGTTTAGATACTTTAGCTTTTACGGCAAAAGGAGTATTAGATAATTGCCCTAACGACGAGGCTAAACATTTTTTCAAAACTCCTGCTTTCATAGAAGATATGCTAGAGAAAAAATGGTTAGGTAGTAAGACAAAACAAGGTTTCTATAAGAAATCGGTCGATGCTAATGGAAAAAAGGAAATACTGGTACTTGACTTAGATACTATGGAGTATAAGTCTAAACAAAAAGTAAACTTCCCAACTCTAGCACTTACCAAAAGTATAGACAAGGCTATAGACCGTTATAAGGTTTTGGCTAAAGGAGATGATAAAGCTGGTAAGTTCTACAAAGCTACTTTTGCTGCTATGTTCGCTTATGTGTCGAACCGTATTCCTGAAATATCTGACCATTTATACCAAATAGATGATGCTGTAAAAGCTGGTTTTGCTTGGGAAGATGGACCTTTCGAAATATGGAACGCTATAGGAGTAAAAGAAGGTTATGATATGGCTGTAGAGCTAGGGCATAAACCATCGGCAGCTATTAAGAAAATGGTTGACAAAGGGATTGATACTTTCTATAAGATAGAAAAAGGAGCTTCTTACTACTATAATTTAGAGAAAGAAGAATTCCAAAAAATACCAGGGCAGGACAGCTTTATAATATTAAAGAACTTAGAAGAATCTAAAACAGTATGGGAAAACTCAGGAGCTAGAATACAGCACTTGGGCGATGGAGTACTTAACTTAGAATTCCGTTCTAAAATGAACACTTTGGGAGGCGAAGTATTACAAGCTATAAACAAAGGTATAGACTTAGCCGAGCAAGAATACGAAGCACTTATATTGGGTAACCAAGCACCTCACTTTTCGGTAGGAGCTAACTTGGCTACTGCGTTTATGATGGCTGTTGAGCAAGAATACGACGAACTTAACTTCGGAGTTAAATATTTCCAAGATACAGTTATGAGACTTAGATACTCATCGATACCTACTATAGTTGCACCACATGGTATGACTTTCGGTGGAGCTTGTGAAATGTGTCTTCATGCTGATAAAGTAGTCGCTTCTGCGGAAACTTATATAGGATTAGTTGAGTTTGGTGTAGGAATAATACCTGCCGGTGCTGGGTCTAAAGAAATGACTAAGAGAGTGAGTGATTCTGTAGTAAAAGACGATGTTAAGCTGAACAGACTTAGAGATGCCTTCATCAATATAGCAACTGCTCAGGTGGCTACTTCGGCTCATGAGGCTTTCGACTTAGGATATTTTGAGAAAGGAAAAGATTTAGTAGTAGTTAACAAAAACAATCAGATAGCAGTGGCCAAACAAGAGGCTTTGCAAATGGTAGAAAGAGGTTATACTAAGCCTGCTCCACAGAAAGTAAAAGTTTACGGACAACAAGCATTAGGTATGTTTATGGTTGGTGCCGATAGTATGGAAAAAGGTGGTTATGCCTCGGAACATGACAAGAAAATAGCTAATAAGCTAGGAAATATAATGGCTGGTGGTAACCTTTCGGAACCTACTTATGTTAGCGAGCAGTATTTGCTTGACTTAGAAAGAGAAGCTATAATGAGTCTTTTCGGAGAAAGAAAGACTATAGAAAGAATACAGCATATGCTAAAAACAGGTAAACCGTTAAGAAACTAAAAAAGACACATTATGAAAACTGCATATATAGTAAAAGGATATAGAACCGCTGTAGGTAAAGCACCTAAAGGTATATTCCGATTCAAAAAACCAGATGAGTTAGCTGCTGAAACCATAGAGCACTTACTTAAAAACACTCCTGAACTAGACAAGTCAAGAATAGACGATGTGATAGTAGGTAACGCTATGCCTGAGGCAGAACAAGGGCTTAACATAGGTAGAATTGTTTCGCTTATGGGTATAAAAACCGATGAAGTATCGGGTATGACTGTTAACAGATACTGTGCTTCGGGACTAGAAACTATAGGTATAGCAACTGCTAAAATACAATCGGGAATGGCTGATTGTATAATAGCTGGTGGTGTAGAAAGCATGAGTTATATTCCGATGGGTGGTTACAGACCAGCTCCTAGTTATAAAGCTGCTGCCGAAGGTAATGAAAATTATTACTGGGGAATGGGGCTTACTGCTGAAATGGTTGCTAACAAATATAAAGTATCGAGAGAAGACCAAGACTTGTTTGCTTATAAGTCTCATATGAAAGCCTTAGATGCTCAAGCAAAAGGACTGTTCGAAGAAGATATAGCTCCTATAACGGTCGAAGAAATATTCTTAGACGCTAACGGAAAGAAGAAAACCAAAAGCTATACAGTCGATACTGATCAAGGACCTAGAAAAGGAACTTCGGTAGAAGCTTTAGCCAAATTAAGACCTGTATTTGCTCAAAATGGTAGTGTAACGGCAGGTACTTCGTCACAAATGAGTGATGGTGCTGCTTTTGTATTAGTAATGAGCGAAGAAATGGTAAAAGAATTGAACTTAGAGCCTATTGCTAGAATGGTATCGTATGCTACTGCTGGTATAGACCCTGAGATAATGGGTGTAGGACCTGTAAAGGCTATTCCTAAGGCTTTGAAAAAAGCGGGAATAAGCTTAAAAGATTTAGATCTTATAGAGCTTAACGAGGCATTTTCGTCTCAGAGTTTGGCTGTTATAAGTGAGCTAGGGCTTGATACCGATATAATCAACGTAAATGGAGGTGCTATTGCACTAGGTCATCCGCTTGGTTGTACTGGAGCTAAGTTGTCTGTTCAGCTGTTTAACGAGATGAGAAGACGTAAAGGTAGCAAATACGGAATGGTTACTATGTGTGTAGGTACAGGGCAAGGTGCTGCTGGAATTTATGAATTTTTAAACTAAAAATTATTATGTCAATAACTAAAAGTAAAGAGTTAATAAAAGGAGGAGAGTTTCTTATAAAAGAAACTAAATGTGAGGATGTATTTGTACCATCGGACTTGTCAGAAGAGCAAGTGATGATCAAAAGCATGATAAAAGAATTCATAGAGAAGGAAGTGTGGCCAGTAAAGGCTAGGTTCGAAAAAAAGGACTATGCACTTACTAAGGAAATAATGGACAAAATAGCCGAACTAGGTTTGCTAGGTGCTGCCGTACCCGAAGAGTACGGAGGTATGGGTATGGACTTTGTGACTAGTGTAATGGTTTGTGATTATATATCGGGGGTTTCAGGTTCGCTTAGTACTGCGTTCGGAGCTCACACAGGTATAGGTACTATGCCTATATTACTTTATGGAACCGAAGATCAAAAGAAGAAATATATTCCTAATTTGGTTTCAGGTAAAACTTATGGAGCTTATTGCCTTACTGAGCCTAGTGCTGGGTCAGATGCTAACTCGGGTAAGACCAAAGCAGTTCTTTCGGGTGATGGAAAAACTTATAGTATATCAGGGCAGAAAATGTGGATAAGTAATGCAGGTTTCTGTGGGCTTATGATAGTGTTTGCTCGTATAGAAGACGACAAAAACATAACTGCATTTATAGTAGAATACGATAAAAACAATCCTAATGGTATTGTTTTGGGGGAGGAAGAAGGTAAACTAGGAATACGCTCTTCATCGACTCGTCAAGTGTTTTATAATGACACTATTGTTCCTGTTGAAAATATGCTTTCTACTAGAGGAAATGGATTTAAAATAGCTCTTAACTCACTTAACGTAGGAAGAATAAAACTAGCTGCTGCTTGTATAGACGCTTCTAAAAAAATAATAAATTTATCGGTAGGTTATGCTAACGAGAGAAAACAATTTAAGACTCCTATTTCTAGCTTTGGAGCTATACAGTACAAAATAGCTGAAATGGCTACTAAAACTTATGTGATGGAGGCTGGTACTTACAGATCGGCAAAAGATATAGAGAGTAAAAGAGCAGAATTGTTAGCAGGAGGTGCAAGCCACCAAGAAGCTGAATTAAAGGCAGTAGAAGAGTATGCTATAGAGTGCGCTATGCTTAAAGTATATGCTTCGGAAGTTGTACAGTACAACTCTGACGAAGGAATACAAATATTTGGAGGAATGGGATTCTCTGACGAAAGTGCTATAGAGAGTACTTGGAGAGATGCTCGTATTTCGAGAATATACGAAGGAACTAACGAGATAAACAGATTATTGTCGGTAGGAATGCTTATAAAAAGAGCTTTAGCTGGTAGTATAGACCTAATGGGACCTGCTATGGCTGTAGGTGAAGAAATACTAGGTATACCTTCATTTGATATTCCTGACTATTCTGAGACTCTTAGTATGGAAATGGATATAGTTAAGAGTTGTAAGAAAATACTTCTTATGGTAGCTGGTAAAGCTATTGAGAAATACGGTATGGAACTAGAGAATCATCAGCAAGTAATATTAGCTGCTGCTGAGATAATGATGGAAATATACATGGCTGAGTCTACTATACTTAAAGTACAAAGACTAGCTAAGCAAGACGGTGAAGCTAAGCACGAGGTAGAAGTGGCTATAGCTAAACTAAACCTATATAATGCTGTTGAGAAGATAAACAAGCATGCCAAAGAAGGAATATTTGCAATCAGCGAGTCTGATGAGCAAAAAGGACTACTTATGGGCTTGAAACGTTTTACCAAATACGCAGAATTCCCTAACCCTATAGAACTAAGAAAAACTATAGCTAAGAGCGTTATAGATAGTAATTCTTATAACTGGTAGTGATTTTTTGATTTGATTTTATTTGTAAAAAAGTCCGAACTCAGCTGTGAGTTCGGACTTTTTTTATGTGTTTATATCTTAACTAAGAGTCCAGTAGCCCACTTGTAGAGCATAGCAACCCAATTGTCTTCAAAGTAAGGATGGATAAACTATTTATAGAATATACTTGTATGTTGCAATTATTATAATTTTATTTGCTGTAATAATGTAAGTGTGTTTTAACTATATATACTTTTAAATTTGAATAGCATCAAAGAACGTACAGTAAACGTAGACTCTCAAATATCAATTTGTCATAATAAATTGATTAAAAAGAGAAATAAGATTCCATTAGGAATTGTAATAGGGATAGTTTTTTCATTTATATTTCCATATATACCAGGAAGACATGGGAGAAAACCAATGCTTGAAGATTTTGGATATGAGAATTCAGTTGTGTTTTGTGTGGTTTTTTACGCTATCATCTACTTGATAGGCTATGCCACAGATAAAAGTAAATTAGAGAAAGAACTCAGAGAGTTAAAGTTTAAAAAATATCTTATTGAAGAGGATAAGTCTAAATGTAAAATTTAAAAACCATATAACAAATGGAAGAAGAACAAGTACAAACAACGGGGCAATCAAACAATGAGTCAGGCCTTAGGTTAACCAATCTAGCTATAAGCTATTTGAGAGAAATAGGTAAATGGGCTAAATTTCTTTCTATAATAGGTTTTATTGGAGCAGGAGTGATGATGGTTATAGGTTTGTTTGCAATATCAGAAATGCAGGCGGTACTAGACTTGTATAGAGATGCTTCAGTCGGGGTAATACCATCTGTATCTGGGGTAATGTATGTTCTAATAGGTGTAATATTCTTAACACCTTCTTGGTATATGTTTAAGTTTTCTCAAAAGTTAAAGACGTCTTTAAGAACTGAAGACAGTAACGAATTAGAGATAGCTCTACTTAATCAGAAATCTTTTTTCAAATTCTGGGGAATACTAATGATAGTAGTGTTAGGGTTTTATTTGTTATTAGCGGTTTTTGGATTACTTGCATATATCGTAATCTAAATTGTATATCTTAAACATTAAAACAAAAAAAGCCTGAGCTAACTAAAGCTCAGGCTTTTTTTGTTTTTGGCATTTATATGTTATCAGTCAGTAGTTGAAATTATTAAAAAGAAACACTAGCGGTTATAATAGTAGTTTTTTTGTTTTCTTCATTAGTTTTAGTCCAAGCGAAATACAATTTATTATTTACCAATTCCATTTGAGGAAATCCATTTCTTCTAGCATTAATATCTGACGAAATTACCATTGGCTCAGATATCTCTCCTGATTTATTTACAGTAACGAATTTAAGCATACCTCCTGCTTCTTCAGACTCTACCCAACTAACTATAGCATTGCTATCATCAACCATAGCTATATCAACTCTACCCATAGGGTTAATTTTAGATATATTAATAGGTGTATCAAAATTTTCACCACCATCTGCAGAGAATACCACATTAACTTTTGCTTCTCCTTCAGGGGCAGTAAACCAAGCGACTGCCAAGTTGTTTCCAATTGCAGATGACTTAGCACCGTTTACAGGACATCCTTTTATGACCCAGTTGTCGTTAAATATAGCCTTAGGAGTTGTCCAATTACCCAGGGCAAACTCACACTTTAATACCCAATACTTTCAGTAAATAGTTTACGTCCCAGCCAGCTTTTAGCCTCTTTCCCATTATTCCTTGTTTTTCAGTTTTCTCGTTTTTGAGTAAGTTTAAGGCTGTTTTAAGTAAAAC
>JABSPL010000139.1 GCA_013215105.1 Flavobacteriaceae bacterium
ATTACAGGCATAAGCTATAACTACTTAAACTTACCAACAGATATTACTATAAACAAAGATAGCAATGACGGAAATATTACTTACATTTACGACGCAAGTGGAGTAAAACTAAGTAAAACGGTCATTGATAATAATGGAGCAACTATAACCACTGATTATGCAAATGGTTTTATATACGAAGGAGATGTATTACAGTTTTTTAGTCATGCAGAAGGCTATATAGAACCTGTTAAAATTAGCGAAACCGAAATAGAGTATAGTTATATATACCAATATGCAGACCATTTGGGTAATATAAGACTATCTTATAAAGATGGATTAAGTGGTTTAGAGATAGTAGAAGAGAATAATTACTATCCATTTGGATTAAAACATAAGGGTTATAATGGGCTTAGTACCTCTAGTAATACTGCACTTAAGTATAAGTTTGGAGGCAAGGAGTTAGATGAGAGTTTAGGCTTGGGTACTTATGACTTTGGAGCTAGGAATTATGATGCTAGTTTGGGTAGATGGATGAATTTGGATCCTTTGGCAGAGCAGATGCGTAGGCATAGTCCATATAATTATGCATTTGATAATCCTGTTTATTTTATTGACCCTGATGGGATGGCTCCTGAAGATTTTCTTATTTGGTATAAAGACGAAAATGGAAAAAATCAGTCATTTAGATTTAATGGAAGTAATTCTTCTGATGCTCCAGATAATGAATTTGTTAATAGTGTAATAGAAGCATACGATTATAACACTGGAAATGGAGGTGGTGATGCCATGAAAGCAGCCGCAGAGGATTCTAGTAATGATTACCAGGTAGTGGAGAGTGATAAAGAGAGTAGTAGCAGTAGATCAAAATCAGTTATATACTGGAATCCTAATGGAGGTTTGAAAAATGAAGAAACAGGTGATGTTCTATCTCCTGCAACTATATTAGAGCATGAATCTGATCATGCTGTCGATAGAGTTAAGAACTCTAAAACACATAAAAATAATGTTAGTACAATGGATTCTAACTTTAAAAATAAAGAAGAGAAGAGAGTTATAAATGGAAATGAAACAAAAACAGCAAAAGCTAATGGAGAAATAAATAAAAATGCTAAATCATCAAGAAAAAATCATAAAGGAGTTAGTGTGCACACGAAAAACTCTACATCTACTAAAGTTGATGAGAAAAAATCAATACAATTAAGGAATAGAGTTGTAAAATTTAATAATAGTTGGACTTCAGAATGGTAAAATCATGAAAATAAAAATATTTACTTGTTATATAATAATATATCTATTAGTATTAAATATCTGTAGTTGTAATACTAAGAGTGTTGATCATATGGAATTATATTTCTTTAAAGATGATATACATACTCCTATAAGTGTTTCCTGTGAAGGTATTTATGGTTATAATGGTCTTAGAAGATTGGTGTTAAAAAACAATACATATGTAGATTCTATAAATTACTATTTGTCTGATTTGAAAACAATAGATATAGAATACATTGATGTCCGATATAAGATAATTACTCATAAAGATACTATCTGTATGGATGAGTTTGGATATATAACACATAAAGGTGTTATCAAGACAGATAATAAAAAAATGTATAAATATGTGAAATCATTAATAAAAAAACATATAAAAGAATCTCAAATAAGGGAAGAAGATATATTGCCAGAACCTATTAGACATCTACAATAATTCTTTATAAAAAATTAAGCAACTAAAAAACCACTCTTCGGAGTGGTTTTTTATTTATTTAAGAATAGCTTGTATTTTACTTTTAGCTATAAATGCATCAATCACAGAAAATATATGTTCTCTGTCTTGTTCTTCAAATTTAGAAACTTCTAAGATTCTTTTACGAGTATTTTTATCCGTTTGCACATCTACTTTACCAGTTAGGTAGTCAAGAGATACATCTAGTATTTCGGCTATTTTACGAGCAATTTCAATAGATGGAAATACTTCATTTCGTTCATATCTTCCGATTACGGTGTGAACACTACCTGTTTTATTAGCTAAATCTTTATTATATACTTTTTGCATAGGCAAAAAAGTACCAAAAACCCCTAGCCTCGTAGTCAAAAACCTACCTTACTAATAGCTCTATGACTAAAAAACTTAACTCGCTCCGCTCAAACAAAAGTTTTTCTTAACGCCATAGAACTACTGTAAGCTTACGGTTTTATAACTAAGGGCAGTTCTCAAATTGGTTCATTAAGACATTTAGTCTAAAAACAAAACTCCATTAGCAAGCAATGTCCTTCAAAAAATACTCGTAGTATTTCGGTGCTTAAAATCGCAATAAAAACAACTGTTTGAGTGAAACGAGTTTTGTTTTTATCGATTTTAAGTGCTAGAAATACAGACTATTTTTTAATTGGACTAGATTTTTTTGTTACTTTTTTCATCGATGGAAAAAAGTAAAAGAAGGCTTACGACATGAACGGAAACCTGTTAACAGACGCTAATAAGTGAATTACAAGTATAGCTTATAATTACTTAAACCTACCAACTGAAATTACCATAAACAAAGGTCGCAATAATGGAAATATTACTTACATTTACGACTTGGATGGAGTAAAGCTAAGGAAGATAGTTGACGATAAAAGTAATATAACAACCACCGACTACGCCAATGGTTTTATATATGAAGAAGAGGATTTACAGTTTTTTAGTCATGCTGAGGGATATGAAATTTAAACAATTTAGGCAGAAATTCGGCCATTTGCATAGAGGGAGATATCTTGGTAGAGATCAATATATTAAGGCAATGTCAATGAGTTTTAAAATATATAAATCAGGTTTATGATTATTAAAAATATGTTATTGATGATAGTGTTAATTTTAACACTATCATCTTGTGGTAATAAGAAATATGAAGACTATAGTCCAGATGATTTTTATGAAGTTCAAGGTACAATAACTAGAGTGAAACGAACAAGTAGTACTTTTGATAGTTATATGATGAGTAATATGAACTATATGTTTTACGGTGTATCAGATAAATATATTGATGGATTTGAACCAAATATTGATATAATCATAAAAATAGGACAACCTGTAGTCATTTTAGTTCATAAAGAAGATGAAAACATTAATTTCTATGGATATAAGGGTATTATAGACGAGCCTATACTGTATGAATCTTACATCGAATTGAAGAGAAGATTAAATACAAAGAAGTGAAGTAACCAAACAAATTAGAAGGTCACTGTCTTCAAAAAATACTCGTAGTATTTCAGGGCATAAAATCGTAAGAAAAACTTTTACTTGAGGAGGCTCGACGAGTTTTACTTTTCAGCAATAAGGCTACTAGTAAGGTCGTTTTTTAACTATGCGGCTAGTTTTTTTTGACGAATCCTTTGTCGATAAGGAACTTTATCATTAAGTATTTAAGCCATTAGGTCTTAAGAGCAGAAAAGTCTTAAAATATAAAAAGAAATTCCTTTTGAAGAAACAGTACAATTAATACTAGAAGAAACTTTAACTTTAGAAGATAATCCGACGGAAAGTTGTGAGAAATCTGGAAGATGGGAGTATCAGTCTATTCCTCAAGGCTTCTATTCTAGGTGTAAAATATTATTGCACCAATATTTAAGAGTATAAGAATATTTTGGTTCTGGAGAAGAAGTTAGAAAAACAATACTTAAAGTTAAAATTATTGAATCTACTTCGATAATTTTAGTAATTACAACCATTTTTCAAAAGGGTTAACAAGCTTAAGAATTATTTTTTTTAAAAATAAATGAATTTTCTTGTCATATTTTTATAACTTCTGTCACTAATATAATAGATAATACCATTTGAATTTTTAAATATCATAATAAGAACAGAAACTGTTTATATATGATATATGGATGTTTAAATAGTATAAGATAAAAACACAATGGATAGACAAAAAGAATTAGTTTTTAGTAAAATATTAGATGACAATAAATATAGCATTTACAAAATTTGCAAAATATATGCAGTCTCTCCTATTGAACCACAAGATTTATTCCAAGAAGTAGTGATCCAAATATGGAAATCGTTACCAAACTTCAAGGAGGAATCAAGTGTAAAAACATGGATTTACAAAATAGCTTTAAATGTTTGTACACGAAAAAATAGTCGATTAACGAAAGAGAGCATGGAGTCAATCAGTTTAGAAACTATAGAATTTAAATTGTCCGAATTACCTGCTGACACAACTGAACAAGAGAAATATAAAGCATTATACGATTGTATATCTTACTTAGAAGGGACTGATAAAAAAATAATGCTACTCTATTTGGAAGAATTAAGCTATAAAGAAATAGCTAAAATCACCGACCTGACAGAGAACAATATTGCTGTTAGGATGAAAAGAGTAAGAGTGAAATTATTGAATTGTATAACACCTAAATTAAAATAAGATGAAAGAACAAGAACAAGAATGGGAAGACATAAAGCAAACATGGAACAACTCTTTGAATGGTGCCAAGATAAAATTTAAAATAACTGAGCTTATAGATGAGTTAAAAGGTAAAGTAAGCCAATTCGAAAAAGACTCAGCCAAATCGGACCTTGTCAAAGTCAAATCAGCATGGGAAAAATATAAGGGTAAGGTAAGTCAGTTCGAAAAAGATTCAATCAAAAAAGATATCATTAAAATAAAATCAGCATGGGGCAAGGATAAGAAAAAAGTAAGTAAGTTCGAAAAAGATTCGGTCAAAAAAGTCTTTAATATGATTTCTAATATGATAGGTAAATTGATAGATAAACTTAAATCTAAAAAATAATACTCAGAGATGCTGTTTGTAGTTATCTTGAAATATTGATAAATATCTTATGTGTTTGATGAAATAAATTGGTTATGTTTGGAGAGTATACAAACAAACTAGATTAATCTAAAATAGTATGGAGATAAAACTCATAGACCCAATTAATGCCGAGGATCTAATAAAAGAATTAGACGAATATCAAAGTAAGTTATATCCACCTGATAGTTGTCACTTGGACAGTATTGAAACTCTTAGAGATGAAAACTCCTATTTTTACGGTGCTATAGAGAATGAAGAAATTGTAGCTATAGGTTCTGTTAAAATTTTCTCAGACTATGGAGAATTGAAACGTATTTATGTTCCGCCTAAACAACGAAAAAAAGGTTTAGCCGTAAAAATAATTAACAAACTTGAAACTCTTTTAATTTCAAAAAACAAATTCGTATCACGATTAGAAACTGGCCCTTATTCAAAAGATGCCATAAGTTTATATGAAAAACTAGGATATTCGGTTTGCGAAAAGTTTGGTTCTTATAAAAATGATCCATTAAGTACTTTTATGGAGAAAAAATTGAAATAAAACGAATTAAAACTTTACATGTCCTAAGCCATACCGTAAACCACCATAATAAAAAAAGCAAATATGAAAAACGAACTTCTTAGACATACGATATCGACTATCAAATATAGATTCGAAAAATCCATAGCTGATAAAAACGAAAACTTTGGAGAGTTTACCATAGGAAAAGGTAGCAGAACGCCGATTGAATTAATCAACCATATGTATCATGTACTTTATTCTACAAGAATATTTTTGGAAGAAGAAAGATTCAATACCGAGCAACCAGAAACATTAAATCTAACACAGGAGATAGAAAGATTTAATAGTGAATTGATTAATATAAACATTGCTCTTGATATAAATGAATTACCCATAAATTATTCTAAAAGATTAATTCAAGGGCCTTTTTCGGATATATTGACCCATATTGGTCAGATTTCTATGATGCAAAGATTAAATGGAAAACCAATTGATGGAGAAGATTTTTCTGTAGCTTCTATAAAAACGGGTATAAATTAAAAAAAGGTTTTACCTCTATCTGAGTGGGTTTTTACCAAAAAATATATAAATCATCTGAGAAGATAGAGGTTGTATGACATAATAGATTCCTTTGGATTAAGTAATTTACTTTATTCTTATGGTTTATATATCGGGAAATCTAACAGAACGCAGCTACTCAAAACTCAGTAGAACCTTATAAATATGATTGTTTTTCTTTTATAAAGTCGAAAAATCCAACTATAATCTAGCTGTATTTGGATTTTTAAACACATATGAAATGGGGAAAACAAATTATTTATATAGGATATATGGAAGCTTAAGTGGTATAATACCAAGTGTAAAACACTTCTTTATACGAAATTTTACTTACTATCTTCCAGCCATCTTCTGTTTTTATCATATTCATATAATCAATATATTGAAATGTCTTGTATTTGGACAATAATTTCACATTAGCGGTAGTTCCCGATATATCAATATAAAATATTTTTCTCTCTAATTTCCTAGTTTTAGCATTTGTAAAAAAAAGCAAAAAACTTCTGAATAGAAATTAGTTGATAAACTCCTTTATACTAATGTATTTCAAAGTAGTATCAGGATGAAATTCTTTTTTAATTGTTTCGGGATTATCAGCTCGTGAACCATCTAGGTAATAGTTTATACTTTCTTGAATAGCTCTTCTTCATTTTTATTTTGTGATATAATTACATTGTAAAAAACAAATGATAATAATATTGCTTTTTTTTTATCTTATAAGGTTTTATAAAAGGTGAAATTAATTATAAATTCAAAACCTGATGTTTTAAGTTAATATTGTGTTAAAAAAGCAACAGAAAACAACTAAATACGTCTTATGGTGACACACATAAAACTCAAACAAATGAAAAATGTATTAAAAGTACTGATAATGAGTATAATTGTCTTCTCCTGTTCTAATAAAAAAACTATACCAGTAATAGAATCGAATGTAAAAACCATCAAATATTATGTTGATGGAAAATATAAACCAAGCTGGGGAATAAACCCTAAACTAAAACCAGATAGACTAGAGGTAGAGGCAGACAGTAAAGGTGTAAAAGTAGGATTCATAACCGATGTAGATTCTATATTCTTCTCTATAAAAGAAAAAGATACTATTCAGTTCAATATTGTACTTCACAAAAAAGATACTGCATTGACCGAGATTGTTGGTATTCCCAAAAACGTTAATTTCTCAAATGAATATATTTCTCTTAACAAAGGAAAATTTGCTGTAAGAATACCCGAAATACACGAATTGGCTAATATAATGATAGCTATATGCAAGATAGGACAAGAGGATGACAATATGATTGATATGTCTACAGGTTATCATAAAGAGGTTATCGAACATTTTTCTCCTTATATGAACCACCCGGCAATAGATACTTTAAATAATAATATCACCCAAGCTATGCATAATGAGAGTTATTATTACTATTACGCTCTTAAAATGAACGCTTGTGGTTATCTGTTCGGTGAAAATAATGAAATTATAGATGATGGTATTATCCGTAAAATGGGATTCAAAGGTCTTCAAAATCCTTTTGATAATAATAAAGAATTATTCGAGGATTTTGCAAAAAAATCTAATTTTAGAGAGTTTTATAAAAACCATAAAGATTATTACCAAGGATTGGTCGATACTTACAAACAACTAAACCCTATAGGTAAAATGCAAAACTGGCTAGAAGGTAAGTTTGGTTTCAAATATGGTAACTACTTAGTTACATTCTCTCCATTGGTTAGCGGAATACATTCTACACAAAAATATGAAGATAACGGATTTAGCCAAACGGTTATGTTTGTCTGTAGCTCAGAATTTTCAGATGAATATAATAGGAATATTGATGAAATGTTTAGCTCTAGAGTGGTTTTTACCGAAATTGATCATAATTTTATAAACCCTACTACAGATAGATATATTGATAAAGTAAATGAAGTTTTCAAAGATAGAAACAAATGGGCAGACGATTCTTCTGCAGCAAATGCCTACGGATCTACTTCTGCCGTTTTTAATGAATATATGACCTTTGCATTATTCTCTATATATTGCTATGATAATTTCCCTGACCAAGATGTAAAAACATACATTCCTAATATGGAAAAAATGATGATGGAACATAGAGGTTTTATCAATTTCGGGAAATTTAACCAAGAATTGATATCTGTCTTAGAAAAACAACCTAACACAACCATAGACGAAATGTACATAGTCATGCTGGAATGGAGTACCAAACAGTAGAGACGTACGGCCTCACGTCTCAGTGCATAGAACTACTATAGGTTCTACATCCGTTTAGCAACCTTTAAAACGAATCAAAAGCATCAAGAATAAATAATTCTTGATGCTTTTGTATTATAACCAACCAATCTGTTATACCGAAAACACTTCGCCTATATTATAATATAAACTTATATTTGTATAAATAATTTGATATGAAACAAATAAGACTCAAAAACATTACTGATAATTATTTTAAGGCTGCCTGGGAAATCTATGAGGATGCATTTCCTTTGGAGGAACGAAGGTTGTTAGATGACCAAGCCTGTGTTCTTAAAAATTCCGATTATCATTTTGATGTATTAATTGACGATAAACAATTGATAGGATTTATATTGTGGTGGGATCTTGATATATATAGATATGTAGATCATTTTGCAACATCAAAACAGCTAAGAAATAAAGGTTTGGGAAGGTTAATTCTTGATAAATTTATAAATAACGGTAAAAAACCAATTATATTGGAAGTTGAGTTGCCAACATCTACAATTAATCATAGAAGGATAAAGTTTTACCAAAGAATAGGGTTTAAACTTAATAATCATCATTATGAAACACCTCCCATACAAGAAGGTCAACCTCCATTGCAATTGTTATTAATGTCGTACCCAAATATTATTTCTGCAAATGACGTTAAACAGTTTGTTGAAAAATGTCACCCTATTATTTTTGAAAGATAATGATATAGGACTAAGTGTATTTTGAAATTACATTAAATTTACCTAGTTTGAAATACCGTCTAATATAATATGTGTTATGTGAAATATATGTATATTTGTTAGATTATAACCTAATTACATAAGATTTAATGGAAAAAACAGAATTTAAGAGTGAAACATTTAAATATTCTCTGATTGTATATATAATTACACTGTTGTGTTGGAATTTATACACGCTTACAATAGGTTTCTCAAATGCAATATTTCCAATTATAATTCAAGGAATACTTTTGTTCCTAATATTATCAAAATATAAACAAGCTAAAATTGGAATTAAAATATGGTCACTAATTTTAATATTTAGTTATGGGATTTCTTTATTAGCAAAACTTGTAAAAATATTTCTGAACGACGAAATTATAATTTCTGAATTAATAAATAAAATCATATTCCTAACAATAGGGATTTTAATATATTCGTTTAATGAAAAATATGTAGTAATAACAATTTCAGGATGATATAATCTTGTAATTGGAAACTTGTAATTGTAATGATACTCTTATGTAAAAGAATACTACCATTATACCCCTAAATAATAAATAATACACTCAAATGAAATATCTAATAACAGTACTTCTATCTATAGTAATGTTTTCTTGCAATAAAGAAGATAGAATAATTGAAATAGACACAGCAGTTAATAAATTAATAGTTGATGTATTTAATAAATTTGATCATAATTTATGGAATGAAGTAGAGAATGAATTCTATAATAGGATGAAGGAAATGAAAATATATAAAGAAGAAACTGATAGTTTATCTGCTTTTAAAGATTTAATGAATACTGTTTTAGCTATGGGGTACCCAGATGAGTATTATGTGGAATTTGAAAACCCTAAGATTAAAAAAATGATTAATAACCTGAATAAAATAGGGGTTTATAATTCTGATGAATCTTCTCATAGTTTCTTATATACCTTAACAAATTCAATTATTAAAAAAACTAAGATTGATGAAAAATTACAATCTTACCCAAGAGATTTACTTGTAGCTTTTGCTACTACCAATCCAGATTCATTGAGATTAAGCTTTGACTTGTCAACTACTGATTTAAACGAACAATATACGCGCGACGATTTAAAACGACCTGGACTTTATAAAGAATTACTTCTTTTTTATTTTAGTAGAATGATTGACGAAGATTTTAAAAACAAATATAACTACTAACTGACCAGTCAGGTTTTAAATATACCATAAACACTTCCAAATCACTGTTTATCCTTGTCGAACATAGAATACATATTTTCGATAAACAGCTCTTTATCGGATTTGAATTTATTAACAAACGGTTTTGCTCCATCTTTAAGGTGATCATTGAGGTTGTTGTCACTCCATTGTGCTATTTCCAAAATTATAGGTAGTAATTCTTTTCCTTTTTGTGTGAGGCTATAAATATTAGTTTTTTTGTTGCCTTCCTTCTTTCTCTTATTAATTATCTCTAAGCCTTCAAGCATCGATAATCTGCTTGAAAGGATATTAGTTGCTATCTTTTCACTGGAATTACTGAAGTCACTATACGTATTTTTCCCTGAAAACATCATATCTCTGATGATTAACAACGACCATTTATCACCTATTATATCTAACGCTGAGCTTATTGGGCAACTTGACCTGAAATCTTTAATCATAATTACTTGCATTTTAAAAGTTATTATATATATTTGCTTGCAAAACAAAAGTAAAATAAATTAGAACAAATACAAAGCTAATATGAAACATTCTAAAATAGTCATCTTAGGGGCAGGGGTTGCAGGCTTAACTACTGCTATAGCTTTGCATAAGAAAGGGTTCGGAAACATAAGCATTTATGAGCGTAGAAAAACAGCAACAACAATAGGTGCTGGATTGGTTTTATGGGCTAATGCTAGTAAAATACTTCATAAACTTAATCTGCTTGCGGAGATTGAAAAAGTTGGAGGGGAAATAGATAAAATGCAACGCTGGGCCGAAAATGGGGAGCTTTTAGGAGAAATTAATGTTAATGATATTGATACAAATATTGGTTCTACAAGTTATGCTATTAGCAGAATTGACCTACAGAAAATCTTATTACAAAAAGTAGAAGAACTTAAAATTCCTATTCATTACAACCGTAAAGTCTTGCTGATAGATGATAAGGATAATAATGCGTATGTGGTTTTTGAGAATAAACTTAAAGTGAATGCTGACATAATAATAGGCGCCGATGGAAGGATGAATTCTATTGCTCGACAATATGTGAATGATGATAATACACCGGTCTATCATAATTTTGCAAATTGGATTGGGATAATAGAAAGTGACAAGGCTATATTTTCAGAAAACATCGTTTTGGACTTTTGGGGCTGTGGAGAACGTTTTGGCATTGTTCCAATAACTAAATATAAAGGGTATTGGTCTGGGGGAAAATCCTTGAAATTAAATACTGATGTTAAAAATAATAAAGCCCAATTACTAAGAATATTCAGCTCTTGGTCTCCAAAAATCAAAGAAATAATACAATTAACCAAAGAAGAAAATATAAAATACATTGAAGTTTTCGATCATAATATCATTACTGTATGGCATAAAAATAATGTTTGTTTAATAGGAGACTCTGCTCATGCTGCACTGCCAACTTCGGGGCAGGGTGCTTGTCAGGCAATAGAAGATGCATGGCATTTTGCTTCTATTTTAAAAGAATCAAAGACAATAAAAGAGGCTTTCAGTGAATTTAAAAGAATCAGATTCGAAAAAACTACGTCAATCACAATGGCGGGTCGAGAATTAGCAAAATCGTTATTCAACGAAAACCCTATGTTTTGTAAGCAAAGAAACGAGAACTCTAAAAAAACAGATTATATGATTGTGAGTCAAAATATAGCAAAGCTATGGTCTAAAAACTTACCTAAATAAATTAATCAAAAACAAAAAAATGAAGAAATCAAAAAAGTACATCAACAGAATAGGACTAATTTTATTCAGTCTTATATTTATAGCAAGTGGATTAAGTAAAATTGGAGATTGGGATAAAACTATTTCCTATATGGAATCTCACGGTATGGTATTTATTCCCTTTTTCTTGATAATGGCAATAATACTACAGGTTGTAGGTGGATTGTCAATTATAACTAGTTATAAAACAAAAATAGGAGCAATACTTCTATTAATATTTATACTGCCAGTAACATTTATTTTCCATGATTTTTGGACTTTACCAACTCAAACAGAATTAGAAATTATTAATCAACAATATGAAATGGTATCATTCTTAAAAAACATTACGATTATTGGTGGATTACTTTTAATATTTGGAAATGAAAACAAATAAAGCCTACCGCTAACAAAATACAAACGTAATTGCGGGCTTTGTACTAAAATTAAAGTTTATATTCCCTTACAAAGTTTGGCGCTAAATTGAAAGGTAAGTACCTTTAAATCCGCAAATACGCTTATACAAATCGTTATCGGAAAGTATAAGAAGAATAAACTTTATCCAATGGGATATACTAATATTATAATCCTTGTGTTAATATATTTTTATGGTATGCGACACTTTAATAAAAACTTATTTAGTAAGAATTGTCTTTGCAAAATACTCGCAATATTCCACCAGTATGTATCTAGATAACTACCCTTTTGGTATTCTTTAGGGCATTATAATGAAGTGTTTACTTCCCCAAGTAGTTATGCCTCTGTATACGGTTTATTTATTTCTTTTTTATTTTAGGCGTATTCATGATTCGCTCCGCTTAATTCCGCTACTCAGTACCGAGTTTTGTAGTTTCGCTTTATTCAGATAAACCTTACGATTTTCAACCTTGCTACTTACTAATGTTTCATAATTCTACTTCTGCACATAAGGAACTTGCACCCTCTAAATTAATTAACTATCTTTATAAAGTTAAAAAGACAGCCATATTGGGCACACACTTGGCATATAAGCTATAGCCCCAGTAACATTATGGATAGTAGGGCTACGTCTCATATTATGGGAGTTAGTGGTATTTTAAAAACAGACACTGCATAAAACAAACCAAGAAACAAAATTGTATATTTGACATAAAAAATGATTTATCTAATTGCGTATTTATTTTTGGCTTTATTCGTATCATTCCTTTGCTCTATAATGGAATCAGTACTTCTATCGACTCCTCAATCATATCTGATTGTAAAGCAAGAGAAAGGATACCATTGGGCTAAATCATTTATTGAGCTAAAAACAAATATAGATAAACCTCTGTCTGCAATTTTATCGCTAAACACAGTCGCTCACACAATTGGAGTTGCTGGTGTTGGAGCTCAAGCCGTTAAGGTTTTCGGAGAGGCTTCATTAGGAATTGCATCAGCTATTTTGACAATTTTGATACTTATATTATCGGAAATAATACCCAAAACTATTGGAGCCAGATACTGGAGGAATTTATCAATGATTTCTTATTTTACAATTAAGACAATGATAATTATTACATACCCACTGGTAATTATGTCAGCATTGATTACTAGGGTTATATCGGGCAATAAAAAAGTAATAACTACCAGTAGAGAGGAAATAGCAGCATTGGCAAAAATTGGAGCAGACGAAGGCTTGTTTTCTGACAAAGAAAATAAAATTATTCAAAATATCCTAAGGCTTAAAAACATAAAAGTAACTGAAATTCAGACTCCAAGAGTAGTTGTTGCCGTTTCTGACGAGAATTTATCTCTGCAAGAATTTCTAAAAAACAAGGATTATTTAAGATTTTCTCGTATTCCAATATATTCAAAAAATGATGAAAACATAACAGGTTATGTTTTTAGGCAGGAAGTTTTTGAAAAACTAGCAGAAGACCAACATGATTTAAAACTGAAAGATGTTAAACGAGAGATTGTTATAGTTCCTAATAGTATTGAACTATTTGCATTATGGGAAAAACTATTGGAAAAAAAGGAACATATTGCATTAATTGTAGATGAATATGGTGGTCTAGACGGAATTGTAACAATGGAAGATATCATTGAAACTTTACTTGGTCTTGAAATAATCGATGAAACCGATACCATAATTGACATGCAAAAATATGCTAGGGATAGGTGGAAGGAAAGACAGGCAAAATATAATATAATCGACAAATTAAATAAACGAGACGAAGAAAAAAAGCCACCTAACAATGTATAAAAAGAATAAGTGGGACAGTAGTGAATTCAAGGACTTTTATACTCTTCAATTTTCTTGTAATTTGAAAGTTATCTATCAAGTAATCGACTACTATTATTATACTCAACGGTTGTATATAATATAAATGAACCGAAATAGACTGATCATATTAACAGTAGGATTACTCAATATTCTGACAAAAATCAGGGTATCTCCAAAGATTTACCAATTCTTAGAAATTAAATAACGAATAAAGATGGGACTTTCAATAAGAATAATAAGCTTTAAATATTATTGATATAAACAGCCTTATTACTCTTTTTTATAACTTTATTATTTTCTTAAATATACTACTTTGCAAACTTAGGTTGTTTATATTTGGGATTTACAAAACAATTATTTCATGAATCGTATTTTAGGATTTTTTTTTATTACAGTTTTCTCTATTTTTTTAGGAAGTCAAATTACTGAAGGTTGCTTATTAGTTCCATATTGGAAAACTTTGTCTACTACTGAGTTTTATGAATACTATTCCCAGTTTGGATTAAAAATAGGAAGGTTTTATACAACTCTAACTGTTATTTCTGCATTGATTCCAATATGTATTAGTATCTATTGTTTTTATAATAAATCTCGAGCGCTAATATATTCACTTATATCCCAGGGCAAACTCACACTTTAATACCCAATACTTTCAGTAAATAGTTTACGTCCCAGCCAGCTTTTAGCCTCTTTCCCATTATTCCTTGTTTTTCAGTTTTCTCGTTTTTGAGTAAGTTTAAGGCTGTTTTAAGTAAAAC
>JABSPL010000014.1 GCA_013215105.1 Flavobacteriaceae bacterium
ATTATACCAGTTGAATCTCCATCTGTCATATATAAATAGTTTCTTTTCTCCTTTATCTGCGTTAAAAAACAGAACCATAGCGATGCTATGCTTAGATTTTTTGCCTTGCTAAAGAAAAAAATAATTCTATTTCTTTTATGATATTTAGAAATACAACTGGTATTACTCTATTATTAGACATAAAAAAAGCACTCATATGAGTGCTTTTTTTATGTCTAATAGTTAATATTATATATAATTAACTACAGGTACTACAATATCAATAACTTCATTTATTACAGATTCTCCTTTATCTTGGTTATAAAACAATTGTAAATTCTCTTTTATTGTTGCGTCTATTTTTCCGTATTTAGCTTTATAGTCTGTTACCAGTTTGGCCGCTTTTTTACTTCTAGGCCCCCAGCTGTCTATTAATTCATTGTTTTGGTCAAGTATTATTAGTTTGGGTATAGACATAGAATTATTGGTCAAAAACAAATTCATCAGATCGGTGTTTTCGTCTCTAAAAACTACTTTAAGTTCTATATTCTCATTTATTTGAGATAATTTATCTAGAACAGGTAGAGTTTGGGCTGCATCACCACACCAAGTTTCAGTCAAAACCATCCATGTTTGCTTTTGATTAATTTTACTTATTTCAGTTATAATATTACCGCTAAGTTTAGTGGTTTTATCTAATCTTTTGGTTCTACTAAAATTAAGTTTAGTGAACCCTATACGCTCTTCACTCTTGTCTGTACCACTAGTATCATTGTTTTTAGAATATTGAGAAAACAATTCTTTGTACTCATTATAACTGATACTATCCTTAATACTTTTATTTATTATTTCTTTCATTTTGTTTTATTTTACAAGGTAAAAATAAGATTAATAAACAGTTTATAAAATGATATTTGTCAACTATTTATTCCATATTTCCCAAGATTTTTCGGCTTGTAATTCTAACATTTCCTGACCATTTTTTGTTTTAGACCCTACTTTTATTCCTTCTTTCAAGAAAGAGCTAATTTCAGGATTGTAAATAAGGTCGTACAACAAATGGTTTTTATTCAAATATAAATAAGGAATATTTGGTTTTAATTCGGTATTAGGGCTAGTTCCCAAAGGAGTACAGTTAATTATTAAAAGGTGACTTTTTAATATCTCCTTATCCAGTTCTTCATAACTTATTTGGGTACTATCAACAGGGTTTCTGGAGACTTGCAAATAGTCAATATTTAATTTTTTTAGCACATAAATAACCGCTTTTGAAGCTCCTCCAGTACCCAAAACTAAGGCTTTTTTTATATTGTTTTTTAACAGAGGTTTCAACGAAAATTCAAAACCATATATATCGGTATTATAGCCATTCCAATTATTGTTTTCATCTATTTTAACTGTATTTATGGCTCCTATTTCTTTGGCTATAGGGTCTATATTATCTATATATTTAAAAATATCTTTTTTATAAGGAATAGTTACATTAAACCCCTTTATATTATCATATTTTAGTAATTCATCTTTTAATTTCTCTATAGTATCTATATCAAAGTTAAGGTATTCATTTATGTTGTTTAAACCTAAAGCTTTGAATTTTGCAGTAAAATAAGACCTAGAAAACGAATAGGATATATTCCTTCCTACTAATCCGAAAACATTTGATTTATTTGTTTTTTTTAGCATAGTGCTCTGTTATTAAAACTAAAAATATACTTATAATAATTATAAAAAAAGCTATATAAGTAGTATTTTCATTTATATCGGGAAAGTATTTTTTATAGTTATAAGTAGTTTTGTTGCTTATTGTTATATATATTTTCTCTTTCCAAGGCCAAGTTATAGTCAATGAACCTATTATAAAACCTATAATGATTGCTGTTATTTTATTTCTCCATTTTTTAAAAGCAAAAGCCAATATTTTAGATAAAACTACAAGCCCAATCAAAGACCCTAAGGTAAAACTCATAGCTATATATAAGTATTTTATTTGTTTTTCGTTGTTCAAAAAGCTAGTATCTCCCATTATCAATTGCTTAGAAGTGTCATATACAGCATTAACACTATCTACTAACAAAAGTGAGTAGTTTCCTATTATAAGTAACAGATATGAACCTGACAAGCCTGGTAATACCATACCGCATATACTTATAATTCCACATAAAAAAACAAATAAGAGATTAGTGTTTTCTTCTCCTGTTTTTATGAAATTTAAAGATAAACCTAAAAACAACCCTATTATTATAAATATTATATTAATTAACGACCATTTCTTATAACTTCTACATATATAAATTACAGAACCTAATATAAGCCCCCAAAACATACTCCATACATATAATTCGTAATGTTTTAGTAAGTATTCTAATAGTCTTGACACACTAAAATAACTAAAAATAGAACCTAAGAAGAGGAAAAACAAGAAGTTTATATTTATGTATTTGAAAAAGCTAGAAAACCTACCATTTATCAATAGGATAATTGATTTGTAATTGAATTTCTGTAGAGAATATATAAATTCCTCATAAAAACCTAATACAAAAGAAACTGTACCACCAGAGACTCCTGGTATTTTGTTAGCCAATCCCATTATTGCTCCTTTGAGGAACAAGGTCAATCTATAAGATTTACTTTGTTTATTATTTGCCATTATTTTTCTTTTTATCGAAAATGTTTAGCATAAAAATAGTTCCAAAACCTATTATTGAAGCTATTACCGCCCATATTAACAAATTATCACCTTCATAACTTGATGGTAATATACTTTTTTCTATAAAAGGTATTTCTTCTCCTTGATGATTAGTTCTAAAGGAAATAACTTTTTTCCAAGGCCAAACTTTATTCAAAGAACCTATCATAAATCCTGTTAATATAGACAAAATAAGGTTTTGATATCTTTCGAAAAGCCATGTAAGAACTCTAGAAAAAACAACAAGCCCTAATATAAGCCCTATTACAAACACCGATATTTGACTACCAAGAGACAATATTAGACTAGTATCAAAGCTTCTTACGGCATCTATAAACGAAGATAAAATATCCATAATGGTACGATAAGAACCTAGAAGCAACAAGATGAAAGATCCCGAAATACCTGGTAATATCATAGCTATAATGGCTATAAAACCTGAGAAAAACAAGTAAATATTACTATCATTAGCCTCCGAAGGGTTGGCTATAGTTATGAAATAAGACAAAATAACAGCAGATAAAAGCCCTATTATATTGACCTTATTCCATTGTTTTATCTGTTTTGCTATTATTAGAGACGAAGCTATTATTAGTCCGAAAAAATATGCCCATAATAATATAGGGTGTTCTTTTAGCAGATAAGTTATTCCTTTGGATAAAGTTATAATACTTGTAGCTATTCCTAAGAAAAGTGTTAGCAAAAAACTAGCATCTGCTTGCTTCCATGTATGCTTAAACCCTTGTGTTTTTAGAGTTTTTAATAATTTGAAATCCACATTTTTTATACCCACAATAAGTCTTTGATATATTCCTGTTATAAAGGCTATAGTACCTCCTGACACTCCAGGAATTACATCGGCAGCACCCATCATTAGTCCTTTCAAAAATATAATAATCGTTTTATTCATGTATTTAATTTGTATTTAATATATCTCTTGTTTTCATCTTATTTCTAAAGAAAAGATACTTTATTTTGGGTAATAAAAACTTATTAGGGTCCAAAACACTAGCGTTTACCTTGTGAATATCCGATATTTCAAGCTCTTTTAACTTCAAATACGCAACATATAGTCTATATTCTATTTCAGCATGTTTGTTTTCGTATGTCTTCAACACTTCTATTGCATCTATATAATATCCTTTTTTATAAAGAAAATCAAAATAATCTATACAGTTTTTAAGTTCTAAAACTCCCGAATTAAGAATATTACTATATATTATTTTCACCTGAGCTTCATTGTTCAGTTTTATACCTATAGCCAGATATAACCCCCAATATTTTTTATTAGAGCTATCTGAAGCTATACAACTTTCTATGTTTTCTAAGCTTTTTTCAAAATATTCTTTTTCATATAATATTTCACTTAGCATATACAAAGATTTTTCAAACATTGGGTCTTCGTAAACAGACTTCTCTAAATATTCTATAGATAACTCTATGTTTTCAAGAAAATAATAACATCTACCAATTCTATAATAAGCAAAAGCAGTAGCATCTTCTAAACTTATAGTATGCTGATAATCTTCTATAGCTATATCGTATAATTTTAGTTTTTCTAAGGTTTTTGCTCTCTCTAAATAAGCCCCTATAAATTCTTCATCTATAAGTATTGAATTATCAAAAGATTCTAAAGCTTTGTTATATTTATTTATCTTATTATACTGTACACCTATCTGTTGCCAAGATATTTCACAATAAGGATTTTCATCTATATAATATTTCAAAAACAAAATACAATTTTTAGTCTCCCCTATCATATTGTAACAGTAAACAATATTATTCATAGAAGAAGTATCTTCACTATATATAGATATACTTTTTTTGAAACTTATTATAGCCTCCTGAAAATCTTCGAGATACAATAACTCCAAGCCTATCAAATGATATATATATTCTTGTTGATCTGTATTTTTTATAGCTATTTCAAAGCAAGAAATGGCTTGTCTATGTAATCTGGTATTAGAATATATAAATCCCTTTTGAATATTAACATCTTCATCTTCAGGATATGTCAAGTCTAAATAATTAAGAATCTCACATGCTTGTGAAGTTTTATTTTCTAAAAGAAGTAAATCTACTTTTAACAACAATATTTCTAAAGAGTTTGGATGCTGATTTAAGCCTATTTTAACAGCTTTATAAGCATGAATTATATTTCCATAGTCCAAGTAATATTGAATTATTTCTTCAAAATCGTCTACATCAAAAAAATATAGATTATTTGACTTTAGCATTGATTTAAATTTGGTTATTGGCATATATAATATTTAAACTAATTCTGTAAATATACACTTAGACTTGTAATAAAGAAAGTTTTTTTAAACAAATAATAATGTATATTTGTTTAATACAAAAAGGTATTTGAAAATGAACAAAAAAACAATTCTTAACTACAAAGAATTAGACTTAACTTTGCGAAGATTAGCTTGTGAACTAGTTGAAAACCATCAAGATTTCACTGATACAGTCCTCATAGGTATTCAACCTAGAGGCGTTTATTTACTATATAAGTTAGTTTCTATAATACAAAACGACTATAATATCGAAAACATATCGACTGGAGAGTTAGATATTACATTTTTTAGAGACGATTTCGGGCGTAGAGACGAATTATTAAAGGCTAATAGCACTGAAATAAACATAGAAGTAGAAGGCAAAAAAGTAGTTTTTGTAGACGATGTCCTTTATTCAGGAAGAAGTATAAGATCGGCACTATCTGCCATACAATCCTTCGGAAGACCTTCTAATATTGAACTATTAGTACTAATTGATAGGCGTTTCAGTCGAGAATTGCCTATACAACCCGACTATAGTGGTCGTAAAGTTGACAGTATCGATACTCAGAGGGTTGAAGTAGAATGGAACGATGAAAAGCAAAAGAACGCAGTATATTTAACTAAAAAAGTTTTAAAATGAGTTTAAGCGTAGATAATTTATTAGGTATAAAATATCTTAATCAAAAAGATTTACAGTTGATATTTGAGACTGCTGATAAATTTAAAGAAATAATAAATAGACCTATCAAGAAAGTACCTACTCTTAGAGACATTACTATAGCTAACTTATTTTTCGAAAACAGTACTCGCACAAAATTATCGTTCGAATTGGCTCAAAAAAGACTTTCAGCCGATGTTGTAAACTTTTCAGCCTCTCAATCATCAGTCAAAAAAGGAGAAACTTTGGTTGATACTGTTAATAATATATTGGCTATGAAAGTAGATATGGTAGTTCTGAGGCATTCTAGCGTAGGAGCTGGTGTATTTTTGTCTAAACACACCAAAACAACCATAATAAATGCAGGAGATGGTACTCACGAACACCCTACCCAAGCATTGTTAGACTCCTATACTATGATAGAAAACATTGGAGATATAGGAGGTAAAAACATACTTATAGTCGGTGATATTACTCACTCCAGAGTAGCCTTATCTAATATACTTGCTCTAAAACTTCAGGGAGCTAATATAAAAATATGCGGCCCAAACACCTTAATTCCAAAATATTTAACTAATTTAGGTCTCGAAATAGAATTTGACATAAAAAAAGCTCTTAATTGGTGTGATGTTGCTAATGTACTTAGGGTTCAAAATGAGAGAATGGATGTTAATTACTTCCCTTCTATCAGAGAATATCGTAAATTGTTTGGAATAGATAAAGAAATGCTTAATTCTTTAGATAAAAAAATAGTGCTAATGCACCCAGGACCTATCAATAGAGGGGTCGAATTAACTAGTGATGTGGCTGACTCTGATCAGTCTGTCATATTAAATCAGGTAGAAAACGGAGTAGCAGTAAGAATGGCTGTGATGTATCTACTAGCTCAAAACAAATAAATGAAAATAAAAAAAGAAAAAACATATACAACTTTAACATATACAAATGACTGTTATTCAGATTTTTACACTATATTTGTAAAAGAAATCATAAATCTTCATGATGAACATATTATTTTAGATATCCGTAAATGCACCGATTTAGATAGCAATTCATTAGATCAGATAGTTGATTTTTATAAGAACCAAAACATAGAAAATAAATCCTTTATTATAGTAGTTAACAAAGTTTTAAATCAGGATATAGATATAGACATAGTTACTACAATGACAGAGGCAAATGACATATTAGAATTTGACAATATAGAACGAGAATTAAATTTTTAAAAAATGCTTAGAAAAATATTATTTACATTGTTTCTTATTTTAAGTTCTGTGATTTATTCACAGGACACCTCTTCAGGTTATAATAATAATAATGATGTCGATAATATCAATAAAACAATAATAGATGTTAAAGCATCTATTAATCCTATGGTCAGTCATACTAATATAATTTTCGAATCTACCAAAAAACAAAATATTATTATAAAACTATATAGTCTAACCAAAGGAATAGTTTTAAATAGATATATAAAAGCCAAAATAGGACAGAATTCTTTTCTTTTATCAAGGGAGAATTTAAAAGCAGGTATGTATATCTATTCTATACAAAATGAAAAAGAATTAATATCGAAGAGATTGGTTATAAGATAAATGAAATTAACAATATTAGGATGCCATTCGGCTACACCACGAGAAAACTCACATACTTCCGCTCAAATACTAGAAATAAGAAACAATACTTTCCTTATAGATTGTGGTGAAGGAACTCAAGTGCAAATAAGAAAAAACAAAATATCTTTTAATAAAATTAAAAGTATATTCATATCTCACTTACATGGTGATCATTTCTATGGGCTTATAGGTTTGGTGTCTACTCTAGGACTTATGAACAGAGACACAGACTTAACTGTATATGGTCCTAAGGGAATAAAAGAAATAATATTACTACAACTAAAACTATCGAATGTATGGCTTAAATACAATTTGGTTTTTGTAGAATTAACATCCAAATCTTCAGAATTAATATATGAAGATTCTAAACTAGAAATACACACTATACCTCTTAATCACAGAGTTTATACTAATGGTTTTTTTTTCAAAGAGAAAGAAAAAGAAAGATCTCTCAATATTTCTGAAATAAAGAAATATAACGAAATAGAAACTTGTGATTATAACAACTTAAAAAAAGGAAAAGATTTCACTTGCAGTGATGGATACATTGTTGACAATAAAATTTTAACAAAAGATCCTGCCTCACCCAAGTCTTATGCCTATTGTAGTGATACTACTTATTTGGAATCTATTGTTCCTATAATAAAAAACTGCGACTTACTATACCATGAATCTACTTTTTTGGAAGACAACTATCATTTAGCAATCAAAACTAAGCATAGTACAGCTATACAAGCAGCTACTATAGCCAAAAAGGCAGAAGTTAAAAAATTATTACTAGGCCATTTTTCGGCTAGATACAAAAATGAAAGTTTGTTTAAAGTAGAGGCTAAAACAGTTTTCGAAAACACAGAAACTTGTTATAAAGGTATGGTTATAGAACTTTAAGTAACTTAATACAATAAAACTATCTATTAACTCCTTGTTTAGAAAGCCATTTTTGATATGTCCTCGCATTTTTCATATGCTTAATAAGTGTTTTAGCAAAAGCGTGAGTACCTATTTTATCGATACTGGCACACATATACATATATTTGTGTTTTTCACTATGCAACACCGACTCTATAGAACTTATATCGGGCATAGATATTGGTCCAGGAGGTAATCCTTTCACTTTATATGTATTATAAGCAGAGTTTACTTGTAAATCTTTATTTAAGACTCTTTTTATTTCAAAATCATCACCTCTTATTTTTTTTACAGCATATATCACCGTAGGGTCAGCTTGTAACTTCCAATTTCTACTTAATCTATTAAGGTAAAGACCTGCTATAGTTTTCCTTTCAGAAACAAATGAAGATTCTTTTTGTACTATAGATGCTAATATCCCTACTTCTATAGCTGTTAAATTATGTTTTTTAGCATAATTAATCCTTTGTTCATTCCAATAATTATTATATTCATTCAGCATCCTACTTCTGAACTGTGTCGCTGAAGTATTCCATTTTAAATGGTATGTATTAGGAATATACATCAAAATAGCTGTTTCGGTATCAAATTTGGTGTTTTTTATAAACTCAACATCTCTGAACGCAGTTAATAAACTTAGAGAATCAGGTTCTATAATCATAGAAATTTTACCTGCTAGCTTTTCGATTGTATTAATATTATTAAAAGATACTTTTACTATTTCTTGGTCACCACTTCTTAGTAAATTAATCAAAGTATTATTATTCATACCTTTTTTAATAAAATACCTTCCTGGTTTTATTAGTTTAGGATATTTTTTAAGCTCCGATACTATTTTAAAAGATTCAATATCATACATATATGGAGACAAATAGTGGTAAACAGAATCTTTATCATGGCTAGTTTTTATATATATATAACTATCATTTTTTACGTTATCACTATATATAACATTATATAGATAATAAAAGGTTACACTACTAATCAATAAAATTATTAATGATACTATTACCAATATTTTCTTTTTACCCATAATCCTTTGCTAATAACTGATATATACACATGTTTTTATATTTATTTCTAAATAAAATCCAATCTTTTAATTCAGCTGTTTTTTTAAATTTATTTTTTTCAAATATACGCTTACTAGCTGAGTTGTCAAAAATAATTTCAGCATAAAGTTGACTTAACATCAAGTTTACCATCGAATATTCTATAAGACATTCCAAAGCCTGACTAGCATAACCTTTTCTTCTTGACGATTCTGATATCAATATTCCCACAGCTGCTTTTTTAGAAACAGGTTCAAAACTATGTAAACTAATAAGACCTATAGGTTTTTCAGTTTTTTTATCTACTATAATAAGTCTTAACTGCTTAGATTCATATATACCTAAATTAGAATTTTCTATATATTTACGTAAAAACTCAGCTGAAATAGGTTCTCTGGTACAACTTGTTTCCCAATATGACTCATCATTTTCTGTAGAAAACAAATAATCTATATCACTTTGCTCTAACGCTCTTAATTTAAGATCAACTGTTTCTAATGTTCTTCTCAAAGGAGATTTTCTATATTCTATATTTTCCATTATATGTGCATTTTGCAGGTCCCTTTAAAAACACCTTTTTATATTTATTTTTATTTTTTTCAAAACTAATCTGTAATTCACCTCCTTTCACCTCTATATTAACAGTTTTCGATTTGGTTTTACCTAGTTCATACATAGCTATAGCAACAGCGGTAGCACCTGTTCCACATGCCAAGGTTTCATCCTCCACTCCTCTTTCGTAAGTTCTTATAACAAATGAATTATCATTTTTTTGTTCTACAAAGTTAACATTTACTCCGTCAGGATTATATTTTTTACTATTACGAATATCTCTACCCAAACTGACTATATCTATATTTTGTAATTCAGAAACCATCTCTATATGATGAGGAGACCCTGTATCTAAAAAACAATTATTCTCATTAATTTCTATATTTTCTACACAAACCATACCTAATTTGACCATTTCTTCATCAATAGTAGCCGTATGTAAACCATCTATCGCTTCAAAAACAGTTTCTTTGTCTATAATATTTAACAACTTGGCAAAAGCCACCAAACACCTACCTCCATTACCACACATAGTACCTTCACTCCCATCCGAATTGAAATATATCATTTTAAAATCAGTTTTCTCTGATTTCTCAAGTAATATAAGCCCATCTGCTCCTATACCAAAACGTCTATTACACATCTTGTTAACTAATTTATTATTGCTTTTGTCAAATGAAAGGTTTCTATTATCTATCATTACAAAATCATTTCCCGCTCCTTCAAATTTGTAAAAATCTATAAACATAGTTATTGTTGTTAGGTGTAAAATTGATAGTTTTTTTTATCATAAAATTGTATATTCTTGATGTTTTTACTCCATTTTAAAAAGAAAAGTTAAACTAAGTTAATATATATATGTTTTAGACAAACATTTATTAAATTGTACTTCTATTAATATCAAAAAAATAATATAATGAAAAAAACTTTAGCAAATATAGGTTTATCTTTTTTAGGAGCAGTAATAGCTTTGGGTTTATATACTACTTTTATACATAAAGAACATATAAAAACTACAAAAGACATAGATCAGAGCAATATCATAAACGCTAATTATAACAGAAATATAAATACTATTGATAGTCAAATTAGCTTTGTGGAAACTGCTAAGAAAAGTATCAATTGTGTGGTACACGTCAAAAACACGTCTCTTGTTCGTCGTAATGACCCATATTCTTATTATGGATACAGAACATATAAACAAGTAGGAGAAGGTAGTGGCGTAATAATATCTTCGGATGGGTACATAGTCACAAATTACCATGTAATAAGAAATACTAGAGACATAGAAATAACACTTAACAACCAGAAAGTTTATAAGGCAGAAATTGTTGGTTTTTACGAAGATATAGACATCGCACTATTGAAAATAGACGATAATGATTTAGAATATATGGAATTTGGAGACTCCGACAAGACAAATATAGGCGAATGGGTTTTGGCTGTTGGAAATCCTTACAATCTTAACTCTACCGTTACTGCTGGTATAATTAGTGCCAAAGGTAGAAACCTTAGTAATAATCAAAATATAGAATCGTTTATACAGACCGATGCAGCTGTTAACCCTGGTAATAGCGGTGGTGCATTAGTCGATGTTAGCGGTAAACTAATAGGTATAAACACCAAAATATCATCCGAAACAGGGTCTTATATAGGTTATTCGTTTGCTGTTCCTTCGAATATTGTCAAAAAAATAATAGAAGACATTATGGACAACGGATATGTAGAAAGAGCATATATGGGAATATCAGGAGGTGAATTAGACTTTGAATTATCTAAAAGATTAAATATAGAACTTACTCAAGGTTATTTTGTAAACAGAGTAAGCCCTAGCGGTGGAGCCGAAAAAGCAGGTGTAAAAAGAGGTGATATTATATTAAAATTAGATGAGAATAAGATTTCTACATCTGCAGATTTGATAGGATACCTTAATTCTAAAAAACCTAATGATATAATAAAAACGACAGTCTACAGAGGTGGAAAAGAGATTATTTTGAACGTAAAACTAAACGCTTTGAATAAATAAGACCTTAGTTCACTCAAAAGAATCAATTTATTCACAATTTACCCCATAAAAACAGATGTCTCACTGTTTTTATGGGGTAAAATATTATTGATTATTTTGACATGAAATTTGAAATAATGAGCGTTCTTATTTTGATATTATACCAGTATTATATACTTTTGCCTACAAAATAAAATAGATGACACAAAAATCTGATTGGTTTAAACATTGGTTTGATACAGATTATTACCATACACTTTACGATAATAGAGACTATAATGAAGCTGAGTTTTTTATGAAAAACCTAGTTAACCATTTAGGTATAAATAAGGGAAGCCATATATTAGATTTATGTTGCGGTAAAGGTAGGCATTCAAACTTTTTGAACTCTAATGGTTTTAAAGTTACGGGGGTCGATTTGTCCAAAAACAGCATTAAATTAGCTAAACAAAATCAAGCCGAAAACCTAGAATATCTGGTTCACGATATGAGAGATGAATTCCCTAGTAAATACTCTGCTGTATTTAATTTATTTACGAGCTTCGGATATTTTGAAGACGATAAAGAAGACTTATTAGTCTTAAAAAACATTAAGAACTCTCTTTTGCCTGGAGGTGTTGCCGTTATCGATTTTTTGAATATAGAACAAGTCAAAAACAAGTTAATTAGCGAAGAAACTATAATAAAAGGAGATATTTGTTTTAATATAAGCAGATATATAAAAGATGGTTTTATTCAAAAAGAAATATCATTTTCTCATAATGATAAAGAGCATAAATATATAGAAAAAGTAAAATGTATAGATCTAAATAAAATAGAGATGTATATGGCTAAAACTGGGTTGAAAATCGATAAAATATTCGGTAATTACAATTTAGATCCTTTCAATGTAAACGAGTCCCAAAGACTTATAATAATAGCTTCATGATATATTTAGTATTAATCCTGTCGACAGTTATAGGTTCTGCATTTATTTATTTTTTGCCTTTAAAAGACAAATACCTCAAAATATTGCTATCCTTTAGCGGAGCATATCTACTTGCAGTAACTGTTAGTCACTCGCTACCTCATGTATACCAAAGCAACAATGAAAGAATAGGTTTTTTTATATTATTAGGTGTATTATTACAATTAGCCTTAGACTTTTTCTCTAAAGGAGTAGAGCATGGGCATATTCACGTTCATAAAAATGACAAAAACATGTGGGTGTTATTCCTAAGTTTATGCGTTCATTCTTTTATGGAATCACTATCACTTTCGGGTAGTCAGGCTAGTTTAGACAACAGTTTCCTTACTGCTATATTGATACATAAACTACCTATTTCTATGATATTAGCAAGTTTTATGATCAAAAGCAAAGGTTTAAACAAAACAGCTATAATATGGGTATTACTATTTGCAATAAGCTCGCCTCTAGCCGTGTTTTTAGGAGAAAATATGAGTTATATTATAAAATATAAAACAGAAATAGACGCCGTAGTTGTAGGAATACTATTACATATTTCTACTATTATAATATTCGAGTCATCTGAAAACCATAGTTTTAACAAATTGAGGTTTTCTAGTATATTGATAGGTTTTGCTTTGGCTTTATTAATGTAATTTTGGGGCTTCTTGTTTAAGCCCCTAAAACAGCAAAGAAGTAAGTAAACAAAAACCCCTAGCCTCGTAGTCAAAAAACTATCTTAAAGCAGCCTTATAGCTAAAAAAGCCTCATAGAGGCCTTTAGTATTGATGCTCTTTCTCTGGTACTGCCTAGTTTTTGAACGCAATAATACCATTGTAAGCTTACGGTTTTATGATTAAGGGCTATTTTAAAGCTACTCTACTAAGAAAGCGTCTTTATAAAATACTCGTAATACTACATTAGCTAAATAGCGTTAGAAAAACTTTTGTTAGAGGAGGGACGACGAGTTAAGTTTTTTAGTTATTTAGATGATAGTAGTATATACTATTTTATAGTGGACTAGATTTTTCGGTTCTTTTTCAGCGATGGAAAAAGAACATAATAAACTTTATTTGGACTAGATTTTTTTAGTTCACTACTTTTATATTTACCAAGGGAGTTCATGAATCTCCTTCGTCGATTTGTTTACTCACTACCTTTTTATTTTCCTAGAGGAATTCGTGAATCTCATAAAATCGATTTAGCTTACTACCTTTTTATTTTCTTCATAGGAGTTCGTGAACCTCCTGCGTCGGTTTGTTTTTTTAGCGATGGAAAAAAGTAAAAGAAGGAGGTTAATATTAATAAAAGCTGATTTTATTTATACAAAGCACTCCAATTTATCTTGTTATATATAAAAGCAAATACTCTCTTCTTCTTTATTATATCTACTCCCTTTACTTTATATATGTTCTCGTATAGTCTAGAGTCCATAAGGCAAGTTAGTATTAGATGTTTACCGTTTTTTAATTCTACTTTCACGTAATGGTAGCTTTCTACTGACATTGTATGAAGGCTATGTCTACCTCTAGCTAAACTAGGAGGTAGATATATTACTATTTTACTTATATCATAAGAATTATAGAACACTGTTACACTATCTTTTTTATATTCTATACCATTAGCTTTTAGAGTATATTC
>JABSPL010000140.1 GCA_013215105.1 Flavobacteriaceae bacterium
AACATACGATATAATCTCAATATTTACATTTACATATTGAGATTAGCGATATACATACTTGTAGTTTTAATACTGTTTTCGTGCAATGACAAAGTTATATATTAAAATAAATTAATAGAATTAGTAAACATTACTCCCTTTTGGGGATGAAACCTAAAGAGACTATTTAAAATAAGAGTTCATTAACACGATGGTTTAAATGAACCTGTTGAAACTAATTAATAAAATCATATTGTATAATATAAAGTCACTATAACAAGTATGTTATAGTGACTTTATATTATACATATACCTTAGCTACGTAAGAGGAAGTCATTGCAGATAGTAGTGCCTCATAATTTAGATTAAATTTGATTTCATTCCCAACCTGTAAATTTTGATTTTTACAATCAATTATTAGATGATCACTGGTTGCTCCAATAATTTCAATATCCAACATAGGAGTCAATCCTGAAATTCTAGTGTCTTGTAATCCAATACCTAATATAGCTCTTCTCATCGACTCTTGATTATGAAATTTCGGAATATTTATAGATACATCTTTGTGAATCGCTCCATAGGGTACCGATGGTTTAATTTTAGACTCTATAACTTCTGTAATTAATGTAAATACATCCGTAAATAAGTTTGGTATTGGCTTACCATAAAGCGTTTCACAACCCATAAACACAGATTCACCTATTCGTAAATTGTTGATTTCTCCAACATCCTTAGTAGACATAAACCAGTTATAATTAGCTGAATTTCCACCAGAGATAATTTCTAATGTAAGATTAAATTTTTCTCGAATATTTTTAACAATTAAAGATAATTGTTTCATTTTTTCATCATCAGGCTCAATTCCATTAAAACAAGTTAAATTCGTTCCAATGCCTACAATTTTAATTCCTTGCATTGCTATTGCTTTTTCAATTGTATCTTCTAAATCTGACGGCATTATACCCTCCCTTAAATCACCAAGTTCAACCATCAATATAATTTTATGTGTGATATTATATTTTTGAGCATATTTTGATAATTCTTTTATTACTGATATTTCGGAATTAAGACTAATATCTACATATTTTACTACTAATTCGGCTTGACTAACGAGGGGTGTTCTCAGTAAAGCTAATTGTACATTTATTTTGGAATTATATATTTTTATAATATTTGATATTCTTGAATCAGCAAGTGTTTCTATTCCGTTTTCTAATAAAACTTTAGCTATTTTAGTATCTCCACAAACTACTTTTGTACTACACATTATACTAATTCCTTTTGAAGAATATAGGCTTTTTAAAAGCCTTGTATTATGTGCAATTTTATCAAGGTTTATTTCTATTCTAGGAGTAATCATATAGTATAGTTGATTGTTTTTTGAAGTTTTGGAAATACAGTTAAAATTTGCTCAACTAATTTATCAGTTCCATATTTCAAAACATCAGTAGTCGGTAATTTATATTTACTTTCATACTCTACTATTGTGTTTTTAAGCTCTAGGTCAGTCATATCTTCATGATTAAGTGTAATAGCAATTACTTTTGATTTTGAAAATATCTCATTAAGTTTAATTTCACTTTCTAATGTTGGCATTGGAAACTCAGGGTAATCACAAAGATTTTTCCTTTTGGGAGGGTGTTGAATAATTATAGCATCAGGTAATGACCCTCTAAGAATTGCACTTGATGATGTAAACGCAGGATGACTTAAAGCTCCCTGTCCTTCAACTATAATTATATCTGGTTGTTCTGTATCAACTGCGTTAACAATTGCATTTTCAACTTCTCCAGTTGCAAAACCCGATGTTAAAACATCTAAAGCAATACCATATTTTGCGCCTTGAAGTATACCTGTTTGTCCTGTTGTTACAAAAATTGTTTTTAAGCCTTGCTTTTTTAAAGCTTCAACAAGTAATCTAGCAGTAGTTCTTTTCCCTACGGCACAATCTGTTCCTGCTACAAGTATTACTGGAGTACTAATTTCTAAAATACGACCTGAAAATATATGAAGCTTATTTCTTGGCGGAGATTTTCTAATATCATGAATTTTGACACCATATTCATTTGCCTTTTTAATAAATTCATCATCTTCGGTGAAATATTCAGGAAGTCCATTTATAATATTCATCTTATTTTTAATTGCATTTACTATTACCTCTCTTTCATCTTTATTAATAAATGGTGATAGTGGTGCAATACCATAAATAAAATTTTCAGGTATATATTTCAAACTATTTAAAGCGTCATCAATACTTTTAAATATTGGAATGTTATTTTTAATTCCATCGAGATATTCCCCTGCATCCTGTCCTGCTTTAGTACTATCTATAATGCCAACAATTTCATACTTTTCAGAATATCTAGATAAACCATTTGCTACTTTTCCATCTATATTTCCAAACTCGTTTTCACTGTAAACTAAAGATTTTTCTCTCATTACTTCCCTTTTAAATTTATTTAATGTTAACATAAACTCTAATGTTGATTTATTTTGAATATAACTAATGATATTCAAATACTAGTTCAATTTTTTAAAAAGAGTAGTAATTATTACGAACAAGGAAAACACATTAAAAAAAATCATATCTTAATATCAAAATATTAACTTTTATAGTTTTAGATTAGGTAAAACCTTAGTGCATTTGTCTTATTATTATTATTATTATTATGAACTCAAAGATATTGTATCTAGGCCATATGAAGGCAACAATAAAGAAAAAATATAATTTAAACATATATAAGTTAAAATAACGTTAAGACTAGGAGTGCTTCCTTTTAACCAGACTTTTAATAGAACTGTTCCTAATGAAGATTTGACTCCATTTCACCTATATTATAATAGGCATAAACACCTATTTAAAAGCCTAATATATGAGTCCGCAAACATTCTCCCCATTTTTGGTATGAAGCCCATTACCAAGTAAACCAAAAAGTTCTAAGCAAAAATATAGACTTAGCGAAAAAGGAAAAGGCTACAAAAATTGATAAATAAAACTGATTAATAAATAAAACTGATAAATAATTAGAATAGATTAGTATTTATTATAATATTTAAGAGTTTATTGAAAGATAAATTATTTAAAAAAATCATAAAACATTGTTTTTCTCAAAAACAAAATCAGTAATAAATTCTCTACTAAATTTTTTAAAACAGATTATATATTTTAGATTTGTTGAAAAATATAAAGATGACATTCAAAGAACATATATTACAAGGTATTCCTAGTGAACTACCAGCCAAAAGAGACTACGATTTTGATATAAATCATGCACCTAAGCGTAAAGATATATTAACTAAAGAAGAGAAAAAACTAGCTTTACAAAATGCTCTTAGATATTTTGACCAAAAACATCACGAAGTGTTAGCTATAGAGTTTGCTCAAGAGTTACAACAATACGGTCGTATATATATGTTTAGGTTCTGCCCTGATTATAAAATGTATTCCCGAAATATAGAAGAGTATCCTGGTAAGAGCTTGCAAGCAAAGGCTATAATGCTAATGATACAAAACAATTTAGATCATAAAGTGGCACAGCATCCCGAAGAACTGATTACTTATGGAGGTAACGGTGCGGTATTTCAGAACTGGGCTCAGTATTTATTGACTATGCAATATCTGGCTATCATGACCGATAAGCAGACTTTATCTATATATTCGGGTCATCCGATGGGATTGTTTCCTTCGAGTAAAAACGCTCCTAGAGTAGTTGTAACCAACGGCATGGTGATACCTAACTACTCACAGCCCGACGATTATGAGCGTATGAATGCCTTGGGAGTTTCTCAGTACGGGCAGATGACCGCTGGTAGTTATATGTATATAGGTCCACAGGGAATAGTACACGGGACTACTATTACGGTACTTAATGCTGGTAGGAAAATATCTAAAAATGGCGAAGATTTAGCAGGGAAAATATTTGTTACTTCAGGGCTTGGAGGAATGAGTGGTGCACAGCCCAAAGCTGGTAATATAGCGGGTTGTATTACTGTTATTGCCGAGGTTAATCCTAAGGTTACTAAGCTAAGACACGAGCAAAAATGGATTGATGAAGTATTTGAAGATATTAATGAACTTTCTGAAAGGGTTATAAAAGCTAAGGTTGATAAAGAAGTAGTTTCTATAGCTTATCAGGGTAATATAGTAGATGTTTGGGAAGCTTTTTACGAAAAAAACATCTATATAGACTTAGGCTCTGACCAAACTTCTCTACACAATCCTTGGGCAGGTGGCTACTACCCTACTGGCATTAGTTTTGAAGAAAGTAACGATATGATGGCAAACAAGCCAGAATTATTCAAAGAGAAAATACAAGAAACCTTAAGACAACATGTAAATATAATAAACAAACATACTGCTAAGGGTACTTATTTCTTTGATTATGGTAATGCTTTTTTGTTAGAAGCTAGCCGTGCAGGCGCTGATATAATGGCAGAAAACGGTATAGATTTCAAGTATTCTTCTTATGTTCAAGACATAATGGGACCTATGTGTTTCGATTATGGTTTTGGCCCATTCCGATGGGTTTGTGCTTCGGCTGACCCTAAAGATTTGAAGAAAACTGATCAGTTAGCTTGTGAGGTTTTGGAAGGTATGCGCAAGGATGCACCTAAAGAAATACAACAGCAAATAGATGATAATATAAAGTGGATAAAGGCTGCTCAGTCTAATAACTTAGTAGTCGGTTCTCAGGCTCGTATACTATATGCCGACGCACAAGGAAGGATGTTGATAGCAAAAGCGTTTAACAAAGCAATAAAGAAAGGTAAGATAAAACCTGTTGTTTTGGGAAGAGATCATCATGATGTTTCAGGAACTGATTCTCCATATAGAGAGACTTCTAACATATATGACGGTTCTAGGTTTACTGCCGATATGGCAATACAAAACGTAATAGGAGATTCTTTCAGAGGAGCTACTTGGGTATCTATACACAACGGAGGTGGTGTGGGTTGGGGTGAAGTTATTAACGGAGGATTCGGTATGTTGTTAGACGGTTCTAAAAGAGCAAAGAAGAATATAGAAAACATGCTTTTCTGGGATGTTAATAATGGAGTATCTCGAAGAAGTTGGGCTAAGAACGAAGGAGCATTATTTGCTATTAAAAGGGCAATGGATAGTAATGATAAACTGAAAGTAACTATTGCTAATACTGTAAATGAAGACATTACTAAAGATTTGTTTTAAATTATTGACAAATTAGCTAAAAAGCCTCAATAATTGAGGCTTTTTTTATAAAATAAAACAATATTAACATGTACCAATTTAATATTATTGTATATTTGCTTCACCAAATTATAGAATATGAAGATTATCGCTGTAATACCTGCAAGGTATCAAGCTAGTAGGTTTCCAGGTAAATTAATGGCTATTTTAGGAGATAAAACTGTTATAGCTCATACTTATAAAGCTACTGTCGAAACAGAATTGTTTGACGACGTATATGTAGTGACCGATAACGATATAATAGAACAGGAAATACTTCGTTATGGAGGTAAAGTAATAAGAAGTAAGAAAGAACACAATTGTGGTTCGGACCGAATAGCAGAGGCTGTTGAGCATTTGGATATTGATATAGTTATAAATGTACAGGGAGATGAGCCTTTTATTCAAAAAGAACCTTTAGAGGCTGTAATAAAAGCTTTTGAAAATGATGTTGAAAAGAAAATAGACTTAGCATCGTTGATGCAGCAAATAACCGATTGGGACTCTATAAATAATCCTAATACAGTGAAGGTTATAGTTGATAAAAACGATTTCGCCCTATATTTCTCACGTTCTCCTATCCCCTATCCTAGAGATATTTCGGTAGGGCATAAATATTTTAAGCATATAGGAGTGTATGCTTTCAGAAAAAGGGCTATATTAGATTTCTATAAATTACCAATGCTAACCTTAGAAGCTTCGGAAAAAATAGAGTGTATTAGGTATTTGGAATACGGAAAAAGAATAAAAATGGTAGAAACTAGTTTTTCGGGAGTAGGAATAGATACTCCAGAGGATTTAGAAAAAGCAAAACTTCAGATAAAAAAGATATGAAAAAAATAATAATTGTAGTATTTTTATTGATGTTTGTAAGTGAAATATACAGTCAAGAAGAGCAATACCCAAAACATGAGGTTAATTTAGGAATGTTTAATGTAATCGCTTACGGAACATTTTCTGCTGATTATCAATATATAATTCATGAAGAAATTTCTGTAGGAATGGAATTGTATTATGGTAATAAAAGTGAAATATCATATAGTTACGATAGATATGCTTCAATATTTGCAAGACAATATTTTGGAGATAAATATGCCTCTGGTTTTTTTTTTAGAACTATTTGTTATGCAAAGTAGTGGTTATAATAATTATAACACAAGCTCTATAAAAGGCGATGATACCAGTAAAGGAAGATATTCTGCTTTATCTCTAGGTTTAGGCATAGGTAAAAAATGGACAAGTAAAAGAGGTTTCGTATTATCTTTAGATATGGGACTAGGAAGAAACTTGACAGGAACTAAAGAATATCCAGAATTCTTAGGAAAAGGAGGTATTAGTTTCGGTTATAGATTTTAAAAAAAAGCAGTAAACAAAACCCTTTGTTAGATTAATGCAATACTTATTAATAGGATATATTTTATTTTAAACATACCTGTTGGTACTATGTTTGCTTACTCGTTACCTAAATTATTAGAACATGAACATTAAACAATCTTATATTATAAACACTTATTTCTTATTAACAGATTTGATGATAATAAATCTGTTTATGACTTATTTTAAAGAATATAATATAACTAGTTTTCTTTATTTGAATATACTTTGGCTTTTACTATCGACTGTAACCAAAATATACAGTATTTACTCTCATACTAAGTCTTTAGATATAGTTACTAAGAAAATAATCCATTTGGGGTTATTTTTATTTATATACTTTTCCTATTTTGGAACTTATGAAGATATAGGATCTATAAGAGTTGAGTTATTAGTGTTTTTGAAATTATCATCTCTTCTTATTCTTTTTAAAATTGTAATGTTATACTTACTAAGAGGACGTAAAGTTGTAGGTACAGATTATAAAAATATAATAATATTAGGATATAATGATGATTTAAACTCTATCACTAAGTATTTTAAGGCTAAAAAAAAATCTGGATATAATTATATTGGTTTTTTTACTAATAAAACTGTTTCAAGTAATGATTGTTTAGGTGAATTATCTGGTTTTTATAAATATATAGAAAACAATAAAAATATAGATGAAGTTTACTGTTCTTTATCGGAATTAAGTGATGCTGAATTAAAGGAAATTAAAAATTTTGCGGATAATAATATGTTGGCAGTTAAATTAATTCCTAGTTCAGGATATGCCTTGGCAAACAATACCAAAATAGACTATTACGATATAAGCCCTGTAATATCTACCCGTAGGTTGCCTTTAGAAAACTTAGATATGAGAATATTAAAACGTGTTTTTGATCTTGTATTTTCTTTTTTGGTGATAATACTTATATTTTCTTGGTTATTTCCTATAATCGCTATACTTATAAAAATCGATTCTAAAGGTCCTGTTTTTTTTAAACAAAAAAGACCAGGAATAGGAGGTGATTTCTTTAATTGTCTTAAATTTAGGTCTATGAGAACAGATGCTGACTCGCAATTAGCAGCTAGTAGAGTTGATAATAGAATAACTAAATTGGGTAAATTTTTAAGAAAATCGAGTATAGATGAATTACCACAGTTTTTGAATGTTTTTGCAGGAAACATGAGTATAATAGGCCCTAGACCTCATAATAAATCGATGTCCAGCGATTTTGCCAAAACCGTTAATAAATTTATGATAAGGCATTATGTAAAACCAGGAATAACTGGTTTGGCACAAGTAAGAGGACTAAGAGGAGAGATAGAAAAACATACAGATATAGAGCATAGAGTGAAATTGGATATATTTTATATAGAAAATTGGTCTTTTTTGTTAGATATTAAAATAATAATAAAAACAGTTTTGAATGTTATAAAAGGTGAAGATAAAGCTTATTAATTAAGATTTATTATATATTTTTGGCATTTATATAATATTAAATGGAATTTTCATCAAAATTTTTAGAAGCAGCTGTCAATGAAGTATCAAGACTACCTGGAATAGGTAAAAAGTCGGCATTGAGAATGGTTTTACACTTATTAAAGCAACCAAAAGAGCATACAGGACACCTAGTGACGGCATTAGAAAACATGTCAGAGCATATAAAAGCCTGTAATGTTTGTCATAATATTTCGGATATTGATATATGTGAAATATGCTCTAATCCCAGAAGAGATAATAGTCTTATATGTGTTGTCGAGGACATCAGAGATGTTATGGCTATAGAAAGCACTAGTCAATTCAAAGGATTATATCATGTTTTGGGAGGTAAAATATCGCCTATGGATGGTATAGGTCCTGATAACTTAACTATTAAAAGTCTTATAAGTAAAGTAGAAATAGGTGATATAAAAGAAATCATCTTAGCTCTTAGCTCTACTTCGGAAGGAGATACTACTAACTTTTATATTTATAAATTATTAGAAAAACATAAAATTAATGTATCTACTATTGCTAGAGGAATATCGGTTGGTGACGAGTTGGAATATGCCGACGAGATAACTTTAGGAAGGAGTATACTACACAGAATACCTTTTGAAAAATTGTTATAAAAACTATATATGGCTGAACAAATACTAGAATGTGTACCTAATATTAGTGAAGGTAAAAACTTAGAAACTATAAGTAAAATAGAAAATATTATAAAAAGTCAGAACAATATAAAGCTGTTAGCTACTGATATTGGCAAAGACGCTAATAGAACTGTATTTACTTTTATAGGGCCTCCACTAGATATAGTAAACACTGCCTTTTTGATTATAGAAGCTACTCAAAAGCTTATAAATATGGAAAATCACTTAGGTGTTCACCCTCGTATAGGTGCTGTAGATGTATGTCCTCTGATTCCAATTAAGAATATAAGTATGGAAGAAGTTGTCAAATATGCTCATAATTTAGGTAAAATGGTAGCTGATAAGTTAAATATATCTGGTTATTTCTATGAATTTGCTTCTTTAGAGAAAAACAAGAAAAACTTAGCTGATTGCCGAAAAGGTAATTACGAAGGTATAGAAGATAAAATAAGATTAAAAGATTGGCAGACTGATTTTGGACCTAAAACGTATAATTCAACAATGAAAAAATTCGGGTTATTACAGATTTCAGCAAGAAATATACTTATAGCTTATAATATAAATCTTAGAACCAAAGATGTCTCTATAGCCAAGGAAATAGCAAGTAAAATTCGTCAATCTGGATATAAAAAACTAAACAAAGATGGTACACATACTAATATAAAAGGTATATTTGAAAGTCTAAAATCTATAGGTTGGTATATAAAAGATTTTGATAAAGTACAAGTTTCTTGTAATTTGACAGATTACAAAAAGACTCCAATAGTTGAAATATACGATATGGTAAAGAAGATATCTAAGGAATATGACACCGAAGTTACAGGTTCTGAATTGATAGGATTGATTCCTAAAGAAGCTTTACTGACTAGTTATAGTATCAAATTCAGTAAAGATATAAGTGAAAACAATAAGTTATTAAAAATATCAAATTATCTTAAGTTAGATGATATTTCTTGTTTTGATATAAAAACCAGACTATTATACGACGTTCAATAGTATATAACTATCAAATGTATATTCGATAACTAATAAAACAAAAAATAATTATATTTTTACTCATCTAAATGAGATTAATATTTTTTAAAACCTAAAAAATGAACTGGAAGCAATTATTATCATTAAAAAGAGTAGGAGATACAAAAGAGCGTAAACGTATAGAGCAAGACGATACTCGTTTGGGCTTTGAAGTAGACTATGACAGGATAATATTCTCTTCAGCTTTTAGAAGTTTACAAGACAAAACTCAAGTTATACCTCTTTCTAAGACCGATTTTGTGCATACCAGACTAACTCATAGTTTGGAAGTATCGGTTGTAGGTCGTTCTTTGGGAAGATTAGTAGGAAAGCAATTACTAGAAAAATATCCTGAAATTGATGAATTAGGTTATAAATCTAACGATTTTGGAGCTATAGTAGCTACAGCTTCTCTGGCTCATGATATAGGTAATCCTCCTTTTGGGCATAGTGGAGAAAAATCGATAGGAGAATATTTTAGTAATGGTAAGGGGCTTAAATATAAACCAGGATTAAATAATAAGCAGTGGCAAGACCTTATAGACTTTGAAGGGAATGCTAATGGTTTTAAAATAGTAGTAAAAGGAGATAAAGGTGTTGAAGATGGCCATAGACTTTCTTATGCTTGTTTAGGTGCTTTTATGAAATATCCTAAAGAATCGTTACCTAAAAAACCTAGTTCTCATATTGCTGATAAAAAATACGGTTTTTTTCAGTCTGAAAAAGAGTTTTTAACCGATTTGGTAAGTGAATTAGGGCTAAAAAGTAGAGATGATAATAGTTTGAGATATTCACGTCACCCTCTATCCTATTTGGTTGAGGCAGCTGACGATATTTGTTATACTATTATAGACTTCGAAGATGGTATAAACATGGGACTTGTTGACGAAGAATATGCCTTAGAATATTTGAGTAAATTAATAAAAGACACTATAGATGTATCTAAATACTCTACTATAACGGGTAAAAAGGCAAGAATTTCTTATCTGAGAGCTTTGTCTATAGGTAGCCTTATAAACGAAGCAGTAGATGTTTTTATGAAAAATGAAGAGGAAATATTAGCTGGAGGTTTCAAATCTTCTTTGCTAGACAAATGTAAGTACGAAGCACAAATAAACGATATAATAGACATTAGTGTAAGTAAAATATACAGGTCTAAGGATGTTATAGAAAAAGAAATATCAGGGCATAAGATAATAGGAGACCTTTTGGATTGTTTCTGTATAGCTGTAGAAAATAAACATAATGGAGTTGCTATAAGTTACGATAAATTGCTTTTAGAACTTATTCCTGAGGAATATATAAACAAAACCGAGTCTATGTATGATAGACTTTTGGGGGTATGTTGTTTTATAGCTAGTATGTCAGATGGTACAGCTGTTTCTCTACACAAAAAAATAATGGGAAGAGTTTAATATTGCCTTTTTAATAATTAATACTAAAACATAAATACCATGAAAAAAATATTTTTAAGCATATGTTGTTTGGCTTTTTTAACTAATTGCAAAAGCAATAAAAGCAAAACAAAAGAGACAGGGAAATCTATTGATAGTATTCAGAATATATATCAATTTACGGTGAAAAATATTAAGGGTGATACTTTTGATTTATCGACATTGAAGGGCAAAAAAGTAATGATAGTAAACACCGCATCTAAGTGTGGATTGACTCCTCAATACGAACAATTACAAAATCTTTATGAAGCTTATAAAGATAAAAAATTTATAATTATAGGCTTCCCTGCTAATAATTTTTTATGGCAAGAACCAGGTACTAATAGCGAAATAGCATCATTTTGCAGTAAAAATTATGGAGTTACTTTTCCTATGATGTCTAAGATATCAGTAAAAGGAAGTGATATACATCCTTTATATGAAATGTTAACCCAAAAATCGAAAAATGGACTTCAAAACTCTAAAGTAAAATGGAATTTTCAGAAATATTTGATAAATGTAAATGGAGAGCTTGAAATGGTCATAAGCCCTAAAACTCTACCTAACGATACTTCTGTTATAGAATGGATAAATAAGTAGTAATACATATGAAACAACAAATAGGGCTTATAGCTTTGGTGGTAAGAGATTATGATGAAGCAATAGCATTTTATACACGTAAACTAGATTTTAAACTAACAAAAGACATTAAGATAAGCCCTGAAAAGCGTTGGGTAGTAGTAACTCCCAAAGGACATAACGGCTGTGGATTGTTGTTGTCTAAAGCTTCTAAAGACAAGCAAAGTAATAGTATAGGCAACCAAACTGGTGGTAGAGTATTTTTGTTTTTGTATACTGATGATTTTGATAGAGATTATAACAATATGATAAATAAAGGTATCAATTTTGTAAGACCTCCCAAAGAGGAAGTATATGGAACTGTAGCCGTATTCGAAGACCTTTATGGTAATATGTGGGACTTATTAGAGTTATCAAAATAAGAATATATATTGAGCACATAAGTACTTTACCCTCTCCTACCTAGTTCTACAACTTCCAAATTTTCTATTTTATCATTGTTTATTTCGAAACGTAACATAGTTCTTACCTGATGTATACCATGGTTACCTACTGCACCAGGGTTCATATGTAAGGTATTCATTTTGTCATCATATATAACCTTTAGTATATGAGAATGACCACATATATATAAATCAGGTTTTGTTTCTTCTAATATTTTTTTTACTCTGGCTGTATACCTGTTAGGATAACCACCAATATGAGTTATAAATATTTTTACCTTTTCGACCATAAAATGTAAATCTAAAGGGTAAGTTGCTCTACAAATATGATCGTCTATGTTTCCATAAACGGCTTTTAAGGGCTTTAGTTTTGCTATTTGGTCGGTTACATCCATGTTTCCTATATCGCCAGCGTGCCAAACTTGGTCTGCTTGTTTTGCGTATTCGAGTACTCTAGAGTCTATAAAACTATGACTGTCCGAAAGTAATAATATTTTGGTCATTTACTGATAAGTTAAAAGTATATACTATCTTTGAAAGCTACAAAAGTACTATTTATTTGAGATATTTTATTGAAATTTCCTATTTAGGAAAAAATTATCATGGTTGGCAAATACAACCAGACCAAAGTTCTGTGCAGGGCTGTATTATAGACATGTTGAGTAAAATACTCAATACCAAAATGACTATATATGGAGCCGGGAGAACTGATACAGGCGTGCATTCTAGTCAAATGTTTGCTCATTTTGACTGCGAAAAAGAATTAGATATATACAAAAAGCTATATCAATTTAATGCTCTGCTACCTAACGATATAGTTATAAAAGATATTTTTAGGGTTAAAAACGAAGCTCACGCTAGGTTCGATGCTCTTTCTAGGACTTATCAGTATCATATAAGTACTGATAGAAACCCTTTTGAGACAGATTTAGTTTGGTTACTTTTCAATATTAATTTGGATATAGAAGCTATGAATGAAGCATGTAATGAGATGATGACTCATACTAATTTCAAATGTTTTTCTAAATCTAAAACACAAGTAAACACTTACGATTGCGATATAACAGAGGCTTATTGGATTAAAAAAAATGGTCAATACATATTTACTATAAGTGCTAATCGTTTTCTCAGAAATATGGTAAGGTCTATAGTTGGTACGATGATAGAGATAGGTAAAGGACAAATAAATAGAAGTGATTTTATAGAGATAATAAAAAGTGAAAATAGATGCAATGCAGGTATCTCAGTTCCTGCAAAAGGTTTATTTTTAACAAAAATTGAATATCCAGATAATATAAAAATATGAGCGAAAAAGTAACAGGAAAAGCCTTCGATTTAAAGATATTTTTAAGGCTTATAAAATATGCAAGAGAATATAGAACACTATTTATATTGGCAAGTATATCGGCTATATCAATATCAGGACTGGCTATATGGAGACCCGAAATATTGATGGATACCATAGATATTTATATGATAGGTTTAGACAAAGAAGGTTTGCTAAACTACGTATTGCTAATGCTATACGTATTGATAGGCGAAGTATTACTTCAGTTTGCGTTTATATATATAGTTAATTGGATGGGGCAACATATAATACGAAACCTAAGAGAGGAATTATTTAAACATGTATTACATTTCAAAATGTCTTATTTGAACAATAGTTCGGTAGGTACACTAGTAACCAGAGTAGTTTCCGATATAGAAACCATCGCTAGTTTTTTCGGACAGGGGCTGTTTTTGATAGTAAGTGATATACTAAAAATGGGAGTTATATTGTTTATAATGTTTTACAAAAACTGGCAGTTGACCCTTATATGCATTAGTGTGTTACCTGTGTTAATATATGCTACTAAAATATTCCAAAAATCTATAAAATCGGCATTTCAGCAGGTAAGAAATCAAGTATCAGCACTTAATAGTTTTGTACAAGAAAGAGTAACAGGAATGAAAATAGTACAGCTGTTTGTAAGAGAAGAAACAGAGTACAAAAACTTTAAGAAAGTCAATAATTTACATAAAAAAGCACATATTCGTACGGTATGGTATTACTCAATATTCTACCCAATAGCAGAGGTGTTATCGTCAATAGCTATAGGGCTTTTGGTATGGTATGGAGGTTTGCAAACAGCACTTAGTTCTACCGCAACTATAGGAGAAATAATAGGATTTATAATGCTATCGGAAATGTTGTACAGGCCACTTAGGCAAATAGCAGACAAATTTATTACTTTACAAATGGGATTAGTATCTGCAGATAGAGTATTTAAATTGTTAGATACCAAAGAAAATATACAAGATACTGGTAGTATTACCGATGAATTGGAAGGAAATATAAAGTTTGAAAACATTTCTTTTAGCTACAAAAAAGATGAGCTGGTACTTAACAATATTAGCTTTGAAGCCAAAAAAGGAGAAACAATAGCCTTAGTAGGGCCTACAGGGGCAGGTAAATCGACCATAATACAGCTTTTGAACAGGTTTTACGAAGCTGATAGTGGTAATATATATATGGATAACATTAAAATAGAAGAATTTCAACTAGAAACATTCAGAAAGCAAGTAACTGTAGTTTTGCAAGATGTATTTTTGTTTTCGGATAGTATTTTGAACAATATTACTCTTAAAAGCAAGAATATAAGCAAGCAAGATGTAATAAATGCGGCAAAAGAAATAGGAATACACGAATTTATAATGTCTCTACCAGGAGACTATGACTATAATGTAAAAGAGAGAGGTGCAATGTTATCGGCAGGACAGAGGCAATTATTATCGTTTTTGAGAGCTTATGTTTCGAATCCTAAAATACTGATAATGGACGAAGCAACCTCTTCTATAGACACACATTCGGAACAAATGATACAGTTTGCAACCAACAAAATAACCAAAGGAAGAACTTCTATAATAATAGCTCACAGACTATCAACAATAAAAAAAGCTGATAAAATATTGGTAATGGACAAAGGGCAGATAGTCGAAATAGGTTCGCATAAAGAACTTTTACTAATAGAAAACGGAATGTACAAGGAGTTATATAAAAAGCAGTATATAGAGGCTTAAGGTCTTGTCAACAACTTGTATAAAGCATATATTCTATACCTTTCTTGTTTCTTCAATGAAAATATTTGATGCAGTGTTGTTTTGATAATCTCACTGCATATATCTTATTTATAACTAATATGGACTTCTTTTTCCACCTCTATTTTATAGTCCGACAATTTGTTATAAATCAATTCCTTTAGATAGTAGCATATATTGTCTTTATCAATTTTAACACCATCTACTTCTATTATTTCATCTGATAATTTATAGTCTTTCGCACCTGTTTTTTTAGATATTACTAATAGTTTACCTTTGTATTCGAATACAAAATAATCCTTATTATACATTTTAGAAGTCAAATACATAGGTTTATAATTCA
>JABSPL010000141.1 GCA_013215105.1 Flavobacteriaceae bacterium
ATTTAGTTTTAATTTTATCAATGTTATTATTTATGAATAATGATTTTTCTTCTTGTATTTCCTTCAATAATATGCCAGAAACATCCTCAGCGGTTTTAAAATAATATGCATCTTCTTCTAAGATAGCTTTATTAAATTCATTGTCGTGTGCTGCAATTAATGCCGAAGATCCCATAGCTTCTAACAATGATGGATTTGTACCACCCACTGAATGTCCATGGAAATATAATCTCGCATTATATCTTAAATTATCTAGTGTATTTAAATCATAAATAGCGCCCAGAAAACGAATACCATTGTGATTTTCAAATTTCTTCTTTAAATATTGCCCAAAATCAGTGGCATTAATATTTCCAATTACACAAAAAGGGTATTTTGCTTTGCCTTTTACGTATCCATCTAAAATCATTTCTATGTTATTTTCAGGTTCTATCCTTGCAATTAACATAAAATATTCATTTGACTTTAATTGATCATAAGCAAACCCTTGGGTTTTATTTGGGACAAATATATTGGCGCCATAGGGAATATATTTTGAGTCTTTGTTGTATTTTGATTTAATATAAGACTTAATTCCTTTAGAGTCTGAGATGAGATAATCGCTTGTTTTTACCCCTAACTTCTCAGCAAAACGTAAAAACTTCTGAACTTTTTTAGAATATTTACTTCGCTTCCACTCCAAACCATCCATATTTGTAATAATAATTGGTTTTGATGGTAACAGCCAACCCCAAATTGAACTACTAGTATATCCAAGTTGAAGAATTATATCAAAATTTCGCTTTCGAGAATCTAATATGCAATTAAAGTCATAAATAAATTGACCAAAAGTGCCAATTTTACTTTCTGGATCATAACAGTGTATAATATCTACCCCTTTGTAGTTTGAGGACTTATACGGATGTGAATGTGAATTGTATACAGAAACTTGATGACCTTCTTCTTTTGCATAAACCGCGAAATACTCAGCAAACTGCTCAAATCCACCGTGATGGTTTGGGATTCCTCTTGTTCCTAAAACTCCTATTTTCACCTATTTTTCTACTTTAGAAAATACATCACCATTATAAGAAATTAATCCTAAAATTAACCCAATTAAAACAGACAATATTACGCCTAAATTATATATTCCTGTTATAACTAAAGTTGAAAAAAATAAATAAAGACCAAATCCAGAAATAATTCTTCTAAACATCTTATTTTCGAATGTAGGAGATGATTTATATATATAACCATACATGTAGACAATCCAAACTAACATCACCATTAAACCTACCAGTCCAGATTTAAAAAACACATAAGCATAGCCATTATGTAAGTGGGGAATATATTGCATTCTTTTTGCACCCAATGGTGCTTCAAATCCCAGATTCACCAAACTTCCAAGTCCTAATCCTGTTGCGTATGGCACTATTGACTCTTTTTCATCCATAGTGCTTAAAGCCATTTTTACTTCGTAAGCCCTCCACTTGTCCCATAATTGTGTGTGATCATCAACGTTTATATCTGAGTTGAATATTTCTTGTGGTGCAATTTTAATTTTGTAAAGAAAAGACTCAATACCGGTTGCGCCTCTTTTAATATCCATAAATTGCAAAGACACCATAAAGAAAATTGAAGCAGTAAATACACCAAAAAGATAAATAATCTGTTTGCGATTGAGTTGTGTTAAGCCATAATAAGAGATCAAAAAAAGTAGGACGGCAATAAAGGTGGTTCTTGATAGATATAACAAGATTGACAATGTTGCAACTATAAAGTACAGCCTATTAAATCTTTTACTAAAAACCCTATATTCTTTTTTTCTTAAGAATGCAATATATAAACTATAGCCAAATGCCTCAATATCACTTCCTTTACCACCAATATTTCTTATATAACTAGTACTCCATTCTCCATCAACATTTATAAATATCGTAACAATATGAATAATTGCTGAAAGAAAACAATACAATATTATCATCTTAAATATTTGAGACTTGTCATTTAAGCTCTTGGTTAAATAGAACCCGAAAAATATTCCAAAAATCGGAGTTGAAATATGTACGAGATCTTTTATAAAATCATACGGATGAGGGAAATAGATTAGTGCTGAAAGAAAAGCAATACTTAATATAATAACCAGAGGAAATACAGTTATAAGTAATGAATTATATAATTTTAATTTACCCAAAAAGAGTATCGCTCCAAGAATTAAAGCGATTAGAAACTTTAGTTCTATTCCTGACTTAGAGTTGAAAAAGAACAACATCAGAAATAAAAGAGAAATTAATATCCTATCTTTTG
>JABSPL010000142.1 GCA_013215105.1 Flavobacteriaceae bacterium
TTAATGACGTTAATCCTTTAGAGTGGCTTACTAATGTTATAGAAAATATATCTGAACATAAAGCTAATAAACTAAAGGAACTATTGCCTTCTAATTGGGTAAACCTGAAAAAATAGTACGTGGTTTACCGAGTGCTTACAATTTATTTTAATATATAACTTTGTCATTGCACGAAAACAGTATTAAAACTACAAGTATGTATATCGCTAATCTCAATATGTAAATGTAAATATTGAGATTATATCGTATGTTATACTGAGAATGAGTAATTGTTTGAAAACAATACAGATACCTATATAGCTTTATGTAGAAGTACGTTTAGTTAATATGTATAGAATACTTTCCTTATTAATTACATACGTTTCCAGGGCTTACACCCGAAATTGTTACTCCGTTCATATCCCATATTTCCTGGTATAGACAGCTTACAGGTGACTGTTGAATATTTAAGTTGTTCAAATTTTGTAAAAAAGATACTTCTTTAGGTATTTCTGATATATTGGTTTCTACAAGAGTTAATTCTGTTAGTTTTTCCAGATTACCTATAGATAAAGGTAGCTCTTCTATTTTTTGGGTATTGTTATATTTAATATTCTTGAGTCTTAAAATGGTTATTCTTCCATTACCATTAACCTGATTGCCATTGTCTAACTTTTTTATTAAGGTTTCTAAATTTGCTTTAGAAACATTTTGAAGAGGTTTATTCCAATTCCAATTTCCAATTTCATTGTCAATTACATTTTCATTCAAATTCCTTAGATCTCTAATAACTTTATAATCTGTAATAAAATCAAGGTTCGAGTTGGTGTTCCAGTCCACGATTATATTTGTAACCTCTAAGGGTTTTAGTATTACAGTTCTTTCTACGGTTTTAGATCCAGCGTTTAAAACAAGGGTAAGTGTCCCGCTATAAGAAGAAAACTCTAATGAGCCATCGACATTGTATAGACCATTGGTAATACCAATTGTACTTCCGTTTTTTATAGATACAGTAACACCATTGACAGGATCTCCATAAATATCGACTGTTTTTAGCAGTACATTAGATAGTAGCTTATCAGAACTTAAAGATTTTATAGCTACTCCTATATATTGGTCTATATCAATAGACTCTTTGTTAAGAGAAATATTGTTATAGGTAATATTAAAAACACTTCCTCCATCATCTTCTATCTCTATATATATGTCTACAGTTTCGTAGTATATATTATTTAAAGTTATATCTGAAGTGTAAGACGTACCATCATCTACAAAGGTTAAATCTCCTTCTACATTACCTGTTTTACTTCCTGTTATTTGTATTTTCCCTTTTAAATCTGTTTTTCCAGCGATATCATTAACAACGCTATAAGGGATATTGAAAGTAGATAAGAAATCACCTCCATCTATAGGGGTATTTATTTTTATATTGGTGGTTATAGGACTTATATCTATAGTGTGGTTATCTCCATTTACGAAATTTATAGTCTCTTGAGCAGCGTCGGAGGTAGCTACTAGATTTATGTCGTCATATAGTTTTAGTTTTATAGTATGACTACCATTAGGGATATTAATATAAACTTGGTTTATTCCTAATTCTGGTTCTATTACAGTATTCAGAGCTATTACAATTTCAGGGTCACTATCGATAGTGTAACCTATTTTAGGAGATACTACGTTTGGAATAAGACTAGTGTCGTAGTTAAATTCCAAAATAGACTGACTATTTACAGTATAGCTTAAACCAATATCTCCTAGTACAGGAGTTATAACTATAGCAATAGGGGCGTTATTACCTTGGTTAATACTAACGGCTCCCGAAGTACCTAAGTATTTATATCCTTGATATAATAGGTCTAAGTGAAAGCTATAGTTACCAGGTTTTAGTATTTTTATAAAGTCAGAAGATACTGTGAAGCTATCTAAGTCTAAGCTTACTATCCAATCGATAGGGTCTTGCGCTATCCCAGTATCTGTATTGGTGATAGTCATACTAGCAAGTACGTTTTCAGACGATCTTCTTTTTAAAGTAGATCGTCTAGCTAGAGTCGATTTATTTGCTAATATCTGATAAACACTACTAGTTAATGTGTATTCGAACTCTAAGCTTATATCTTGCTCAGAGGAAACGTCTGCTATAATGTTATCTTTACAAGAAAATAACATTATAATAATTAATATAAAACTAATTTTTTTCATAATAGATTATTTAATTACAGGTGTTATTAGTTTCATTTAAAGAAGTATGTATTACTGTTCCATACTTACTGGTCATATCCCATATTTCCTGGGGCAAACAAGTTATAGCTGTATTGCCAATATATAGGTCGTTTAAATTTTTTAATTGCCCTATTTCGGCAGGTAAACTAGTGAGTAAAGTGTTATCACTCAAGTCTAATGTTTGAAGTTTATATAAATTAGCTATCTCTTTAGGTATATCTGTTATATCAGTGTTTTTAATAATTACACTTGTAAGTTCTATCATATCACCTATCGATGTAGGTAATTGGGTTATTTTTATACCATTGATATTAAGCTGATCTATTCTTGTACTGCCATCTATAGTATGTCCACCTATATTTTGTACTATATTTTGTTTGAAATTTGTTTTACTAACATTAGAAAGGTTTTTATTCCAATTCCAACTTCCGGTCTTAGCAGCAATTACCGATTTGTTTAATTCCCATAAATCTTTATGAGCCTTGTAGTCCGTAAGATATAGTTGGTCTTCATCGAACCAATCTACATTCACTGTTTTGTTTTCTCCGGCAGATAAAGTAATTACTTTGTTTACCGTTATATTATCTTTACTTAAGGTAAGTTTAAATGTCCCTTTGTTATGTAAAAACGATAACCTTTTATTATTAGGTTGTATTTTATTGGTTATACCTAGGTTATCAATCAAACTAGCTTGCTCTGATACATTTATTCCTACTGTTTTTTTGCCATTAAAATTAATAGCACTCAGGAGTATTGAACCTCCATATTGCTCATAGTTAATATTATTGTCGGCTACACTAAATGCCGTTTGTTCACTGTAATTACCACCTGACATATTTATTTTGTCGAAAACTATATTTGTAACTATAGAACCATCTCTTTTGTCGATAAAAGTAAAAAGAAAAGATGTTTCTTTGTATTTATATACAGGGAAATTAATAGATAATTCGTGTGTGTTGGCTTTTGCTACCAAAGAGTAATAATCAGGCTCTTTTAGGTTGTTTTTTTTGCCAAACATCTGAGCCTTGTAACCTAAGTTATCTATTCCTCCGACTATATGGACAATGGCGTTAGACATCTCTAAGGACATAGCCAAATTACCACCATTAGATGTTGGTATTGCACTAAGAGTAGCTATAAAGGGTTCTATGTCTATAGTCGCTACAGTTCCATCTTTCTTTAAATAAGGGTTTTCTTGATCTTCTACAGATTTTCCTACTTGGAAAGCTCCATTAAAGAATCTTAGTTTAATGTTATGAATACCTACGCCTACATTTAGGGAAACTTCATTAACATCCAAACCTTCTTCTATCTGAGTATTTAAGGCTACTATTATCTCTGCTCCATTGTCTATTTTGTATCCTACCCTAGGGTAAGGTATTTCAGATAAATCACTTTGAGAATAATCAAATTTCATGGTCATTCTTTCCAAAGGGTTATAATCTAAATTAAGACCGCCTAATATAGGTTTTAATCGTATTTCGACTAAGTTTTCAGGGGTCTCTAGTATAGTTATATATGCCGAATTACCACTGTATATATACTCTTGGTATTCTACTTCCAAATAAAAAGAATATATCCCAGGAGATAGTATAGTGTAAAAATCGGAAGAAATAGTTATAGCTGACGGATCAATACTAACAACCAAAGGGAAAGTATTTGTAATACCAGTACCTTGCTCTGTTATAGTCATAGAGGCCATAATATTATTACTAGCCCTTTTTGATGTATTACCACCTTTTTTCGAAAAAGACTGCTCGACTATACCTGTAAGGGTGTAGCTAAAGTTTATAGTAGTTTCTTCTTGTGCAGGGTTTATTGTAGCTGATTCTTCCTTGTCTTTACACGAAAACAGCATTAAAACTACAAGTATGTATATAGTTAATCTCAATATATAAATAGTATTTATTTTTAATAATATAAATGTAAATATACAAAATTATATCGTATGTTATACTTAAACTAGTAAGTGTCTGAAAACAATACAGATATCAATGTGGATTTATGGAGAAGTACGTTTAGTTAATATATATAGAATACCTTTATTATTAATTACATACGTTTCCGGTGCTTACACCCGAAATTGTTACTCCGGTCATATCCCATATTTCCTGATATAGACAGCTTACAGGAGACTGTTGAATTTCTAATCTGTTTAAATTTTGTAAAAAAGATACTTCTTTAGGTATCTCTGATATATCGGTTTCTACAAGAGTTAATTCTTTAAGTTTAGACATATTTCCTATAGAAGAGGGTAATTTTTCTATTTTCTGGGTATTGTTATATTTAATGTTCTTGAGTCTCAAAATGGTTATTCTACCACTGCCGTTAACATTATTACCACCGTCTAGAGCCGCTACTATACTTTTCATATTTGCTAGAGTAACATTCTGAAGACTTTTATTCCAAATAGATTTCAGACCTCCAATTTTATTGTCAATTACAGCTTTATTCAAATCCCTGAAATCTTTAAGAACTTTATAGTCTGTAATATAATCAAGGGCAGAATTGGTGTTCCAGTCCACGATTATATTTGTAACCTCTAATGGCTTAAGTATTATAGTTCTTTCTACGGTTTTAGAACCAGCGTTTAATACAAAAGTAAGTGTCCCACTATTAGATATAAACTCTAATGATCCATCTACATTGTATAGACCATTGGTAATACCAATTGTACTTCCGTTTTTTATAGATACAGTAACACCATTGACAGGAACTCCATAAATATCTACTGTTTTCAGCAGTACATTAGACAATAGCCTATCAGAACTTAATGCTTTTATAGGTACACCTATATATTGGTTTATATCAATAGACTCTTTGTTAAGAGAAACATTGTTATAGGTAATATTAAAAACACTTCCATCATTGTCTTCTATCTCTATATATATGTCTACAGTTTCGTAGTATATATTATTTAAAGTTATATCTGAAGTGTAAGACGTACCATCATCTTCAAAGGTAAAGTCTCCTTCTATACTACCTGTTTTGCTTCCCGTTATTTGTATTTTTCCTTTTAAATCTGTTTTACCAGTCACATCATTAACAACGCTATAAGGGATGTTGAAAGTAGATAAGAAATCACCTCCCTCTATGGGGGTGTTTATTTTTATATTGGCAGTTATAGGGTTTATGTCTATGGTATGACTACTCCCTCCTACAAAATTGATAGTCTCCTGAGAAGCATCGGACCTACCTACTAATTTATTGCCGTCATATAATTTTAGCTTTATAGTATGGCTACCATTTATGTAAATATAAACTTGGTTTATTCCTAACTCCGGTTCTATTACAGTATTCAGAGCTATTACAATTTCAGGGTCACTATCGATAGTGTAACCTATTTTAGGTAGGCCTACCTCCGTAATAAGACTAGTGTCGTAGTTAAACTCCAAAACAGATTGACTGTTTACAGTATAGCTTAAACCAATATTTCCTAATACAGGAGTTATAGTTATAGCAATAGGGGCGTTATTACCTTGGTTAATACTAACGGCTCCCGAAGTTCCTAAGTATTTATATCCTAGGTGTTTTAGCTCTAGATGAAAGCTATAGTTACCGGGTTTTAATATTTTTTTAAAGTCAGAAGACACTGTGAAGCTATCTAAGTCTAAGATTATTATCCAATCCATAGTTTCTTCTATCCCAGCATCCGTATTGGTGATAGTCATAGTAGCAAGTGCGTTTTTAGACGATCGTCTGGCTAGAGGCGATTTATTTGCTAATATCTGGTAAACACTACTAGTTAATGTATATTCAAACTCTAAACTGATGTCCCCCTCAGAGGAAATATCTGCTATACTGTCATCTTTACAAGAAAACAACATTATAATAATTAATATAAAACTAATTTTTTTCATAATATATTATTTAATTACAGGTGTTATTAGTTTCATTTAAAGCAGTATGTATTTGCGTTCCATACTTACTTGTCATATCCCATATTTCCTGTGGCAAACAAGTTATACCTGTATTGCCAGTTATATAGAGGTGTTCTAAGTTTTTTAATTGCCCTATCTCAGAGGGTAAACTAGTGAGTGAAGTACTACGGCTAAAAGATAATGTTTTAAGATTTGTCAACTGTCCTATTTCAGTAGGCACACTAGTAAGAGAAGTATTGTCACTCAAGTTTAATCTGGTGAGCTTATATAAACTGGCTATTTCTTTAGGAACCTCTGTTATATCGGTGTTTTTGATAATTACACTTGTAAGCTCTATCATATCACCTATAGATGTAGGTAATTGAGTTATTTTTATACCATTGATATTGAGCTGATCTATTCTTGTACTGCCATCTATAGTATGTCCACCTATATTTTGTACTATATTTTGTTTAAAATTCTGTTTAGTAACATTAGAAAGGCTTTTATTCCAATCCCAACCATTAGTCTTAGCAGCAATTACCGATTTGTTTAATTCCCATAAATCTTTATGAGCCTTGTAGTCCGTAAGATATAGCTTACTCTCAGAGAACCAATCTACATTTACTGTTTTGTTTTCTCCAGCAGATAAAGTAACTACTTTGTTTATAGTTCTAGTTCCTTTATTCAAAACAAGTGTAAAAGTACCTTTGTTGTGTAAAAAGGATAAGCTTTTAATATTAGTCTGTATTTTATTGGTTATACCTAGGTTATCAATTAAGCCACCTTCTTCTGAGGCACTTACACCATTAACTTTAACGTCGTTAAGATTAATAGCTATCAGGAGTATTGAGCCTCCATATTCATCATAGTTAATATTATTGTCGGCTACACTAAATGCCGTTTGTTCACTATAATTGTTACCTGATATATTTATTTTGTTAAAAGCTATATTTGTAACTATAGAACCATCTCTTTTGTCGGTAAAAGTAAAAAGAAAAGAAGTTTCTAGATACTCAAACATAGGGAAATTAATAGATAATTCGTGTGTATCGACTTTTGCTATGAAAGAGTAAGAATCTGGTTTTTTATTGTTATTACTCCCTCCAAACATCTGAACCTTGTAGTCCAAGTTCTCTATGCCTCCGACTATATCGACAATAGCGTTAGACATCTCTAAAGTCATAGCCAAATTACCACCATCAGATATTGATATTGCACTAAGAGTAGCTATAAAAGGCTCTATGTCTATAGTAGCTACAGTTCCATCTTTTTTTAAATAAGGTTTTTCTTGAGCCTCTACAGATTTCCCTATTTGGAAAGCTCCATTAAAAAATCTTAGTTTAATGTTGTGTTCACCCTCAGATACATTCAGAGAAACTTCATTAACATCCAAACCATCTTCTATCTGAGTGTTTAAGGCTACTATTATTTCTGGCTTATTGTCTATTTTGTATCCTACTCTAGGATAAGGTATTTCAGACAGATCGCTTTGAGAATAATCGAATTTTAGAGTCATTCTTTCCAAAGGATTATAATCTAATTTTATACCGCCTAATATAGGGAATAATCGTATGTTTATTAGGTTTTCAGAGCCTTCAAGTATCTCCACGTATGTAGAAGTTCCCCAATAGCTATATTTTTCGTATTCTATTTGTAAATGAAAATAATATATCCCAGGGGAAAGCATAGTATAAAAGTCCGAAGAAACGCTCATGTCTGACTCGTTTAGGCTAACAATCAAAGGAACAGTTTTTGTAATATGGGTACCTTGCTCTATTATTTTCAAAGAGGCCATAATATTTTTACTAGCTCTTTTCGATGTGTTGCTACCTTTTTTCGAAAAAGACTGCTCGACTATACCTGCTAGGGTATAGCTAAAGTTTATAGTAGCTTCTTCTTGTATAGGGTTTATTGTAGCTAATTCTTCCTTGTCTTTACACGAAAATAGTATAAAAGCTACAAATATGGATATAGTTAATCTCAATGGTAATCTGGGTTTATTAAAATAATATCTGCAAATGTATATAAATAAGGAGTAATAGACAAATAGCAGACTAGAATCCTCAGGGCAAACTCACACTTAACGCCTAATGCTTTCAATAAATAGTTTATATACCACCTTGCTTTAAGTCTTTCACCTGCTATTCCTTGTTTCTCAGTTTTCTCGTTTTTAAGTAAATTTAAAGCTGTTTTTAATAAAATAGAGTAGTTTTGAGCTGAATTACCTGTTCTTTTCCTAGAATAGTCCTCGTGAAATACTACAGATAATATCCAATGTAGCTTGTTTTATACATCCCAATGACTTCTTATATGTTTTTGAAAATAAACAGCATTATCTTTTAAACTAGAAATATAATATCTCGTATATTTTTCGGCCTTTTTATCACTGTTTTTAAACTCTCTTATGGAAAATATTCTAATAACAGAGCTTAAATATAATTACCATCTTTTTCAATTATCTTGAGGCTATTTTTTTTGTAGTTTCCATAATATAAAGTTAATGTTTTTATTATAGAATTAAGTATTACTCTTTTAGAGGATTAAACACAATGTCCGTCAAAAAATACTGGCAGTGCCAGAGACAAGTAATAACACTAAGGCCTCTATGAGGCTTTTTTAATTGGACTAGATTTTTCGGTTCTTTTCAGCGATGGAAAAAGAACATAATAATTTTTTTTAACATCATAAGACTAACAGTAAGCTTACTTTTTTTAACTAAGGACATCTTTACAAATAACGTTATTGCTTTTGAATAGATATAGAAACCAACTAAAAACTCAGTAGAACCAAAATGAATATAAGTGCAATAGTTGTTTATATTCTTACATTTTAAAAGTAATTACCGGAATCGAGGCATGATTAGCTATATCTTCAGAAATACTTCGTGTAAAATAATGTGAAATACCTGTCCTACCATTGGTTATTGCAGAAATTAAATTTCCGCCAACTACATTACTAAAATTAAAAATCCCTTGCTCTATAGAATAATCAGCAACATAATTAATAGTATTCAATTTACTAATGTTTCCTTCTGATTTTTCTAAAAAATTAATAGCTTTAGTTCTAATTTCATCAGAACTCTTAAAATCAGAAAGCGGAGTATTTATATGTACTAGATGTATTTTATCTGCTAAAATGGATAGGATTTTCATTGCTTTTTTATAGGCATCTATCGACTTTTCAGAGAAATCTAAAGCAAAAACAACAGACTCAAAGTTTAAATTTTCTTGACTGTTTTTTATAATTAAAACTGGTATTTCAGAGCTTCTAACAACCTTTTCAGTATTCGAACCCATAAAAACTTCTTTATAGCCACTACTTCCATGAGAACCCATGACTATTAAATCGGCATTTTGCTCTTTTGCAATTTTATTGATCTCACTAAACACCTTAAAATGTTTAATAATTGCTGTGATTTTTACTCCATTTAAATACTCTTTGTTTAAAAATTCTTTAAAATTTTTCTCTGCTAATCTTATATGAAAAAGAGTTGTTTCTTTAATATTAGTAGTGTTTCCTGAGATAATTCCAGACTCTAGTTCTAACATGTGTAAAAGTAAAATCTCTAAATTATGCTTTTTGGCTAAGGTAACTGAAGTCTTTAGTGCGTATTCTGAATGACTAGAGAAATCTATTGGTACAATTATTTTTTTCATGTTTATAATGTTTTAAATTAAAGATATTACTAAATTACATAAAAAAAGCTGTTTATTATGTAATATTTGGATTTATTTAACCTATACCATAAAAACTATATATATGATAAATATGTGATTATTTCTTGTAGAAGTGTTATTGTATCGTATTTGTATTAGATATAGTGAAATTAATAAATATAGTTGAGGTAAATTATCTATTCTGGATGTTTTGGGGCTTCTTTTTGTTTTTTTTTACTTTTAAAACAAGCCATAGATTAACTTATAATGGGCTTGAATTCAACAACATATTGATAAAAAGTAAGAAAGGTATTTATGGGTCAAAGCCTAGTAAACTTGATGTTATTTGTTAAATAAAGAACATACATAACACTCAGTAATACCTAACAAAACACCCCTAACAAAAAAACAACACAAAAACCTTTTTATTTAGACTAATTATAAATAGATTTGCGACGTTATTTTTAATCAGTCTAAATAAATGAAATATTTACTATTACTATATCTCCTGACTATAGTATCACTTACAGCTACAAGAGTCTCTTTACTCAAAGGCAACAAATTACGATGGCTAGCTATCGTTTTACCATCAATAATAGCGGTATGTTTTTATAGCTTTTCTTTAAAACAAAACAATCAATTACTTGACTGGTTAGTATCACAACCTAACCTAATATCGGGCATTGCTATGGCATTAACCTTCGAGGCTATCATAATACTGGTGCTAACAGTGGTACAGATAAAAAGTTTTTATAGCATCAAATACCCTAATCTGTGGAAATGGATATCGGTAATACCTACCTTTCAGTTTGTAATAAGTCTTGTGTTTTTGCAAACTTATGTATTCTTAAAAATCGATGGTTATTCGTTCTCTCTATTAGCTATTGCATTTTTTGTAGCTACAGTACTGTCTATCGCTTTACTTTCTTATGTATTGCAATTAATCATCAGCAAATGGGAAACAAGAACCGAAACACAAGCTTTAATGTCTTTGTTTCAACTATTATTGGCTATGTTCTTGCCTCTTATAGCCAAAGGAAAGAAAGTACAGTTCACACAGATAACTATAGACTATTTCTCTATACTGTTTCTGACAGTTGTTGTACTTATAATTACTGTTATAGGTTATATGATGTACCAAAGAAAAAAACAATAAAACACCAATAGAACACAACGTAACAACCTACACAACACAACGTAACACACCCCCTAACCCCCTCTCAAGAGGGGACTATTAAATAACAATCACAAAAATAAACTCAAATGAATAGCGTAACAAACATTTTATTCTGGATATCAACAGGATTATTAGTACCAGTAATAGCACTTTTATTATTTGGTTTCGTAAGGGCATTAATGCTTTTAGGAGGCTTTTTCGGTATGTATATAGCGAGGATAAAACAAGAAAAGAAACAAAAAACTCTTATAGAAAACTTAGAAAAAGAAGATATATCTGATGCAAATATAAAAGGAAATAAGATGTTTAACACTCACTTGCAAAGAATATTAAACGCTAAGGGAAGAGAGGTAATAACCGAAAAGGTATTAGCAGACTTCGAAATAGCAGCCGAAAAGGAGTTGAGCAGTTCTAAATCGTTAGCCAAACTAGGACCTATGATAGGACTTATGGGAACGTTAATACCAATGGGACCAGCACTTATGGGATTAGCTCAAGGAGATATAGCATCGATGGCTCAAAACATGCAAGTAGCATTTTCGACCACCGTGGTTGGCCTTTTTGCAGGGGGTATCGGTTATGTAACTCAACTAGTGAAGCAACGTTGGTTTGTTGCTGATATTAACAACTTAGAATATATAGCTAACCTATTAAATGCCGACAAAAATGCGTAGAGGAAAATTCTTAAACAACAGCGAAGACGATGATCCTATGGCAGGAATGGCAAATTTGTTCGATGTAGCTATGGTGTTTGCCTTAGCACTAATGGTTGCCTTAGTAACTCGTTTTAATATGCCTGAGATGATGACTAACGAAGACTTTACTATAGTCAAAAACCCTGGTAAACCCAATATGGAGATAATAAAGAGAACAGGTAAGACTATAGAAAAGTACAAAGGAACTAAAGGAAAATCGTCTAACGGAAAAGGTAAGAAAGTAGGAACTGCTTATCAGTTAGAAAATGGAGAAATAATATATATACCCGAAGATTAAATAAGAGTTTTAAACAACACAAATGAAAAACAAATTAAAATATATAATCCTGTTAGGAGCTATTCTATTAGCTTTTGGGGCTTATAAAATAAAATTTACCAAAATAGGATTGGTAAACTTTAGAGATTCACAAATGGCTGAGATATCTAAAGCCAACGACAACCACTTTATAGAAACTATACAGATAGACCCAAAGACTAACAACTTTGACGAGTTGGTAGACTATCCGGTGATATTGCTTTCGCATATAAGTATACTTACGGTAGAGCAGAAAGCCAATATAAAGAAGGCTATGGACAACGGTGCTAAGGTACACGTGCTGATGGCAACTAGTCAAGAAAACGATTTTAGTAATATAACAGGTGACGACCTTAAGTATATAAAAGATTGTTTTGGCAACGATAGTGTCGAAAATACTCAGCGTTGGCTTAATTATTCTCGTAAAGTATTAGATGGTAAAAGTCTGTTTAGCGAAGCTGTTACCGATGTTAAAATATTACCTCAAGATGTATTGTACCGAATAGGTACTGATGATTATTTCGAAAACACTAAAGATTATTGGGCTTATTATAAAGAAAAAGGTTTTTATAAGCAAGACGCTCATACTATAGTTATAATGAGTGCCAACAATGGATCTCAATCGCAATTCCGTTCTTATATGGACGAGATGATAATAGAGCTAGAAGGAAGAGGTTTTAACGTAGTATGCCTTGATGGTTACAAAAAGAAGACACAAAACCTAAAAGCTATAAATCCTGATATGGTTATTAGTTTCCCTCACGGTAGAATGGGGCATGGGGACAAAGCTGTTGACTGGCTTAAAGAAAACAATATTTTGTACTTGACTCCACAACTAGTTTATCAGACCGAAAAGGAATGGTTAGACGATCAGCAAGGAATATCTGGTGGTATAATGGGGCAAAACATAGTAGTACCTGAGCTTGATGGAGCTATACACCCTTTTGCTATAGCTGCCGAATATATCACCGAAGAAGGTTTTCATACTTTTAAGGCTATACCTAGGAGAATAAAAAGTTTTTGTGAAACTGCAGAGCGTTGGTTGTCACTTAGAACCAAACCAAACCAAGACAAAAAACTTGTAATATATTACTATAAAGGTCCTGGTAAGAATGCAATGGGAGCTGGTGGTTTGGAAGTAGGGCAGTCAATATTTAAATTGCTTAACAAACTTAAAAGTGAAGGTTATAATGTAGGGAATCTTAGTAATTACAAGCATTTCATCAAAAGAATATACACAGAAGGACCTTTGCTAGGAGACTATGCTAAAGGAACTTTTAAAGAGTTTCTGAAAGAAGGAAATCCTGCATTTATATCTAAGACTGAATATGAGTCTTGGTGTAAGAGTGAGTTAGATGCTGAGAGTTATGCTCAAGTAAAGAAAGCTTACGGTGAAGCTCCAGGGACATATCTTACAACTAAGATAGGAGAGGAGAACCATATAGCTATACCTAGAGTTATATTTGGTAATATAGCACTTATGCCAGTATTACCTGCTGCACTTGGCGAGAACGAATTCAAACTTGCTCACGGAGTTAAGAAACCACCTACACATGCTTATATAGCCTCGTATCTTTGGGCTAGAATGAGCTTTAAGACCGATGTAGTTGCTCACTTTGGAGCTCATGGTTCGGTAGAGTTTACCCCTTGGAAACAAATGGTACTTTCTCTTAAAGACTGGCCAGAGGCACTTATAGCTCCTGTTCCTCATCTTTATATTTATTCTATAGACAATATAGGAGAGGCTATGATGGCTAAGCGTAGAACTTATGCTACTATGGTTTCGCACCTTACTCCTCCTTATTCTGACTCAGAACTTTATGGAGACCTTAAAGATATCACCGAGACTTTGCATAAATACGAAGGATTAGAAGAAGGACCTTTGAAGAAAACTTATAAGAAAAAAATACAAAAGGTTATAGATTCGTTGCATTTAGACAAAGATTTGGAAATGTCTAAGCAAGAAATAGAAGAACTTAGTAGCAAAACTGTGGAAACTATACATAGTTATCTTCACGAAGTAGAGGGTGAAAAGATAATAATGGGACTTCATACTTTAGGGCTTAGCCAGACTGAGCAAGAGAGAAACGAAACCGTTAGAATGATGGCTATAGATCCTATTTCGGCAAGTCTTAGCGAATTGTATCATTACAGAAACAAGAACGAGAGAGAAGTAGAACATAAGCACAGAGAGGTAAAAAGTCTTAAAGATATAGATGCTGATGACTTTGAAGGACAAGCTAGTTTTATAATCAATAAAGTGATATTGAAAGGAGTTGATCCTATGAGTTTGTTTGGTGATAATAATAAGAAATTATTAGAAAAACTAGACGGGGAATATGGAGACTTAGACAAAACTCCTATTTCTAGTTATTATGGAGGTAGTTATGCTAGGAAGAAGACAACCAAGAAACCTTCTAAGACCAAAAAAGACTTAGTTTATGATATAAAGACTCATACTATGGTTCCTCGTTCTAGTCTTAAAAAAGAAGAGGTTACTTTAAATAAAGCAAAGCAATTATTAGTTCATTTGTTAGCTACCAGAAGTACATCTGAGTCTGTAGAATATTTGCAAACTACAGAAGGTTATAAAGAACTATCTGGTCTTTTGAACAAAAGAAGTTTTACTCAATTTAAGACTTCAGCACAGTTTAACGAAGCTGTTTTATGGAAAGTAAAAGCTATAGAAAACAAGACTTTTGTTAAGTTATTGAAGTTTGTACAAGATTCGGTAAACAAAATAGAAGTGTTCAAACACTTAGAAGATGAGAGTGTATTGGCTAGTATAAAATCTTATAGAGGGATGTTAGATGCTAATACTATAAAGAAAGCTGAAGATAAGAATAAATTAAAATCTATATTATCGGTTTATAATAAAGACTCTAAAGCATTTGCCAAAGAAAATAAAACTACTACTAAGCAAGGTTTAGAAGAGATGATATCGGTTGTTTCTTATTATTTGGAAAACAAACAAGCTATAGCAGAGGCTAAGGATACTAGTGTTAATCTTTCGGTAGTTTCTAAAATATTGTCGAGTAGTAAAGGACTAGATAATATAAAAGAGAAGAAAGAAACTATAGAGTTTTTACTTAAAAAAGAAATAGCAAGAGAGAAGAATATATTAGCTGCTTTATTGCAATTAAAAAACAGTTTACTAGACATCAAAAACTATGAGCATGGTATAACAATCTCTCCAAGTTTGGAATTAGATGCTTTTGTAAACGGAATGAATGGGGGTTATATAGCACCTTCATCGGGAGGAGATCCTGTTTCTAATCCTTTGGCAGTTCCTACGGGAAAGAATTTATATTCTATAAACGAGCAAGTAACTCCTACTAAGGAAGCTTTTGAAACTGGACAATTAATAGCAGAGCAGATATTACAGAAGCATATAGCCAAGCATGGTGATTATCCTAAAAAGATAGCTTATTCACTTTGGGGAGGAGAGTTTATCCGTAACCAAGGTATGAATATAGGACAGATAATGTATATGTTAGGTGTAGAACCAGTGCGTAATAGCTACGGAAGGGTTCACGATGTAAAGCTTATCCCTATGGAAAAACTAAAAAGACCTAGGATAGATGTATTAGTTCAGACTTCGGGACAGTTCCGAGACATAGCAGCATCGAGGATATACCTTATAAACAAAGCAGTAAGACTAGCTGCACAGGCAGACGATGATCCTGTTTATAAAAACTATGTAAAGCTAGGAGTAATAACAGCCGAAAGAGAACTTAAAGAAAAAGGATTCTCTCCAGAAGATGCTAAGAAATATTCTACTACAAGAGTATTCGGAGGGCTTAACGGGAACTATGGTACAGGTATCATGGGACTGGTAGAACAAGGAGATAAATGGGAAACCGAAAACGATATTGCCGAGACTTATATAGGTAATATGGGTGCTATGTATAGCGAGCAGGAATGGTCAGTTTATAAGAAAGGAATGTTCGAAACTATGATGACTAACACCGAGATAGTTGTTCACCCTCGTTCTTCGAACGAAACAGGACCTATATCTTTGGATCATGTTTATGAGTTTATGGGAGGGATTACTGCGAGTATCCGTGTAACTACAGGTAAAGACCCTGATGGATATTTTAGTGATAACAGAAACAGATACAATCCTAAAGCACAAACATTAAAAGAAGCTATTTGGACGGAGACCAGAACCAATTTGTTCAATCCTAAATTCATAAAAGTACAGATGAAAGAAGGAGAAAGTGCAGCTGCTGGTTTTGCCGAAAGTTTTAGAGATACTTACGGATGGAACGTAATGAAACCAGACGCTATAGACAAAGAGATATGGGAAGGTTATTACGATATATACGTAAAAGATAAAGGTAACTTAGGAACTATAGAGTTTTTCGAAAAGACTAATCCTTATGCTTTACAAGAAATGACAGCCGTAATGCTAGAGACTGTAAGAAAAGGATACTGGAAGCCATCACAAGCGGTACAGAAAGATATAGCTAACTTACATGCTAAGCTTATAAAAGACTATGAAGCTGGTTGTAGCGGATTTGTTTGTAATAACTCTAAACTTAAAGAGATGATATCGGCTTTACTGGGTGATGATATGAACAAAACATACAACGATGCCTTAGACAAAGTACGAACTGGTACTAGCGAAAAAGCAGACGATCAAGAAGGTATGGTTTTGGAAAAACAAATAATACAAAAAGACCAAGTAATAGAACTTATAAAAGAAAACATAGGAGCAATACTTATGTTAATATTCCTTATAGGAGGAGCTATCACTTGGGGAGTTATAAAACGTAGAAAAGAAAACGAATAAAAATTATGCCAACAATAGTATTATACGCGCTTATATATTTCACTCTAGCCTTAGTATTTTATACTATAGGAGTGTGGGCTGAGAGATTAAAAAAACAATTAAAAGCATGGCATCTTATATTTTTTTGGTTAGGGCTTATAGCCGATACCTTAGGAACTGTATATGTCAAAAAACAAGTAGGGGAGGTTATAATATTTAATTTCCATACTATAACAGGGATATTAGGTTTGTTACTGATGTTAGTACATACAGTATGGGCTACATATATAGTTATAAAAAATAACCCTAAGCAACTAACAAGCTTTCATAGGTTTAGTTTGTTTGTATGGCTTTTGTGGTTGATACCTTATTTTACTGGATTTTTCTCTGGTATGAGTAGGTAGAATGATTTTTCTCCCTGCCTTAAGTTTTATACTTAGGGCGGATAGTTGCCTGTGCGGTGTTTACTTTTGTAGATGCTGTACAGGTTTTTTTTGTTGTTGGTGTATGCGACAGGCAAGTCATTGCTAGTGGGGAACGAGCGAAGCAATCTCTACGTCGTTGTGAATACTGTACGTCATAGCGAGTGAAGAACTAAGCGTTTGTAGGGATTGCTTCGTACCTCGCAATGACGTGGTGTGTTGGATTCAGTACGTCATTGCGAGTGAGGAACGAGCGAAGTAATCTTACGTAATTGCGAATCCTGTATGTCATCGTCATAGCGAAGCATCTGTAGGGATTGCTTCGTGCCTCGCAATGACGTGGCGTGTTGGATTCAGTACGTCATTACGAGTGAGGAACGAGAGAAGTAATCTCACTTCGTTGTGAATTCTGTACGTTATCGTAATTACAACTGAGACACCCCAAGCGTCTGTAGGGATTTCTTAGTTACTCGCTGTTAACTTACAAGATTCACCTAGTTATACAGCAAAATATCTTTCACCAAATGATGAACTAATGTAATTAGCTTTTTATAGCAAGACTCTAAGTCATCACCTTCGTAAGACTTCCCTAAAGGTTTTGCTCTTTTTATGCCTAGAGCCGTTATAAAAATCTACTAAGTTGTTATTAAAACATAAGCAACAAACAATACTACCACTAACAAGAAAAAGCTAGTATAAGGATTACTTACACTAGCTTTTTCTAACTAAAACTTCATTTATATCTAAAAACGGTTTCTACCAGAAGAAAACTCCATAGCGTCTCCTTTTCCAAAACCAAAGCTCACGCCTAGAGTAACAAAACGTCCTCGTTGGCTAGTTGCTGTATTATAAAAATCAATCTGATCTGTTATAGATTCTCTTTTTCTAGTTTCAAATATATCTCTTACACTTAGACTAACGTTCATCTTACCCTTCATTATTTTTTTACGTAAACCCAAATTCATAAAAAAGTTATCAGATATTGTTTGTTGTATAGTTTTGTATTCAGACCTATAGTTACCAGTAATCTCCATAGTTATTTTGGCTGGTAAACTAAACTTACCTTTAGTTTTTAGTGACCATCGTTCTGCTGAGAAATCAAAAATCATATCTTCGAACTCTCCTTTCCTCATATAAGTGTTATAATTTATATCCATAGTTATCGAAAACCAATTAAAAGGACTATATTTTGCATTCAATTCTAAACCTGTAGTATTGTTAGTACCTATATTTTGTGGAGAGGAAGTACTTATATTGTTTTCGAAACTTATAACTCTTTCTATTACATCTTTGGTATATCGGTGGTAAAGCCCAAAATTAAGAGACAGTTTGTTTAACTTATAAATACTCGTAAATTCGTAAGAGTCTGTAAATTCTGGTTCCAAATTGGGATTACCTGTACGTATATTAAAATTATCTCTAAAAGAAAAGAATGGATTCAAATCCCATGATCTAGGTCTGAATATTCTTTTAGAATAACCTGCCTGAAAAGATATATCGTTATTTATTTTGTAAGAAGTATGAACGCTAGGGAATAAATTAGTGTATTTCTGATTATTTTCAGTATTAGTATTAATCAATTTAGCTTTCAAATCTGTTTTTTCTAATCTTAATCCCATTTTAATCCCCCATTTATCTCCTTCGTAAGTTCCTGTAGTGTACATACCTAGAACTCCCTGACTATAATCTAAAATATTAGAATAATTTTCATTTACAGACCATATTTCATTATTCAAATCAGATATAGAATAATCGTTATATATAGTATTAACAACATATTGAGAACCTATTTCTAATATGTATTTTTCAGAAAAAGGACGAATATAATCTATTTTGAAAGTATATTTCTCTTGTTCTAACTCAGTATATACCTTCTGAGAAGTGTTAGGTTTATTTCCTATGCTTGTTGTATTTTCAAACAGAGACTCTTTGTCTTTACCAAAAGAAGTTCCTAAAGCGCTAATCAATAAATTATGATCTTTATTGTCTTTAAAATCTTTTTTGTATTGAAGTTCAGATTGCCACTTAGGGTTAGTAGCTTCAGTTTCTTCGTTTCTACTCCATGTATCAGTAAGCACATCGTTACTCGAAAGAGAGTATATTTGGTTTGAATATTCTTTTTCGTTTTCAAAAGTATAGTTTCCTGACAAAGTAATCATATTAAGATCATTGATATGATAGTCTAAACCTAATATTACATTATAAAAATCTTCATTCTTATCACTCTTCCCTATATTATATAGAGTTGTACCATTACTTATATCAGTATTTCTCGATTCGAATTCTTTAGGGAAAACACGTTTTCCGTAACCAAACTGACTAAACAAATTAAACTTTTCAGTTCTTCTGTTCAAACTAAAACCAATACTATGGTTTTTGGGTATTCCTGTGTTAATAGTTACCGAACCGTTTGTCCCTCTTTTTTCTGATTTCTTAATTATTATATTTATAATCCCCGATGAACCTTCTGCATCATATTTGGCTGAAGGATTGGTAATAACTTCTATTCTCTCTATCATATCGGCAGTAATTGACCCTAAAGCATTACTACTTGCTACAACCGAAGGTTTTCCGTTTATAAGTATTTGAACTCCTGTACTACCTCTTAGGCTTATCACCCCTTCTATATTCACATCTACCGAAGGAACGTTGTCTAGTATTTCCAAAGCACTGCTACCTGTAGAACTTAAGTCTTTCCCTACATTAAAAACTCTTTTATCGAGCTTAAATACCGTTTGAGACTTTTCGGCTCTTACTGTTACTTCTGCTAAAACAGATTCATCTTCGCTTAAGATTATAATACCTATATCTAGTTTATTATCTGTTATTTTGAATTTCTTGATCAACTTATCTTTAAAACCTATAAAACTAACTTTTATATAAAAATCATTGTCCTTATAGTATTTCAATTCAAACTCACCATCTATATCTGCGACTGTTCCAGCTATAGCTTCATTGGTGGTTTTATCTAATATCAATATAGTTGCAAATTCTATAGATATTTTATTAGCACTCTCTACAACCTTTCCTTTAATATCTATCGATTTATTCTGAGCTACAGAATAAGATATACCTAGTATGAAAAGACTAAATGTTAGGAATATATTTTTATACATGAATGTTGGTTTTTAAATTTTAAGCAAAAGTCTAATATTTTTAAAGACTTTCAAACATTAAATCTTTAAACTACCATATAATTACCCTAAACGACAAATCGTATCTATTTTTAGATAGAATTATAGATATTTACCAAAACTCCAAAGACTCAACTATGCATTTCACCTGTCTATAATGGTCGTTCAAAGATTATATATAGTTTTATTTAATCAAAAGAAGTATTTTTGTGATATGATAAAACTAGTACATTTATTCCGAAAGAATTATAAAGAGATTCTATTTCAATCTGCCGTTTTTATAGTTTTGTTTATTTTCTATTCTTTCGATAAGCATAATAGAGGTAATATAGGTGTTGATCAATTTGCTTTTTTTGCTAGTTACAGTCTAGTTGCATTTATAATAAACTATGTACTGCTACCTAAACTATATTATAAGAAAAAATTTAAACTTTTTTTCTTATATCTGTTCTTATTATGTATCGGTATATTTCTGGTTGAAGAACTTGTTTTAGAAAAGATATATTTCCCTGATACTAAAGGTAATTCTTTCAGTAATTTCTTTTATACTCTTATAGGTATATTACCTGTTATTATCATTTTTGTTGCTTTTAAGTTTGCTTGGGATTTTAACAAGAAGCAAAGTGAAATAGAGGTTTTAAAAACAACGATAAAAGATAGTGAATTACAATTTTTGAAATCACAGATAAATCCACATTTTCTTTTCAATAATTTAAATAATTTATATTCTTACGCTTTAGATAATTCTCCTAAGACACCTTCTCTTATTTTAGGATTATCGTCTGTACTTAGATATATGCTATACGATTGCAAGGAAAATTTTGTATCGTTGAGCAAAGAGATATATCATCTGAATGATTTTATAACGATTAACGAACTACATATTGAAGATAGAGGTATTGTTAATTTCAAAACATCTAATATATCGCAAAAATACAATATAGCTCCATTAATATTAACTGTATTTGTCGAAAATGCTTTCAAACATAGTCTTGCTAACCAAACGGATAATATCAAAATAGATATAAACGTAGATATTAATGATAGTGGTCAATTAGTTTTTGAATGTAAAAACAATTATTTGACTCACTACAACACTACTAGCCACAATAAAGGAATAGGTCTTAATAATGTCAAAAAGAGACTTTCTCTAATATATCCTAAAACTCATGACTTGACAATATCCGATGAAGACAATTGTTTTAAGGTTAATTTGATTATACAATTAAAACCTATGACAAAATGATAAGAACTTGTATAATAATAGAAGACCAACCACCTGCACAACGTATATTGCACAAATACATATCCGATATAAAGCATTTAGACTTAAAAGCTACGTTTTCTAATGCTATAGAAGCTATAGAGTTTTTAAAAACAAACAATGTAGATTTAATATTTCTGGATATTCATCTGCCAAAAATATCAGGTATTGATTTTTTGAAATCGGTTCCTAACCATCCTTATATAATATTGACTACAGCTTTTTCGGAATATGCTTTAGAAAGCTACGAATACAATGTTATAGATTATTTGTTAAAACCTTTTTCTTTTCAAAGATTTATACAGGCAATATCTAAGTTGCCCGAAGTCAAAAGTAATGAAGATAATTTAACTTCAGACAAAACCAAAGATACAGATAGCATACTCATAAAATCGGGTTACGACCTTATCAAAATACTATTAAAGGACATAATATACTTAAAAGCCGTAACAGATTATATAGAAATAACCACAACTACCAAAACGTATCTCAGCTCATATTCATTGAAAGAATGGATATCAAAATTAAATGGCAATGTGTTTTTCAGAGTACATAAATCATATATAGTAAACACCCAGTATCTTACTAAAATATCGAGAAATACTATATACTTGTCAAACATAGCCATACCCATAGGCAGAACATATAAAGAAGATTTCTTATCCCGATACACAGAGTCATAAGACGTATGAACATTGTATAAAGAAGATTTGCTTTGCCTTTATAAATTGTGAGTTTTCATTCCTTAAAGAATAATTATATTAACTGTAAGGCTTTATTCTCGAAAACTGTAATTATATTTCATACATAAACAATATGTTTTATTATTGAATTCATTATAGCGTAAACAGTATTAAATATGTATATTTGGGAAATAATAATATAGTTTAATCAATTATTCGACAAACTAATATGATAAAGAAAATATTTTTATATGCTTCTCTTTTCATCTGTTTATTTGCATATAGTCAGCAAGTAAAGGAAATAATAGTTATAGATGATGTGAGTTTATATCCGATTACTAATACACATATTTATTATTCTAATTTGAATGAAGGAGCTATTACTAACGCTGATGGAAGAGCTAAGATAAATATAAGAGATGGAAAAATAAAGATAGAACATTTTTTATATAAAACAATTGAATTATCAGAAGGAAATTTCATCAATTCAGATACTATATGGCTATCTCCTAAGATAATGGAGTTAGATGAAGTCGTTCTTGGTAAAAAAGTAAATTTTAAAAAGAAATTAAAATATATACTTAAACATTATGAAGAGCTATATGTAGATTACTCTACAGATAAAGAATGTTCCTATAAGGAAGAATATCTATACGATAGTAAACATATAAGATTATCAATGTCGCAAATAAAGTTGTAGAGTAAAAATTCTTCTTATAGTAAAACAAGGAAAAACAATAAGCTATTGAAAATAAGATTAAGTTCAATAGACTATTGTTTAAGCCCCTAAAATAGTCATACTTAATTCTATAATAAAAACATTAACTTTATATTATGGAAACTACAAAAAAACAGTACACGACGGAGTATAAACTCAAATTGATAAAAGAATGTGCAACTCATGGAGTTGTAAA
>JABSPL010000143.1 GCA_013215105.1 Flavobacteriaceae bacterium
TTAATGACGTTAATCCTTTAGAGTGGCTTACTAATGTTATAGAAAATATATCTGAACATAAAGCTAATAAACTAAAGGAACTATTGCCTTCTAATTGGGTAAACCTGAAAAAATAGTACGTGGTTTACCGAGTGCTTACAAAATAAAGATGGGTAAATAATAATAATATAAACCATTGCTAAAGACAATGATTTTGATGTTTTGAGTATAAACAACTATTATTATTCAAAAAACAAAGTAATACCATGTTTAAGACCCTAAAATAGTCAGATAACATTCTATAATAAAAACATTAACTTTATATTTTTAGATTGATTTCATATTGAATTTATATATTAACATTAATTACGGAAAATATTATTTCGAAAATTTAGTAGTAGCATAGCCCCCCAATTAGCAATATATTTCAAAAGAGGAATGAGTGTTTTCCCAAATTCAGTTAAAGAATATTCTACTTTTAAAGGAGGTTTTTTGAGCTTTATTTATAAAAAACAATAAGTTGTTAATCAAACTTATTGTTTCCTTTCAAATAATAAGATTTGACTATGCTAGTGCTTCTGTAATATTTTTTAGTTTTAGAGTTAAAACCTCTTTTTTTACACATTTTTCTCAGCCCTGAATAAAAAGAAAAATGAGCCTTTATAATCGCTAATATATTCTTGAATTTACCTTTAAAAAAAAACATAACACCTGCCAAACCATCTAAAACTAATCTAGTAAAAATGACAGTAAACAATTTCTCTTTAGGTAAATTTTTAAGTAAAGTAAAAAGTGAATTCCTAAAATTAAGATAAGTTTTGAAGGGGCTAGAATTATCAAGAGTCCCTCCTCCCAAGTGATAAACAGTTGAGTTATGAATATATTTAATTTCGAAACCTTTATTAATAGCTCTCCAACAAAAATCTATCTCTTCGTAATGAGCAAAATAATCATCGTCAAAACCCCCTAGATTATCAAAAACCTCTTTTCGGACAAACATACAGGCTCCAGAAGCCCAGTTTATACTGCAATCATCATCATATTGCCCGTTATCTTTTTCGATAGTGTCAAAAACACGCCCTCTCGCATAAGCATAGCCATATTTGTCAATAAAACCTCCGGCTGCTCCTGCATATTCGAAGTGAGTTTTGTTTTTATCATCAAGTATTTTGGGTTGTATTATAGCTGTACTTGGGTTCTTTTTATACTCTTTTTTTATAGGATCTAACCAATTTTCACTCACTCTAACATCCGAATTCAACAAACAATAAACATCTGCTTCTATATCTTTTAAACCCAAATTATACCCTTTAGCAAAACCGTTATTTTCTTCTAATTGAACTATTTTTATCTGCCGAAAATTATTTTCTATATATTCTATAGAATCATCTGTCGAATTATTGTCTATTATATAAATATCATCAGAATTATCAGTGTTTTTCACCAAAACAGGTAAATACTCTTCTAACAAACTCCTTCCGTTCCAATTAAGTACTACTACAGCTATTTTCATTACAATTGTTTTAGCATCCAAACATTACAACTATAGTGGCAAGTATCTCCCATAGGAGCTTCTATACTTTCAAAACCCATGCTTTTATACAATTTTTGTGCTGGTATCATATAACTCATAGTTTCCAGATAACATTGTTTATAATCGTATTCTTCAACCTCTTCTAAGCATTTTATCAAAAGATTGCGACCTATTTTTAAACCTCTATATTTTTTTAGTATATACATTTTTTGTAGTTCGCATATTTCTTCATTTCCCTTTGAAAGAGAACCTATTCCACAGCCTCCTACTAGTTTCCCGTCTACTAAAGCCACATAATAAAAGCCTTTTTCTTTCTCGTAATTTTCGTGCATTTTATACAAATGAGGATCCTCATAAGCAGTCCCTACCTTAGGAGCTCCTTGCTCTACAAGCACCTCTCTTATTATCTCTGCTAGTTCATTATTGTCTTTAGCAAGTATTTTACGTAATTCTATATGATTGGTTGACATTTTATATTATTTTTACGGCGTGAAGATACATGAAAAATATATACGCAGATGCCTAAAATTAGCTAAAAATGGCTTAGGGCTTACTTACCCCAACCCTCTTGTTGGCTCGGTAATAATTGACCAAAACAACAATATTATAGGTGAAGGTTGGCATAAAAAAGCAGGAGAACCTCATGCTGAAGTAAATGCCATTAATTCGGTCAAAAACAAAGAACTTTTGGCTAAAAGTACTATTTATATAAACTTAGAACCTTGTAGTCACTTCGGAAAAACTCCTCCTTGTGCCGATCTTATTATAAAACATCAAATACCCAATGTGGTTATTGGTTGTATTGATAGTTTCTCTAAGGTAAGTGGTTCGGGTATAGCTAAACTCGAAAAAGCTGGTTGTAAAGTTACAGTCGGAGTTTTAGAAAAGGAATGTTTAAGTATAAATAAGCGTTTTTTTACATTTCACAACAAAAAACGCCCTTATATAATATTAAAATGGGCTCAAACCAAAGATTTATTTATAGATAAAACAAGAACAAACAGTAATAAACACCAACCTGTCACTATAAGTAATACTTATTCAAGGCAACTAACACACAAGTGGAGAACCCAAGAGCAAGCTATACTAGTCGGTACTAACACTGTTATTAACGATAACCCTAGTCTTAACTCTAGGCTGTTTGAAGGAAACAACCCTGTTAGAGTTTTTATAGATAAAACTCTAAAAGTAAAACCTAATAGCAATATATTAGACAACACTATAACAACCATATGTTTAACTCAAAATAAAGCTAAAGACAGAGAAAACATAAAATATATAAGTTTAGATTTTGATAAGGATGTCCCTACTCAGATTTGTAATATTTTGTACAATGAAAACTTACAATCACTAATAATAGAAGGAGGCTCTTACACTCTACAGTCGTTTATAGACATTAATTTGTGGGATGAAGCTAGAATATTCACTTCGGAAAACAGATTGCATTCGGGAGTAAAATCGGCAAATATAACAGGGGAAACAGTCAGTAAAACCACAATAGTTACAGATAGTTTAGAAATAATAAAAAACACAAGTCATAGAAACTAAAGATACATACAGAACTATAGAAAAAGAGTCTGAACCTAGTTTATTCAAGGACAGAGGCAGTAAATTTATAGGTATAGCTTACCCGATACAAGACGAGTCCGAAGTAAAAGATATAATTGATATTCTCAAAAAAGAGCATCATACGGCAAGGCATTGGTGCTACGCTTGGCAGATAGGAAAATCTCAAAAAAGATACAGAGCTAACGACGATGGAGAGCCTAGTAACTCTGCGGGAAACCCTATATATGGACAGCTACAAGCGTTTGATATTACCGATATATTGATAGTTGTTATTAGGTATTTTGGAGGCACTAAACTAGGTGTAGGCGGATTAATAAATGCTTACAGAACTGCGGCTAAAGAATCTTTAGAATTGTCATCTATAGTCGAAAGAACTATAGATATAACTTACAGTCTTAAATTCGAATATGCTTTTATGGATAAAATAATGAAAATAATAAAACGTAGAAAAGTCAAAATAGTATCACAGATAATGGAACTAGACTGCAACTACAAAGTAAGTATACGACAAAAAGATTCTGAACTGTTTTATAACGATATAAAAGAATTAAGATGTGCCGACATCAAAGAAATTGAATAGTCCTTATATTTATTGTATTATAACCTATTATTTAACTTTATAAAACAAATATATAGAGTACTTTTATAATTTAAACAAAAGAATAATTAGAATTGTTTTTCAAATATAACTAAAATGAAACTAGACAATATATATGACTTAAAATCGGCTGAAAGCATAATATTATACATCTTAATAGTGTTTATTATTTCATTTTTTGCCACAAAAATATTACGCTTCATATTAAAGAGAAGGCTTAAAAAAAAGCTTAAAGACATGGAGGATAGTGAAACTGGAATTAATTTTTTCAAAAACTCTATCAAGTTTTTCGTTTATACTTCTTCTTTTTTGGTAATAATGTTCTCGATTCCCTCGTTTAGAGACAAAGCTTCATATATATTTTCTGGAGCAGGAATACTAGCTGCCATTATAGGTTTTGCTGCACAATCGGCTATATCTAACCTTATTGCAGGAGTTTTTATTGTAATCTTTAAGCCTTTTAGAGTAGGTGACTTCATAAAACTAGACACTAACCGAATGGGGGTAGTACAAGACATAACCATGAGGCATACTGTTATCAATAATTTCGAAAACAAACGACTGATAATACCTAACTCTATGATAAGTACCGAATCGGTTTTTAATCATACTATAGAAGACAGTAAAATACTGACATTTAATAGTTTTAAAATAGGGCTGAAAGCAGACATAGATAAAGCAAAAAAAATAATAGAGGAAGAAGCTCTCAAAATGGAATACACTATAGACAACAGATCTCCTCAAGACATTTTGGCTAACAAACCACAAGTAAGATTGAGGTGTATAGAAGTAAATGAAATATTCATAAACCTAAGAGCTTTAGTATGGATAAACGACCCTTTCAAAGAATTCGAATTCAAAAGTTTACTAAGAGAAAGCGTACATAAACGATTTATAAAAGAAAAAATAGAGTTACCAACTCCTATTATGAGGCTTAATGGTTAAGTGTTTTTTTGAGGTTTATTGGCTAATATCCGAATAGTTAGTGTGACCCTGAGTGTTATACCATTTTGAACCTCAATATATCCTAGATAAATAGTTTCTTTTTCCATTTATCTGCGTTAAAAAATCAAAATTCCCTAGATATTAATGAACTCCCCTAAAAAAACAATAAGGTGGTGAGCTAAACCATAGCTAAGGCTATGCTTAGATTTTTGCCTTGTTAAAGAAAAAAATAATTCTATTTCTATTATGTCATTCAGAAATACAACTGGTATTGTTTAGTATCTATGTTGTTTTTAAAACAATATTTTTATATTTGTTTTTTAACCTACAAAGGAGTTCCTCTCTCTAGCTATTGCGTTCCTTCTGCTTATTATCGTATTCCTTATAGGTACTATTGTCTACCTTTAGGTTACTTGTATATTATTATACGACTAGTATCAAAAGCTATAATTTTATTATAGCTACAATGTTTGTCAACTATAGCAGTCTTAAAACTCAATAAATCATATTCCTTTTCAAAGTTTTTTCTGTAATATTATTCATTGAAATCATCGTATCTTTGCTACTGGAAAAAGTTAATTATATAACTTACAGAAAGGAATAAAACTATAACTTCTATCATAAACTTGGTTGTACATTTGTTAGAAAACCTTGAGAATATTAGTATATCTAAAAGGTACTCTCTATAAAAATTACGCCCTTTAAAACCCATGCTTATATATCGTAATAAAATAAATAATATAATGATTTTTAAGGTGTTCTTTAAATTTAAATACGCTTATTCAACTGTTTCTCTCTAGACTTTTATTGAGCTTTGTAACATAGTCTTTATTGATTTTCTTTATAAACCTCTGATTCTTCTAAACAGTCAACTATACTAAAGTTAACTTGAAAATTTAGAGCTACAAAAACTTTTTGCAAAGTACCTATAGTTGTATTTTTATAGTTTCTCTCTAACTTATATATTTGAGATTTTTTAACATCTATCAATTCTCCTAATTGAGATTCTGTTAATCCTCTTTGCTTTCTTCTTTCTTTGATTTGTACACATAAATACTCCAGCTTAAGCTTCTGTTCATATTTATTCCGTCTAAAAGTTCCTTTTTTACCTATTAAATTATCTTCTATTTCTTCTAATTTGTAAGTTTTTATTTTTTTTATTGGTTTTTTATCTTCTAAATATTCTTCCCTCATTTTTTCTGCTCTAGTTAAGTCTATAGGTTTTATCTTTCTTGTTTTCTTGATTATTCCATGAGTAGCCACAACTAATGATTTTTGATTTTCATCCCAAAAAGCAAATAATCGGTACTGTAAACCCATATACTTAGTTCTGAATTCCCATATGTCATTATTTAGTTTTTTAAATAACTTTAAATCATTTATTAATCTTGATTTTCGAATATAATAAAGAATTTTATTTATTATTTTTTTATCTAATTTATCTAAAAACAATTCCGCTTCCTCTAAAAACAAAACTTTAAATTTTTCTTTCATATTAGTTATATATACAATAAGTTTATATACATAGATACTTTAGGCTATTGTTTTATTATAACAAGTACATCTAAAACATATCTTTATAGAAATCAACTGATTGTTATTTACAGCCTTACATTCAACAACTAAAAATAATATGTCCCTTATTTTTTATAGTTCTTCCAATATTGCATTAGAATAAAAGTACAAATTATAGAAGAGGCAATCCCTTCTATCAGAAAAGCAAAAACAATCATAGTTAGCCTTAATTCGGAACCCCAAAAAGTACTACTTTCTATAACATGAATAAAATCAGCATATAAAAAAGTAATATAAAAAACCAAAGAAATAACTGTAAGTAAAACAGTTAAGATAGAAGTAGTGAATCCAACAAATAAATTGATTAAATAAGTAGTGTCTTTATTTTCATGTAAATTCTTTTTGATGGCTCCGTTAACACCCCAAAAAACAAATACAAAATTTAGAAGCCTTAGTTGTACAATATCATCAGCTCCTATAATTTTCATTGCAAAAAAATAAAGAACAATGCATATGTAAATTTTAAGTGCTTGAGTGCATATAATTTTATATAGTTTCATACTAAAAGTATTAAGTTAAAAAAATTTGTAATATTTTACTAAGGTAGTGATAATTAGCTTTTTTCAAAAATAATTAGATGTTTTTTTAGATGCTAAATTGCTTATTATAAAATATCTGAATTTTCTCAGGGTATTTTATCCCAATATAAAATTCTACAAGCTCTAATTTTAAAACATAGAACTAGCTTGTTTAAGGTATAGAGTTTGTGTTTCCTGAAGGCTGTAAGGAATTTCAAAAGACAGTTTGTATAACTAACCACAGTCCTTTTGGCATAACGCTGTATTGTTAGCTTATTATTGAATTAGCTTATATACTTATATCTGGAAATATTCGCTATATCTTTTGACTAATATTAAATTTAAAGACTTTATCGTTGTTTTACAAGTTTCTGTAATTTTATTTTGAGATATTACGACATCTGGTATAGGTTGTATATAAGAAATACGTATATTCGCATTGTTAATGGCAACAAAAAAAAGAATGAAGACGACACCTAAACATAATATTTCAATTGAAAGGGCTACTGACCTATTGAAGGATGGACAGCCTTTGTCTGACGCTTACGTTAGTGGTGAACTAAAAATTGAAACAGATGAAAGTTGGGATAAAGAAGTAGTTATTGAAAATTGCGTCATAGAATATTTTTCAGGAAGCGCAACCCAATTTAAAAAACCAGTAATATTTATTAATTGTCAGTTCAAAAAATGTCAATTCGTATTCACATACTTTTTGGGTGGACTCACAATTGATAATTGCATATTTGATAATTACTTAGACTTTCAAGCTGGAGGACATAATAAAATTGGCTGTCCAGTAAATATTACCAATAACAACTTCAAGAGTTTCGTAAATTTCTTTGATTGTTGGTATGAAAACGAAGTGACTATTTGTGGTAATAAATTTGAAAAAGGGACAAACTTGTTTGGTAAACCACATAATATATCAGTTACATTTGATAAAGAACCTATTGTCAAGGACAACACTGGTAGACTTGACATTGATAGTGAAAGATAATTAAATTTACTAGTGCAATATACAAATATAAGAATCCTTGTGAAAGCATGTTTATAGGGTATTCATATTCTGAGTGATTTCTGAATTTAAAGAGAATTATAAACTTGTATAATTCAATTGTTTTCTCTTATTTTGAACAATATTACAATCTGTATGGAATTACATGTGAGAAACTGTATGTAAGCACACTCGCAGTATTTTATCAGAATGTAAGTAAAATGTATAAGCCCATAACAAGGCACACGACATAGGGGAAGTAGTTTAGGAATTGTGTTTGGATATACTAATGTCGTTCGGTTAATGAATGGAAAGTAGCTCTTCGAAGCCCTACCTCGTATATGCTAGCCGTTGTAAATAATTTAGTGAAATTAAATATTTATGATGTGTTTTTGAATAATAACATTAATTACAGAAAAGAATGAATAAAAATTACAAGGAGATGATATATAAGATTAATGAATTTTCATTTGGGATATTATTAACAAGAATAATTGCAATTGGAGTATCTGTTTATTTTATTTTTAATTTCAACAATGATCCAAGTTTTAGTGTAATTATAATATTATTTTTAGGGTTTATAGTGTTGATTTCTACTCGAAAAAAATCAATAACGGCTACTAAATTAGGAATACAAACTAAGGAATTTAATTTGTTGAATATTTTTACTAAAAAGGAATTTATTAGTTACAAAAATATTTCTAATATTGAATTCACTCCTAGCAAGTTTTCGATCACAATGTTTCTTTTAAATACGCTAATTTACTCAGGAAATGACTCTAATAAACAATCAATTTTGAAAATAAAGATGAAAGATGGGAAAGAAATTGACTTAAAAAATATTGGAGACAAATTGGATGCCGAGAATTTAAATAAGATTATACTTAAAAACAAATAAAACAATTTACAACAACTAAGTATTCGGCATGTCGATATGCCAACGCTGAATACTATTATTGACTAACCCACGTACAGACAACATACTATTGATATTTCGTGAAGTTTGTTTTGGGTGTGTAACTTTATGGAAACAACATGTTTTCTGTGATTTCTGAATTTAAAGAGAATTATAAACTTGTATAATTCAATTGTTTTCTCTTATTTTGAACAATATTACAATCTGTATGAAATTGTTTGTGAGAAACTGTATGTAAGCACACTCGCAGTATTTTATCAGAATGTAATCAAACAGGTAAAATGAATACACCACTAACAAGGTACTCGCCATAGGAGAAGTAGTTTAGGTATGAAGTTCAGATATACTAATGACGTTCGGTTTATGAATGGAAAGTAGCTCTTCGAAAACCCTACGTCGTATATGCTAGGCGCTAATGGCTAGTGGCAAGCACAACAGAACGAAATGAAAAGAACAAAAACATTATTTATTTTATTATTTTTAGTTGTAACAGTTTTAACTTTTGGACAAACAAAATTAGAACCAACAATTGTAATACTTACCCCAAATGAAACAAAACATGAGAAATCATTTGAAAAAGAAATAATTGCATATAACAACTCTTTATCTGAAAATCAATATAAAGATAAAGAAGTACAAACTTATCTATCCTCTTCTGAATTTAATTCACAGCCTGACAACATTCAGCAAATGACAAAATCAGAAATTGAATTTTCCAAAAAAATGGATTTTTTCAAGCAGGCAAGTTCAATTTCACACCAATTTTTGGCATATCGTTTTTTCGAGAAATTTCCTAATTTACTAATTAAACTAAAAGACCAAAAAAGTAATGGAACTATAAATAATTTAGAGCAAATATCAATAAAAGAAGGCGTTCAGTATGTTATCAATTTTTCAAAAATTGAGTTATACAAACAAAATATGATGAGTTATGCCAAAATACAGATACAGTTATATGATAATATTTCAAACTCCATTCTATTGGACAAATCATATATTGGAGACTGGAATAATCCAGGTTTTGAATTTTCTTGTAACGACCAATCTATTAATTGTACTTTGAATAATGCGTTATCGAAGTCTTTAAAAGACATTGTTTACACAATTGCAGTTAACAGTCCAACATTAAAAAGAGAAAAACAATTAAAATTAATGATTCCAGAATTGAAATGGAATGTTATAATAAATTAGTTAATGTATTTTTAAAGGAAAATTATCGCAAATCTATAAATGATATTTATGAAGAATTACAAACTAAAAACACCCCACAACAACTAAGTATTCGACGTACCTATATGTCAATCTCGAATATCATTATTGACAAGAGCAAGTACTTATAAATATAATATGGGTATTTCGAGAAGTTTATTTTGGATGAATAAATTGATTAGCTGAACTAGGTTGTTGTTTTGGATTTTAAAGAGAATTAAA
>JABSPL010000144.1 GCA_013215105.1 Flavobacteriaceae bacterium
CCCCGAAATGGGAGAAACTTTAGAATCATCTACAGCTATAGATAACTCTAACAATGTATATATAGCAACTTCAGATGGGACATATTCATACAAATTTGATGGTTCACTCAGGTGGCATCAAGATACTGCTATAAGTATAGATGGTACTATAATCAGCCTTAGTCCAGATAATAATTTCGCTTACATTGGAGGAGTAAGTATTTATAAGGTAAAAACATCTGATGGTAGTTTGGTTTGGAAAAAAACATTTGGCAATGAAACTTTTGGTACAGTAATTACTATTTCGTCAGATGGCAATACTTTATATGTTGGTGCAGGAGATGGATTTACCAATCTTAGCGATAATTTCTACGCCCTCAATGCCAATGATGGATCCATCAAATGGACTTATGTTGAAAGTTCTGTGTCTCAACAAGAGAACGAAGAATATACTAGAGGTCATCTAGGAGGAGCGATAATAGATAACAACGGAGTCATTTATCTTACTAATCAACACGGTTATTTGGTTTCTCTCACAGATGAAGGAGATAGTTCTACAGTAAATTGGAAATTTAATTTACAAACTGAGGCAAGAATGCCTGCATCTATATCAGGAGATTTCATTTATCAATCATCAAATTCTGGCCTTGTTCATAAAATACATAAACTTACAGGTGTAGAGGTAACATCTGACAACTATCCTGCTCTTGGCAATATTGGTGAAGTTTTTACACCTGTAGTATTTTCAAATGATGGCAATACATTTTACATAAATGCTGAAGATAGAAACTTGTACGCAATAGATACGAAGACTGGTTCCAAAAAGTGGTCCTTTTTATTTGAAGAATGGGGAAGCGATCCTATAATTAGAAATGACGGAGTAATCATAGTTATGGGTCAATTAAATAGTGCTGGTCGTGTATGTGCAATTAAAGACAATGGAAGTTCGGCTTCCCTGCTTTGGAGTAGTGATAAGATTGTTAAAAGACTGCCTTTGAACGAAACAAATGTCAATATCGCTAAAGATGGAACTATTTATGTACATGCTGGAGATCAGTCTCCATTAATTATATATGCATTAAAAGGAAACGGAATGGGTCTTAGTGATTCTTCTCCATGGCCTAAACTAATGGGAAACATCCAAAACAATGGATATAGATAAACCTAATAATGTTGTTAATATAAATAGTTTACTCCAAGGGAAAGCTTGCCTTTTTTCTACACCTAAACGTATAAGCTTATTTTATTTCTAGCGAGTTTGAGGCAACAATACGTCATTGCGAGTGAGGAACGAGCGAAGCAATCTAGATATCTGTGGTGTTATGTATTTAAACAATACAATACACTTGCATAATACAATAGTTTTCGCTTATTTTGAACAATATTACAATCTGTATGGAATTGCATGTGATAAACTTTATGTAAGCACACTCGCAGTATTTTATCAGAATGTAAGCAAACAGGCAAAATAAACACGCCACTAACAAGGCATAGGGGAAGTAGAGCTTCGCCCCCCTACGTCGTATATGCTAGCCGTTAACTGAAACTATAAAAACAGATGAAAAACCAAATTTTAATTTTATTGACTACTATTCTATTTCTAAGTTGTGCCGAACAGAAAAAGGAAAAAACCCTAATTGAAAAGAAGACTGTAAAAGTAGAAAGGGCTGATAAGCAAATTGACTCCTTGACGATTTCGATAGACGAAAGTGTAAATAATCAAAATGTAGTCGAAAGATACTTCCCTGAAGAAAAGGATATAGTCAAATATGATACGATTATCTCTGCAAGAAACCTAAGGATTTCAATTCAAAATAGATTTCTTGACTCTTTTGTTACTAACGAATTTGAAAGTAAAGGAATAAAACATATTGACAAATACAGAGACAGTGAAAAACATTTAGTGATTAAAAGCTCAAATGAAATCCTTGTTGATACAATCTTTAAGAAAAATGACTTTCTAGAAATTGCAGGACAGGACTTTCTTAAAATTGCAGACTTTCATGGATATTGGTTTAATGGAATTAAAGATGACACAATCGAATTATTTGGGGTAATCAGTAAACCTGAAACGGATTGGTCATTTGCATTTTACCATTATTTCGATCTAAAGACTAAGACTTTTAAAGTTGAAGAGTATATTGATGAAGAAATATAAGAGACAGTACACAACAATGGCTATAATTAATACGGGTTTTGGTGTTTAAGGCAAAGGCTTTGTATATTTATTAAGTCCACCAAATCTTTTGATTTGGCTTTTAAGAGAAAAATTAAAACCTGATATTTATATAAGTAATAAACCGAAACGATAGTTCTTTTTAGCCGCCCTACGATTTATCACACACAAAACCTTTATAATTTCAACATACATTCCCACCAACATTAACCCTAACAACCCCATAATCTATTTAAAACATCGTTTAAATGAACTCCAAAAGTCAGCACTTACAAAGTAAAAGAACTCTTTTTATAAAACACCCATAAAAAACAAATTAACAATTGGCTCATTGAGATATTTCACAATGAGCCAATTGAAAGTATAATACCTATTACAATATTAACCTTTTAATATATTTTCTATTTTTTGAAGATTTTCTTTATAGAGTTTTAAAGATTTATGAGATACTTTTTCACCTAAGGCTACGGCTTTTTTATAACAAATTGCTGCTTTTTTATAATCTTTATAAGTAAAGTATGCTTCTCCTAAACTGTCCCAAGCGTTTGAAGACAGTGGATATTTCACGGTATTTTCTTTAAAAAAATCTAAAGCATAATTTGGATTATCAGAATACAGAAAGTTATATCCAAATTTATTAATTGTTCTTTCATCTGGATTATGAGAATTAAAAAATGCCGTTTTAAGACTATCTGCAACATTAATTTTCCCAGCTTCCAAATGAATATTCATAACACCTCGCATAGTACTAGTTGATGGATTCACTTTATAACCACTATACTCCGAAAGTCTATCAAAATAATTTTGTAAAGCGGCCATACCTCCTGCTTCTTTGAATGCGGTGTATGAACTCCTATCAGGATATCCTTTTAGGCTGTATTCATCTTTTAAATTATTAGCTCTCAAATATATTTGATGCAATATTTCTTCTGCTCTTAAGTTACTTCTGTTAGACAAGTATATAATTGTAGTAGCATCATCATACATTCCAATAAACGCACTATTACCAGTTAATGCTCCACCATGACCATATAACCTTACGTTGATGTTTTTCTCTATTATATCGTCCCAATTTCTTACCCAGCCATAACAATGACCATGTTTGTTGGGTGTCAGCATTATTTTGGTTAATTCAGGGGATAACAATTTATATGATTTGACAGCTTCGCTCCAAACAAATAAATCTTTAACTGTCGAATGCATCCCTCCTGCGGCATAAGCTGTCGATTGGTCTCTAAAAGGGGCTTCTGTTGTTTTACCTCCATGTTCTGAAATCCACCAATCCCATCCGTAAACTTCTCTATAACTATATCCTTTAGCTAGTTCCTTCGAAATATATTCGTTAGTTCCAAATCCGGTATTATTTAGTTTTAAAGGATTAACGATCTTTTCATCTAACAGTTCAGCAAACGATTTGCCAGAGACTTCTTCTAGAACAACTCCCAAAATATCATAGCCAAAACTACTATAAGAATATTGAGTCCCGGGTTTGTTTACTAAATTGGTTTTACCTATTAATACTGCTAATTCTTTTGGGGAATAACTTGTATTTCCGAAATCTTTCAAGCTTACACCTATATCTTGCAACCCATTGTAATGAGGTAAACCAGAAGTATGAGACAATAACTGATGAATTGTGATATGATTTGCTTTTTCGGCAGGTAGATACGGGAGATACTTATTGATAGTATCATGAAGCTTTATCTTATTTTCTTCGACCAGCTGCATAATGAGCATCGCAGTAAATTGCTTGGTTACCGAACCAATACCGTATTTTGTATCAATAGTACTTGGTACTTCATTTTCTCTATCCTCTTCTCCATAAGCTTCTTCAAAAATCACCTCTCCATTCTTTGCTACTAGTACTGTACCACTAAATGGGCTTCTGATTCTCATTCTTACTCCAGGGTCTTCATAGCTCTCCATTAAATCTCCAATGGTTTTTGGCTCTGATTCAAAAGCTATGAAAGCTATCCAAATTATTAATGCTGATACAATAATTAAACTGATTCTTAATATACGTTTCTTCATGTTTTTATTTTATAAATTGTTTCTTAATTGAAAAGACGAAATTAGAATAAAGGATTCTAATTTGTAGAGTCATACATACTGCATTCTTACCGCATTTATATGTCACTTGAAACAATATCGCTGTATATTAGTAATTTACAGAGCTATAGAAATTAACACTGAATTTAAGTATTAGAATAGATTGGGAATAGATGTAAAGATATTACTTTCTTTTGCATTGAGTTTTGTAATTACCTTTAAGGTAAAAACAACATGTATTATGATAAAGAAGATGTACATAAAAAACTCAATAGGAAAGGGTCTATAGCCTTCTAAACCTGTAATAAGGTACACTGTAAAATCTGATAAAAAAATGCAAATAATAAATGTAAGCAACCATAAAACTTGAAAGCTTAGTAGTTTTCCTGCAGAATTTTTTAATGTAAAATTCTCTTTCTTTTTTCTCCAAAAAACATATGGAATAATGATATTAAACAACGGGATAAATGTGCCAAATAGAGAATAGATAGCCATGCGTTTTAGAACCACAAATTCGTGTTCTTTATTTTGAAAAGTATTATTTTTAGTAATTGTATTTTCTGTAATTAACTCAGAAAAATCAATCTCTAAAGCTGTTGCCAAAGTTTTTAGAGTAAAAGACCTCGGTTTCACAGTACCTTTTTCTATTCTCTGAATGGTACTTAAGGACACATTTGCCTTTTCGGCCAATACCTCTTGTGATAATCCTAATTTCTTACGATGACCAATGATGATGCTTCCTAAACTTAGATTTTCATTTTGCATGAATTAATTTATCTTATGTTAATTTAAACCGCAATATATAATAAAGAAAGTTAGTGATAAATTTTATGTTTAAGAAAATAGCTCCAAATTCTCATATTAAAAAAATATGCCTTTGCAATAGGCATGAGTAAACTAAAAGAATAACGAAAGTGTAACACCATATATGATTTATTGCTAGTTCTAGCATACTTACTAGAATACTCGCAGATTTTATATTTAGGTTTTATTTCATACTAAATCACTTATAATTACTGTAAATAACTATAGACATATACTCTTTAAATTGATCATCGGTAGTGTTTTATATTTTCCCTATAGAAAACATTCTATCAACCTCACAATCTATTACAAACAACCTAGTTTCTATCGATTAATTCTTCAAAAGACCTATAGGTATACTTTTCTTTAACCTCGAGAAGCTTTTCTTAAGCTCCTCGTTGTTAAATATTACTACCTCTCTTGTTGTATTGTAATATTCATTCAAAAGCCTATACGATTTATTAAACCTAACCCATCTTTTAGATTTTCTTTTTACTAAGTTCAGCTTTCTTCCCTTTATAAATCCAAATATTTTCCTTTTTATTATCTTTCTTTTACTCCTCAACATTTTCTATCTTATCAACATTCGCAGATTCATCATTTGTATCATTTTTACATGATATAAAAAATAAAGCTAAAATTAATATATATATATTTCATAATTGTTTGTTTATGAGAATTCAATTTTACGATATACTCTCTAATTCTATGACTGTTATCTCGGGCCAAATACCTACTCTACCAGGGAAGCCTAAGAAACCAAAACCTCTATTTACATACAAATGTTTATTTTTATTTTGGTAATGTCCAGCCCATCTACGGTATACATACTTAGAAGGACTCCATCTTATTCCTGGTATTTCTATACCAAATTGCATCCCATGAGTATGACCCGACAAAGTCAAATCTATATTTTTATCATTATTCAATACCTTAGCATCCCAATGAGAAGGATCGTGAGATAATAATATCTTAAATTCCTTATCATCCACATCGGTCAGTGATTTGTCCAAATCTCCATGTTGTGGAAACGGAGGTTTTCCCCAGTTTTCTACACCTATTATTCTTATGCTTTCTCCGTTCTTTGTTATTAGTCTATTTTCATTTCTCATCAAATCAAAAGACATTTTAGACTGATAATCTAGTAATGAATTAAAATTATCCTTTTTAGCATCAGGAGTATCCCATTTTTTATAATCACCATAATCATGGTTACCCAATATAGAATAAGTACCATGTACCGATTTCATATTTTTAAATGAGTCTATATAAGGTAATATCTCCCTAGAGTCGTCGTTTACCAAATCTCCTGTAAAGAAAATAGCATCGGCATTCTGGTCGTTTATCATCCCTATCCCTCTCTCTACATCTTCTTTACTATCGAAACTCCCCGAATGTATGTCTGATACATGAACTATCTTAAATCCATCGAAAGATTTTGGTAAATTCTTAAAACCAAGTTTTATCTTCTTTACCTTGTAATTGTATTTACCTTTAGTAATACCGTATAGCATTGAGGCAAACGGCAAGGCAGCAACTGCTAAGCCTATTTGACCTATAAACTTACGCCTACCTCGGTCTATCTCTTTATCTTTATCTTTATCTTTATCTTTCGAGACAAATCCCGAAATCCAATCGTAAGTAACCAATAAACCTTTTTGCAAATCATTTATTAACAGAAATACACTGAAAATAAGAGTAAAGACTACAAACGAAAATATATAACCAATTAATAAGTTACTTATATAGCTAGAGTTTATAGGTTTAGGGTTAAAATAAATATATAAAGCCAAAAAATTTACCAAAAACAGCAAAGTCATAAATAGATAAATGTATTTTACATAAACCCACTTGTTAGTATTTAAAAAAATACTCCTAAGTCCCGAAAATGTATAAACACTTATCAGAACTATAAATATAAACAGTATAAATATACTCATATTATTCTTCGATTTTTCTTCTTTTACGTTCCTTTTTTATAAGGTCTAATTCTCTAGTTGTTTGTCCTGCAACCGATGTGTTTTCCTCTGCTCTTCTTATAAGATAGGGCATCACGTCTCTCACTGGACCAAAAGGCAGATATTTTGCCACATTGAAACCTGCTTTAGATAAGTTAAAACTTATATTATCGCTCATTCCATACAATTGTCCAAACCAATAAGTAGTATCAGAAGGCATAATATTGTTTTTAGATAATTTATCCATCAACAAATAAGTACTTTCTTCGTTATGAGTACCCAAAAATATAGACATATTTTCGTTTGAGGTCATATATTCTATCGAAGAATTAAAATTATCGTCTGTAGCTTGTTTATCTTTACAAATAGGAGATTTATAACCATTCTTTTTAGCTCTTTCTCTTTCTTTTTCCATATAAGCACCTCTTACAAGTTTCATCCCTATATAGAACCCTTTGTCTTTAGCTTTGTTATGTAATTTTTTTAGATAATCTAATCTATCCCAACGATACATTTGCAAAGTACTATATACTATAGCCTTTTCTTTGTTATAAATAATCATCATTTCTTCTACAAGCTCATCGGCAGCGCACTGCATCCAACTTTCTTCGGCATCTATCAGCAATGGAATATTACTATTACTAGCCTCTTTACATACCGTATGATAACGACCTATAACTTTGTCCCATTCTGATTTCTCTTGCTCTGTAAGTTCTTTTTTCTCTGTTATTTTCTGATACAAAGCAAAACGACCAAAACCCGTAGGTTTAAAAACCGCAAAAGGCATCGATACATTATCTTTTGCCATTCTTATAGTCTTTAAGGTAATAACTACAGCATTATCGAACTGTTCTTCTGTTTCTTTACCTTCTACCGAATAATCCAAAATAGAATGTACTCTAGTTTTTTCGTGCATGTTCTTAACCTTAGGCACACAGTCCTCTTCCGATATCCCTCCACAGAAATGATCAAAAACTGTAGCCCTAATTATTCCTTCTATTGGTAGATTAGCCTTCAATGCCATTTTAGTCAATGATGCTCCTATTTTCATCAGAGATTCTCTTTTTATCATTTCAAATAAATAAAAAGCTTTATTTAACTCTGCATCTGTCTTCAGCGAAAAAGCCTCTTTAGTATTGTCAAAAATTTTACTCATCTATAATTGTTTTTTGTTGTTCTATCTGTAGTGCCAAAGATATAATTTTATTAAAATTTAACTATGTTTTTATATACATCATATTTTATTGGTTTTTAATTTATCTAACAATGTTTACAAAAGTCATATTTAGCTAGTTACTTTATAAGCATGTATACAATCTAGAGACGGACAAGTATATGTTTTATAACTGAAAAATATCAGATAGTACTCCTAACCTAGATCAATAATGATATCTATACTATATTTTTATAGTGTATTCCTTTACTTCAATATTGTGTTCCTATATGTATACGAATGACAATCGGCCTCTACTATGTGTTTAGTAAATATATAGGCTTGCCCATTAATCTAAATCAGTTTTTATTTTACAAATACAATAATTTGGATTAGTATTGTGTCGCACAAACATATATATATTCTATTATAGCTCCTTTTTTACAAAAATTCTTCTCAAAGAAAACTATATTTAAGTATGGTTTATATTTTTCTCCTATGTATCGTCGGACCACTGGGCGTAGTTACCTATATTAAAACTTATCCCATAGTTGTTAATATGCTTTGAAACCTTCCAATGATAAGTATTAGTATTATCTTTTTTCTTTTCAATATTAGCAAGTCTACCATTGGCCACCGCCATAAGGTCGTTACCAATATTTATACTAAACTTAAGACTATCTACTTCGTCGTACATATGGTCTTTGCAATGCCTCCATTGGCTAGAACCAGCTCCCTAGCTAATACTTGAAACAAATGGCTTGCCAAGGTCTTCTTTTTTCCAAACCATACCCGAATCCCATGGTGGTTTAGGAGCTATTTTTGGTTTACCTCCATATTGTACTGTGATTGAATTATACTCATCGACAACCTGCTTCTTTCTCAATTCAACGAAGTATGCGTTTCCATCTCGTTTGTATTTTAACTCTTTTCCATCTTGGGTAATTTTAAAAACCTTCATTGGAGGCTGTAGGTCTATCTGATAATATTTGAGCCGTTAACAGTTTTATTATCTATATCTCCTTTATATCAAGCTCATAATACGACAAATCCCACCACGATCTTTCTGGAGTGATCGAACCTCTAATCGAATCTTTCTTACTATAGTTTTGTGCGTAACACACTGTAGACAACATAATAATTAAAAATGAAGTGATAACAACTTTCATATTATTGGGGTTTAATTAAATGCAACATAACATCAAAAGCATATTATTTAGTATGTTTTTGATGTTATGTTTATAGTTATAGTTATATTCAACATATATATGCTGAGAAAAGCTAATGAAAGTAATATAAGTACAAATAGCAATTCATTAACTGTTATTTATATAGGTTAAAATTGATATTTACTATTTAGTATTATCCCTGTTTTTTAGTATTAGATCTACTGTATATTCCAAAGCATCCCCATCAACAAAAATATCTGGATTTACCGTTTTTGTGTTTGAAGCATCACCATCTGCACCTATGGCATATACTACTGTAAAAGTAAATGGGAATTTAGAATTAGGTAATAAATCTGATTTTTGTTCTGCAAAATCAGTTGTTCTTTGTCCTGTTGGCTTACCTACCAAAGTACTCAAATCATATGTAGAAATGGCATCAGCGAGCATATTGGCACTCGAAAAAGTTTTTGCTCCAGTTAAAACATAAGTCTTTCCATAGAAATGATTTTCAACTTTTTGGGGAGTTCTAAGAGTAGTTTCAGTTCCGAAATCTAAAATAGTTGAATCTTTTTTTGTTCTATATTTGTCTATAAAATCGTCTCCATAGCGTTTTTCATACCCTCTAGAGCTAATATCCTTTATTGATGCGTCACTTATTTTCCAAACACGTTTAGACGATTGTCTATATTGCTTTTCTGTAATATAATCCATCAAAAAATTACTTACCGACGAATTGCCTCCCATATTATTTCTAATATCTATAATCAAATCTTTTATTCCTTCCTTTTTAATTTGTGAGAATGTAGAATCAAGAAACACCTTAAAAGCTTTACGGTTGTTACAACTATTATAGTTCAATAAGCCTATATTCTCTTTTTCCAAAAGCTTATATTCATAGTTCGACTTACTAGGTATAAGAGTTCTATACAGGTCCATAAAACCAAACAATTCAGATTTTTTAATTTGTACTTTAATCTTAGATTTCAATTCTATAGTATAAGGAGCAGTCACCCCTCTCAGGTAAAGATATGCTGGAAAGAAAAAATCGGATGCCATTTCGTTATTATATTCAAAAACACCTGGTAAACAATTTAGGGCTTCTCTATAAAGTGATTTGGCATCTAAGCCATTTATGGATATAATTTCCTCATTTATCTGGTTTTTAAAACTTGCATTTCTTGAATGAAGTTCATTTTTACCGTTAAAATATGCCTGAATAGGAAGGTATCCTATAGAATCTCTTTGAGGTAATACATCTTTAGAATACCAACGTATACCTGCATGAGCATCTTCTGTTTGTGATATTAAAGTCATTGTTCCTATCAGATATTCTGATTTCTGTATAGAGTCTCTTTGTTTCCAACTACCAGTTACAGAATCTATTTTTACAGCCAGTTGTTCCTTAGAAACATGTAAATATGGGTTATAATGTGATTTCTCTAATCTTTCGAACAAATACTTTATATCTTCATTGGCTTTCTCTGAACTAATCATTCCTAATTCTGAATTATACTCTTTCCCTTTTATACCTTTATCAAGGGAAGTACAACTAAAAAGAAATATAAAAATAAATACTGCATACGGGATAATCTTCATTTATGTGTTTTTTTTTGTAAAAAGTAACATTATTGCAACTTTAGAATGCTAATGTAAATGTTTTTATACAAAAAATCTATTATTTGGTAATGTTTTAAAGAAGTAATAATTGTAAACGTAAAAAATAAGTCAAATAGAGAATAAACCTTCTTTTTTACCATCCTTTAATTACAGTTTACATTGCAAAAGATTATATATTAGTAAGGAAATCTGTAAAAACCACATGAAGCATAGGTGATATTCTTATAAGTTGTAGCACAAACCATCTTGTCAAAACAAATCAAATAATTGTATTGAATATTTACATCTGATATACCTTAATTAATATACGACTAATCCCGTATATTAGTGAACTTTAATTCGTAATTTTGTATTGTTATATAATTCATAAATTAAAACAATATGAAACTAATATTATCGATATGTATATTTTTACTTTCAATGCAAGTGAGTTTAGCTCAGACTGACATACCTAAAGCAAAGAAAAGTAACAAAGGAACTGCATATATATACTGGGGATGGAATAGGGGATACTATAGTGATTCTGACATACGCTTTAGAGGTGATGGTTACGACTTCACCTTAGATAACGTAGTGGCTAAAGACAGACAAACAGAATTTTCGTTTGATAATTACCTGAACCCTGCTAATATGACTTCACCTCAGACCAACCTTAGAGTCGGTTATTACTTCAAAGAAGACTGGGAGATATCTATAGGACTAGACCATATGAAATATGTAGTTCAGCAAGGGCAGACCGTTAAAATATCGGGAGATATAAACGGTCTTAGTAACACATACGATGGCACTTACAACAACGACGATATAGTTATACAACCAGGGTTTCTTAAATATGAACATACCGATGGGCTTAACTATATAAACGTAGAACTAAGAAGAAACCACAAACTATACACTAGAGGTAAAGTTGAGTTTAATATAATGGGAGGTGTGGGTATAGGAATACTATTTCCAAGAACTGATATTACTTTGTTCGACAACGAAAAGCATAACAACTTCCACTTACCTGGTTACGGAACAAACTTAGTAGTAGGGATTAATACTATATTTTACGACCATTTCTTTATACAAACAGAAGCCAAAGGAGGTTATATAAATATGACTGATATAAGAACAACTTACTCTACACAAGACAATGCTAGCCAATCGTTCTTTTTTAGTCAATTCAATATAGTCTTCGGATACAGATACAATTTTAACAAAAGCAAATAATCATGAAAACATCGTTCTTTAAAGTACTAGCAAAGGTAAACAAAACTGTTTTACCTTCTTATACCAAAAAAGGTTTAGACCTATCTAAAGCTTCAAAACTACAAATGGCTATAGTAGGCTGGCGTTCTTTTGTTACGTTAAGAGCTATTGATTAATATCATAATACATTTTACAAATAGAGTATAAGTTTCAATACTTATACTCTATTTGTATTTATACTACTCATAAAGAAACCCTAAAGAGGCTAGCTGTCAATATAAAACAACTTAACAGTATCATATATATATATATTATTGTATTAGTTATATGTATTCGTATATTTGTTAACCAAAACAAACTATGAGAATATATATACTATTTATACTAACCATATTTACCTGTTACAATACACAGTCTCAGAACAAGAGAGAAGTTTATCTGAGGGTAGATAATGATTTGTTTATATCTACCCTCAGAGATAGATACTATACTAATGGTGTTTTTTTAGGATATACTCATCTGATAGAGAAAAACAATAACTATATAGTCAGCTACGGATTAGCTCATAAGATGTACAACCCCAGGTATAGGATAGTACGAAACAAAGAAAAAGTAGATAGACCCTTTGCAGCTCATATATATATGAGTGCCAGTGTAAAAAAAATAACTAACGACTATAGTTTTAACAAAATAGAACTACAAATAGGTAAAATAGGCCCCGACGCTTTAGGAGAAGAACTACAAAACTTAATGCACTCTATAATAGGCAAAACTCACCCTATAGGCTGGGAATATCAGATACAAAACACAACGGCTATACAACTAAACCACACATATGCTAGGTCTTTGTTACCTAACAGCAATCATATATTTGATATAGTGGCAGATATAAACACCAATATAGGTACCATACACAAGAACTCTAATCTTAGTTTAGCTTTCAAGATAAGCCTAAATGGAAAAACTAACCTTAGTAAGTCTATACTGTACAACAACCACCTGAACAACAGTAACAATAGAGAAACTATTATATTCCTAAAGCCAACTATAAGCTACGTGAGATATAATACAACTATACAAGGCTCTATATACGATGACCTTTCGCCTATAACTTTCGATATTAATACAGTAGTTTATTCGGGGGAAATAGGCTTTAAAGCCAAGAGAGAAAAATACACTTATGGATATAAAGCAGCGTTTTATACTAAGAGGAACGAGAAGGCTATAGAAAATATTAGCTACTACGGTAATATTTTCTATAGCTATTTGTTCTAATACAAGTCTTTAAACAAGTCGTCTAAGCTATTCTGCTTAACCTTCATGCCTAATATCTTAAGATTTTCTTGGTTGGCAAAGTCAAATATATAAGCTCTCTGGTCTAAGTCTCCTTCGAACTCAAAAGACCAAGTATTATCGCCTATTATATTCGATTTACTAAGACCTTTTATCCTCTGTAAAGAATCAGGTTCAAGCACTTTATCGAAACATACCTCTATAGTATTGTACCTATTAAGTTTCATAACGCTAAGCAACTCATCAGACACTATCATACCTTTGTTTATAAAAATTATTCTGTCGCATAGCTCGTCTACGTCTTGCAATATATGGGTCGAAAACAATATAGCTGAGTCTTTGGACAACTCCTTTATTAGCTTTCTTATCTCTATGCTTTGTCTAGGGTCTAGCCCCGTTGTGGCCTCGTCTAGTATTAGCACCTTTGGTTTATATAATATTGCTGAAGCTAGCCCTACCCTTTGCTTGTATCCTTTAGATAACTCCTTTATCTTCTTATGACAGTGAACATCTAAACCAACAGTAGTTATTATATCTTCAACATTTATTATATCTACCTTATGTATAGAAGCACAAAAACTAAGATATTCCCTTACATACATATCCTCATAAAGAGGGTTATTCTCTGGAAGATAACCTATTTGTTCTTGTGCTTTTATAGTATCATCTTCTATAGAAACACCATTTATAAGCACAGTACCTTCATCGGCTTTTAGGTAACCTGTTGCTATACGCATAAGTGTAGACTTACCAGCTCCGTTCGACCCTAAGAAACCTACTATTTCTCCTTTATTAACTGTTAAGCTTACATTGTCCAAAACCTTCTGCCCATCATAACTCTTAGACACTCCTTCTATTACTATCGACATAGTTATCTTAAGCTAAATGTTTTCATTATAGATTCTAACTCAAACATAAAGTCTCTCTTGTCTATAGACGGAGCATATACAAAACCTTCCAAAACTATAAGCCTATTGTTTTCCTTGTCAACTATAGTATAATTAAGGAAAGGACCTGCCATGAAGTCGTCTTTCATTTCCCATTTACCTCTGGTTTCTATAGCTTGTAAGCCTGCAATAGTGGTCTTGTAACTATAAGGGTCATAAGCCTTTTCGGTTATCATATACATATTTTCACCGCTACCTTTTATAAACTTCTTACCTATTTCGTTTCTGTTTTCTATTACTATATCTATATTAAGATCGTCAGTAATTGGCTTAGTATATACTAGTATATTAGCTACTCCATCGCCTACAGCTATACCTCCATATAACTGACTTCTCATCCATATAAAGTCCTCTGTAGCATCTACAAAACGGAACTTACGAGGTACTTTCATCTTTATCCCCATGGTCTTGAATGTCTTTATAGTATCTTTAGAGTTCTTTCTGTTGTTCATCTGCATTTGCTTAAGGTCAGCCTTACGTAGTTCCGAAATTATCTCTACACTATTATCAGCAAACACTTTGCTAATAGCAGAATCGTCAATACCTTTAACCACTATAAGCATCTGAGGAGAAGCAAACGAATCTTTAACTATCTTAAAGCTATTCTCATTAGACTTCTTAAACATAAGTATATTACGAGAATGCAAAAACAAGTTTTTAAAGTTATTATTACGTATAGGTGACACATCCAAAACCACCTCGTGTTGTGGCAAGCCCTCTATAGGTTCACTCATTATTTTCCTGAAAGTAATACCAGTTTCTCCTTCCCATAGAGTACTATTACTAACCACTATAAGGTGATTTATCTGTCCTGTTGACCTTGCTAATATTGCCTTATTATTCGAATTATCGCAACTCATAGTAATAATCAATAGCAGAGCAACCGCTATAGCACTTGTAAGTATTCTCTTCATAATGGTTTGTTATATGTTATAGGCAGACAAATGTACATATTTATTAGGTATTAATTACACTAAAACAATATCTGTACAACTAACATAATCAAGCACTGTTGTCAGTAGTATAATGTTATATATATTCTGTACATTTGCAGGCAATAAAAAACACTATATGAGTAAAGTCTTAATAATAGGAGCATGTGGGCAGATAGGGACTGAGTTAATCCTGAAGCTTAGGTCGTTATATGGCAACGACAATATAATAGCATCGGACATAAAAGAGGGTAATGAGGAGTTAATGAACTCGGGACCTTTCGAAACTATCGACGCTACCGACAGAGAAGCAATCGTAAAAGCTATAGAAAAACACCAAGTAAAAGAAGTTTACTTAATGGCTGCGATGCTATCGGCAACTGCTGAGAAATACCCTATAAAAGGATGGGACCTTAATATGGACTCACTACTCATAGTATTAGAACTGGCTAAAGACAAATATATAGACAAACTATATTGGGCTAGTTCTATGGCTGTCTTCGGCCCTACTTCGCCTAAAGACAGTACTCCACAAGCTACCATTATGGAGCCTACTACCGTATATGGTATTAGTAAACTTACTGGTGAACACTGGTGTAACTATTACCATAACCGTTATGGTGTCGATGTACGTAGTATACGTTATCCTGGTATTATTAGTTGGAAAACTCTTCCCGGAGGAGGAACTACTGACTATGCTGTTGAGATATTCTACGAAGCTATAAGCAGTGGTAAGTACGAAAGTTTCCTTTCAGAAGAAACTACTCTACCTATGATGTATATGGACGATGCCATAAAAGCAACTATAGGTATAATGAATGCCAAAGCAGAAGATATAAAAGTAAGAACATCTTATAATTTATCAGCTATGAGCTTTTCTCCCAAAGAACTAGCCGAGGCTATTAAGAATATTATACCTGAGTTCGAAATAAGCTACAAACCTGATTCACGACAAGCTATTGCTGATAGTTGGACCAGAAGCATAGACGACTCCGTAGCCAGACAAGACTGGAAATGGCAGAACGATTTCGACCTAAATGATATGGTAGAGACAATGATAAAGAGTTTAAGAATTAAGTTAAGTAAGACAGAAGCTAAGTAATATGAGAGTAAAAAGCACTAAACAGAACAAGATTAATGTAGTAACCTTAGGTTGCTCTAAGAATATATATGACTCAGAAGTATTGATGGGTCAACTAAAAGCCAGCGGTAAAAACGTAGTACACGAAGACGAAAAAGACGAAGGAAACATAGTAGTCGTAAACACTTGTGGTTTTATAGGTAAAGCCAAGGAAGAGTCTATCAATACTATATTGCACTACGCTCACAAGAAACAAGACGGAGAAATAGACAAACTATTCGTTACTGGTTGCTTGTCCGAAAGATATATGGGCGACCTCGAAAAGGAGATAACCGATGTTGATCAGTACTTCGGAACTCAGAACTTACCTCAATTACTTAAAGTATTAGGTGCCGACTATAAGCATGAGTTATTAGGAGAAAGACTTACTACAACTCCCAAGCACTATGCTTACCTAAAGATAGCTGAAGGCTGTGACAGACCTTGTTCGTTCTGTGCTATACCACTTATGAGAGGTAAACACGTATCACAAACTATAGAAAAACTAGTTGCTGAAGCTAAAGGTTTGGCTGAAAAAGGTATTAAGGAACTTATACTTATAGCACAAGACCTTACTTATTACGGGCTTGATATATACAAAAGAAGAGCATTAGCCGACTTACTAAAAGAATTAGTAAAGATAGATGGTATAGAGTGGATACGTTTGCATTACGCTTTCCCTACTGGTTTCCCTATCGATGTACTTGACCTTATGAAGGTAGAGCCTAAGATATGTAACTATATAGACATCCCTCTTCAGCATATATCTGACTCGATACTAAAGTCTATGAAAAGAGGTACTAGCTTCAAAAAGACTAACGACTTACTTATAAAGTTCAGAGAATTAGTTCCTGATATGGCTATACGTACTACTCTTATAGTTGGTTACCCAGGGGAAACTCAGGAGAACTTCGACGAACTAAAACAATGGGTTATAGACACTAGGTTCGACAGACTAGGAGCTTTTGCTTATTCTCACGAAGAAAACACTACTGCTCATGAGCTAGAAGACAACGTACCTGAAGATGTAAAAGAACAAAGAGCTGAGGAGATAATGGAGATACAAAGCCAGATATCTTTTGAGATGAACCAAGAGAGAATAGGTAAGACTTATAAGTGTTTGTTCGACCGTAAAGAAGGAAACTTCTTTGTAGGACGTACCGAATTTGATTCTCCCGATGTTGACAACGAAGTGTTTGTCGATGCCAGAGAGCATTATGTACAGATAGGTAAGTTTACCAATATAAAGATACACGAAGCTACTGAGTTTGATATATACGGGACTCCTGCATAACTATATAAACTACAACCATCAGATAAACTATATATATAATACCGTAAGCCCAGAGCGCTGGTATGTTAATATAATCAACATTACAATATCATTATGTCCGAAAAGAGCAGAAAACAACTAATAGAAAACGGAGAACTTCTACCCGTTATGGAGAACTTCTATACCATACAAGGAGAAGGGTATTACTCTGGTAAGGCAGCTCACTTCATAAGACTAGCGGGCTGTGATGTTGGTTGTCATTGGTGCGACGTAAAGGAAAGCTGGGACGAAGATGCTCACCCTTACGTTATGGTCGATGAGATAATAAAAACCATAGACGCCAGAACCGAGATAGTAGTCATTACTGGTGGTGAACCACTTATGTGGAATTTGGACATATTTACCAAAAAGATACAAGACTTAGGTATGCGTACTCATATAGAAACTTCGGGTGCTCATCCTCTTTCTGGTTCTTGGGACTGGATATGCCTATCGCCAAAGAAAATGAAAATGCCTTTGGAAGAAGTATATAAACAAGCTCATGAACTTAAGATAATAGTATGTAACAAACATGACTTTCTGTTCGCTGTAGAGCAAGGTAACAAATGTAGTGATACATGTAACTTGTACCTACAAAGCGAATGGTCCAAAAAGGATAAGATAACTCCATTAATGGTTGACTTTATTAAGGATAACGTAAAGTGGGGAGTATCTATGCAGACACATAAATACTTGGATATACCATAGGGTATTTCTGGTTAATATAACAAAGGGTAGGCTTCAATAGTGAAGCCTACCCTTTGTTGTTTTTGGTTGTTGTTGATAGGTTAGAAGATAGTACCTCAAGGTTTTTTTATGACCTCCATTTTTAGACTCTTCTACATATTGGTGTTGGAGGTCTACGTTTCTTTACTGGTTTATTAGGCTCTTCTATATTGTTATCACTCCAAAAAGCTTCTCTCTTATATGAAGTTTCTGTTGAGTCACTACGAACTCGTACCTGCATATTTGAATTATCATCTTCACACATTCCTATATTATCAGTATCTCCTCCATTAACATTTGATTGATTACCTTCTGGTCTTTGTCTATTTACTCCTTGCATCATATCTTTTTTATTACAAAGCCACTTCTAAACATCCGCAACAACCATGAATAAAAACTCAAATCACCAATAAACTTATATTATATACCTCCTCCTTGTACCACAACCTTTACCTCACCGCCTTTCTTCACTGCACTTATACTATTGTCGTACATAGCTTCGCAATACGATGATGGAAGCTTGAATGTACCCAAATAAGCAGCGTTGAACAATAACCTAAACACCTTAGCCTTACCTTTATCTAGGTCAAAATAAGTATGAACTCTATCATCTCTTATATCCTGATACCTTGGAGTATCTGCCGAAGAACCTAAGTCCACGCCGTCAAGCCTTAAGTTTCTCAACTCCCAACCCGATGGTATTAGCTGAGTCCAAGCTATGTCTTTATAATCAGCCCTAGTACCAGGATGCCTAAACTTAACTTCCATTATAAAGTCAGTACCTAAGTCCATAGTACTTATATCTATCTTTTTACCTAGCATATCTTTATACACTATACTCATACGTATATCGTTCTCGCTATTCTCGACTATAGGACTCATAGGTGTACCTTTACTTTGCATCTTTACAAACAGCACCTGCCCGCTATTATTAACTACCTCTATATTGTTATCCCCTTCACCTTTTAGCCCTACCCTGTCTATCAAAGCCTCTGTAGTCATAGTCTTGTTTATATTATCGGTCTTTAGTTTGTATTTAATAGGCGACTTGACTAACTCTTTTCCTCCGCAGTATTTAGAAATAGCAAGCAAACAATAAGCTGTAGTCTGAGTACTCATCCAACTATTTGAAGATAGCTTGTCGCTTATATTCATCAGTATATCTTTAGCTCTATCTTTCTGGTCTAGTATAGTCAAAGTCTCTAACAACATAGCCATCTTCCTTTCGTTAGAACCGTAGTTCCCGTAGTATTTACTACTAGGTACAACCAAACTAATATCTTTTACAAGTTTATAAGCTATATCGGGTTTACCTGCTAACTTATAGGCTGCGGCTAGTCTCCACTTAGCTTTTAGACTGATGTTTTTATCCGAATAAAGCCTATTCATAGCCCCTAACACGGGTTTGCCTACCAATGCTAAAGTGTACAACCTATAAGCTTGGTCTAGTTCCGAAGAGCTTCTTCTGTATTTATAATCTGATACTGTCCACGAGTTAGACTTTTTGGTCTGATACCTAATCCACGAACTAAGGAATCCGTCAGGTAAGCTATATCCTTTGTTTTTAGCCTCTATCATAAAATGACCTGCATAGTTAGTACCCCAATCACTCACATAATCATTAGAGCCTATCCAATAGCTTAGCCCCCCGTTAAACTGCTGAAACTTCTTAATCCTAAGTATTCCTTTCTTTATATTTGACTCTATCTCTTTCTTCTTATTAGCATCTAGCACCAACAAGTTAGACAAGAACAATTGAGGAAATACCGACGAAGTAGTTTGTTCTACACAACCGTGAGGGTATCTTATCAAGTAGTCTAACCTATCCTCTAACTTTATAGGAGGAATAGACGAAACCTCTAACACATTACTATTAGTTCCTATCATCCCTACAGGACTATAAGTTGTAGACCATTTCTCCCCATCTTCCAACAGACCGTCCGACACTTTAGTCATACTAGTATTGGGTAGTCTTATCTGTAGTTCTATATTATGTTTTGCTTTATGTTTCCCGCTACTTACTTCTACGGAAACCTTTGCTATACCTATCTTTTCTTTGACCTTAAGCTTATAAAACACTACTTTATCGCCTGTCTCGTCAAATACAATATGTTTAGTCTTGTCCTTAACTATACTAAACATATCATTGCTTTTGAACGAAAGCTTTACGTTCTTTATCTTATTGTCCATACAAAATATAGTTACAGGCATACTAACCTCCTCTCCTGGGCTTAACACTCTAGGCAAAGTAGCTAGCACCATAAGAGGTTGCTTGACAGGAGTACTAATATCTTGTTTTCCGTAGGCAGAACCACTCTTGGCTATTATCATAGTTTTTACAGAGCCTACATAATTAGGCATCATTATAGTATGACTGTTAGTACTTCCTTTGTCTAGTTTTATAGGCCCTATAAACTTAACCACTGGCTTAAACCTATTGGCTTCAGACTCTCCTTTATTCTTATTATACTCATCTCCACCAACTTCCGACAGACTGTTTATACTACCTGCAAACGAACCTATCACATAGCTATACATATCCCAAGTCTTTATGCTAAGTGCCTCTTTGGAATAAAAATGATTCCATAAGTTAGGAGTCTTAAAGCCTGTTATATCTAGCAGACCTTCGTCAACTATCGCTATAGTATAACTCATTTCTTTAGAGTTCTTCTCACTTACCTTTATAGTAAACTTCTTGTTAGGAGCTAACTCTTGTGGCATACTTATAATTGGCTTCAACTTAGTATTATCATCGACTACTCCAATAGACTTTACTCCATACATTCGTATAGGTAAGTCGTTAAGCGTGTTTTTATGAGGCTGAATAAGACTCAGATTGATATATACATTAGGAGTCATAGCTTCGGTGGTCACTATGCTGAAATTATTAACCTCCTCCGATACATCTATCCAATAGTTATCAATTATCTTAGATCCTTTCTCTATACTCACCCATACTTTACCCTGTTTGGCATTAGGTATAGTTACTTTTATACTCTGTCCTATACTATAATTATCCTTATCGGTATTGAAGCTAAGCATTTCAGAACCTTTAGACTTCACATTGTCAGATGCCGACCAACTATCGTAAGTAGTATAAAACACTGCTCCTGTACTATGCTTCGATTTTGGGTTATACACTTTTATATACAACCTTCCGTAGTGGTTTTTGTTTAGGTTAAAGTTATAAAACGCCCTACCATTTTTAGTGCTAACTGTACCAGTCTTTACTAGCGACATCTCCTGAGCACTAAGATAGTTAGACTTCTCGTCCATGTCCCACCACCATCTCCAGTTAAGTTCATACACTTCTACCTTAAGGTTAGCTATATCTATAGGTTTACCATTATCTCCTAGGGTAACTATAGGTATAGAGTTATCATTATTAGATATCAATGCACCGTTCCAAGTATCTCCTTTTGGCATATTTAACCCGACATAACTATCGTAAGGAGAGTACAATATAGTAGACCTATCTACCGAAAAGTCACCACCTTTCTCAAAGGAACGTATCTTAAAACTAGCCATAAGCATACCTGGAGAGTTCCTTCCTGTCTTTATATTAGGGCGTACCGTTGCCTTACCTTGAGCATCTACTTTAGAGTCGAATATCATTTTGGTAACCTTCTCGAAACTCTTCTGAGGATCATCGAAGTTGAAGTTAGTATAGCTATCGAACTTAGTTTTAGTCTCTTTAAGGTTAAGCTCTATATCGGTCTTTAGGTTCTTACCTGGTGAACCATGTAGCCAATTTACTTGTAAAGAACCCGTAGTTGTATTAGTCGAAAGCATTTTAGTAACGAATTTCAACTTCATCTTTAGCTTATTTGGCTTTATTGTTTCTATCTTTATAGTTCTCGAAAACTTGTTAGCTCCCACCTCTACCTCAGCCGTCCAGTTACCTGTTGGAGAGTCTTCACTTGTCTTGGTTCTAAGGTCATAGATACCTCCTGTATTGTCAGTAATCGATTTGTTAACCACCAAACTGTGGTGAGGGTCGTATAGTTTAAACTTTATAGGTAGCTCGTCAGGAAACACATTGTCTTTGTCTTGTAAGGCAAAGTTAAGGTATATAGAATCACCTGGTCTCCAAACACCTCTGTCTCCATACATATAACCTTTTATACCTTTACTAGCTTTACCGCCCGAAACATCAAACATACTAAGAGATAATACTCTACCGTCATTTAACTTTATATAACCTCTCTCTTTTCCTTTGCGGACTATCAAGGCAAAGTATTTCTTATTGTACTTTATATTAGCAATACCATCTTTGTCAGTAGTTGCTGTAGTCATTACTTTCTGTTGAATATTATAAAGCTCAACAGTTGCTCCTTCTATAGGATTGGTAGTTCTCAGGTCGCTAACCACTACTCTTAACTCGTCTTTATTATTCTCTTTTACTATTATTCCGAAGTTAGATGCTAGTACGTTCTTTGCTTTTATATTGTCTTTGTTCTTATAATAACTATCATCACAAGGATTCTTAGAAGCTCTATAACTACTGTAATAGTTATTACCATAATAGTACCAGCCTTCTTCCATATTATCGTACCATTGTTCTTCCGGACTATAGTTTGTATATTGAGTCGAACTCTGATTAGTATTCACTGTATTACACTCGTACAGTGAATAGTCTTTGATAAAAGAAAGTGAGACTCTATATATAGCACCTAGTTCTTGGTTTATTAGTTTAGTAAGGTCTATAGAGAAATTATTCCATCTGCCATAGTCTATATCTTTATCCGATTCTAAAGCTACACGTCCTCTGTATACTATTTTCCCAACTCTCTTCAATTGGTTACTACTATATATATTGTTTACTTGTAAGAATTGCAATATATTGTCTTCATAAACCTTTATTATCTTCACATCTACAGCCGACAGGTTAACAGATTTAAAAGGAAATAGCAACTTAGAACCACTGTTAGGAAGTATATTACCATCACTTAGTAATTCTATTTTAGGCTTCAGGTTCTCTAGTAGTATATTCTTTACATGTTTACCTCCTAAGGTTTTGTTTTCGTAGTTCTTAACCCCCCTATCTATATATAATGTGTATTCACCTGTTGCATAAGTATCTTTTACATATACTAATACTTTATTACTATTTACTACAAGGTTTAGTTTTAGCTTTGGCTCAGTATATATAAGACCTCTTAAGTCTTGTCTTCGCTTTAGTTCATCGGAAAACTCTATTTCGAATCCCTTTTTATTATCATTTAGCTTCTCTATGTTTAGTATTTTGAACACACCTTTCATAGGCACTATATACTCTACACTACCTTGCTTATCGTAGTCTATGCCTTCCCCATCCCATTTCAGTATTACTTTATTCTGTATATATGTTCTCTTTACTCCTTCGACAGTAAACTTATACTTATTGCTATCATTGTTCTCTTCCCACGATATATATAGCATTATATTGTTATACCTTGCCGACAAACACTTCTTTAAGTCATTTAACTTCACTTTATCGGCAAGTTCTACTGTACCTCTCAGGTTATATAGCCCATCATTTTTATTAACTACGTCCAATGCTTTAAACTCTATAGACATACTCTGCTTTATAATGGAGAAGTCAAAGTTAAACTCTGAAAGAGAATTATTAACCTTAGCTAACTTACCATAACTAAACACTACGCTATATTGTTGACCTTGCTTCATTTTGTTAGTAGGAATAAAGCCAATAGTCTTATTATTTATCCAATAAGCAGTACCTTTTACACTAGGGCTGAACTCTAGTACATCGTCTACAATATCTTTATCTATACTTCTGAAATCGACTGAGTTCTTTAGTTTTATTATTATCTCAGCACTACTACTAAGCTCACCTGAAGAGAACGACACTATATGGTCTTTGAAGTAACGAGCCGAAGAAGTCTCTTTCTTCTTGCTTTTACAGTTAGTAAGTATTAATGATAATATTATTAAGGAGGATATTCTTAGTATATAAAGCAAAGACTTGTTCATAATTTGTTGTTCTGGTTAAGGTATCAAATATAGTTATAATATATTAGTATTAAGTGTTATTAATTAGGATATTAACATAACACACGATGGGACAATATCACATTAACACCTATTAATACATATTCTTTGTTACTATCTCTATACTAAAGCAACTTATATAAACACTATAACAAACTATTTTAATTGTACTAGTATGATACATCCAATAACACGACTATACACACCCTAATACTCCACCTCAAAGTATACCTTTACTACCTCACCCAAGCTATCGGCTACTAATAAAGTATGCTTACCAACACCAGGGCTTAGTGATATCTTATGTACTGATTCGGTACTTTTGACTAACTCCTTGTCTATATACCAAAACACTTTTACCTCCTCTAGCTTATGTGCCAACTCAAATACCACTTCTCCCCTACCTCCCGACAAAGTCCTTGGTACAAATATATCACTATCTCTTTTGGGGTATATTACCTCCATATTATTAGAGTTGTTCGGCTTACAATCATCCCTAAACGTAGGTAAACCTTCATAAGAAGAATTGTTGTTTTTATAATACCATTGCTGAACTGGACTCAGCACAAACCAAGGAACTATAGCCATATCGCTAACCGAGTAGCAGTCGTCATTGACCCTGTATTTCTGCTCAGAGTCCATATATATAAGCTTATGATAAGGGCATATATCACTTTTGCTAGAGCTAGATGTGTATAACTTTTCGCTCTTATCAGGGCATATATCCGATGCTATATAACCACTTTTATCACAGACCTCTACTATAGACATATTATACTCTGGTCTATCGAACCATCTGCTAGTTTTCAAGTACTTAAACACATCGAACATAACAGGGCCAGCTATATTAACACCCGTCAATCCAGGACGCCCCTCTCCATCGGCATTACCTACCCATATACCCACAGTATAATCGTAGTTAAGCCCAATAGCCCAAGCATCTTTATGCCCGAAGCTAGTACCAGTTTTCCACGACACCTTTTGCGAAGACCCGAACTTGTCCCAACCGCTTTCTCCACTAGGACGGGTTAAGCTAGACAAAGCCTCTAAGGTGAGCCATATTGCCCCAGCATCGAAAGGATTGTTTAAAGTTTCATCGTTCAACAGCTCGTCTTTGTGTTTTACATCTCTTAACTTTTGAGCCATCTGCATATATACTCTAGTCATATCCCAAAGAGAAGCCTCCGCTCCTCCCAATATAAGAGACAAACCGTAATGAACTGCAGGTTTGTTTATGCTATTTATATTAAGAGACTTTAGTTTATAATAAAACTTATCTAAGCCGTATTTGTAAAGCAGACTAACATAAGGAATATTGAGCGACCTATACAAAGCCCTATCAGCAGGTACTATACCACGGTATTGTTTATCGAAGTTCTTAGGCGAATATCCCGATATATTAATAGGCACGTCCGAAATTAATGTCTTGGGTAATATCTCTCCATCAGCAAGCATAGACTCATACAATATAGGTTTCAATATACTACCAGTACTACGGTAGGCTTGTACCATATCAACATCTTTCTGATTAAATTTATGATTACAATTGGCATTACCTATATAAGCTAACACCTTAGAGTTTTGGTTATCGAGTACCAATATAGCTATATTATGTATTTCGTTACCACTATATATATCGTGGTATTTATTGGCAAGAGTACTTAGTTTGTCTTGCAAAAAAGGATCTATTGCTAGTTTTATTCTAAGCCCTTTCTTCCCTTTTTTGATAAGGCAATCCATCAGATGGTTTGCCTTGCTAGGTATTGAGTATGGTCTTTGTGGTAGCTCTTCTTCTAAGGCTAGCTCTAAGGTTTCTTTATCTATTATATCGCTCTTGCACATAGAAACTAATAGTCTATTTCTTTTGAGCCTGAGAGCTTCTTGGTTTTTACCAGGGTAAATAATAGAGGGGGAGTTAGGCAATACGGCAAGGGTGGCAGTTTCAGCCCAAGACAGAAGATGAGGTTTCCTGCCATAATACCTCCAAGCAGCAGCTTCTAAACCAACTATATTACCTCCGAAGGGAGCATTAGAACTATAAATATTGAGTATTTCTTTTTTAGAAAACCTAAACTCTAGTCTTATAGCCTGAAACACTTCTATAGTTTTCTGAAGTACACTTCTGCTACCAGCACCCCTTGCCATACGCATGGTTTGCATAGTGATAGTACTAGCACCGCTGACGACCCTCTTGGCTTTTATATTTTTGACCAAAGCCTTAATAACCGATATAGGATTGACACCCAAATGATAGTAAAAGTGCTTATCTTCGAACTGTAATATAGCTTTTTCGAACTTTATAGGTATAGAGTCAGACTGCGGAAACCTCCATTGCTGGTCATCGGCTATTTTTGCAGATAGTAAGTTCCCTGCCCTATCTTCGAGAACCGTGCTTGTTGGTTTGTCGAACAGTTTGGCTGGCAAGCAGAACCAGAAGCATAGCACAAAGCTTAAACCAATAATAATTATAAGTTTAAGCTTTGTGTTTGTTTTTTTAAGTCTCTTTAGTATAGTATTCAATAGGTTGTTTTATGCTTTCCTTCTTCCGAAATACCACATCATAAATCCGCAAGTAAAGAACATGATTAGTGAATATACCGCTGCTGGTATGCTCATATCTACTTGTTCTAATATCGTTGTAGCTATAACTATTGCGAGTGTTCCGTTTTGTATTCCGCTTTCTATAGTTATAGATATTTTTTGCTTTAGGTTTAGCTTTAGTAGTTTTGATGAGAAATAACCAATACACATGGTTGTTATGTTTAAGAGTAAAGCTACTATACCTATCTGCTTGAAATATGGTATTAAACTGTTTTTGTTAGCTAATATTATACCTAATAGTACTATAGAAAATATAACAGTAGAGGCTATACGCATAGTTTTTTCCATGTTTAGAGCGAACTTCTCTTTGTAATGTCTTATTATCATACCTATCGATATTGGTATAATGGTTATAACCATTATCTGTACTATGGTTTTTATTATAGGTAATTCTATAGTATTGGATTCATTACTAAAATAACCAAACGAAAAAGACAAAATTACAGGTATAGTAAATACCGTCAACATACTAGTAACAGCAGTAAGTGAAATCGAAAGGGCTATATCTCCTTTACAAACATGGGTTATAAGATTGCTAGTAGCACCACCTGGACAAGAAGCTATAAGCATGATCCCGATAGCCATAACCATAGGCAAATCGAAAGCTACTACCAGAGCGAAACCTATAAGAGGAAGTACAACCAACTGGTTAGTTAAGCCTAAAAATGCAGCTTTAGGATATTTGAAAACTCTTTTGAAATCGTCAATCACTAACGACATACCCATTCCTAGCATTATTATAGCAAGTGCCAAGGGCAATATGACTGATGTAAGTACAGAACTCTCCATTTATTATATTTTTAAACATTAGAGTTTAAAGATATAATAAATATATTAATAATAGTAATTAGTTTTTACTAACAAGAAGTAGTAATTATAAACCTATTAGTTTTTTTGCTTTATAATCAGATATATCTTAAGTTTATTAACGAGAGGTTGAAGTTGGAGTAATAACAAAAAAGTCATCTATATATATATAGATGACTTTTTGTTATTATTGATTAACTCTTATTATTAGTTACCTAAAGTATAAGCTAGAGATATATTGAATGCTCCAGTTGTTAATTCATCTCCACTTTCATTAGACAAGTTATTAAGACCTACATCGAAAGAAGCTCCTAAGCTTAAAGACTCTGTCATATTAAAACCAAAAAGAACACCGAAATCTAAGGGGTTTTAGGTCATCATCATCGTTATTTCCAAATTGTAAGTCATCTGTTTCGGTTCCCTTAGAATATTAATATTCTAATTTAGACGAAGTATAACCTCCTTTTATAGAGAATCGTTGTAAAAAAGCTACTGTACACAATATAATAATACTTAAATAATACCAATTGTATTTCTAAATGTCATAAAATAAATATAATTATTTTTTTCTTTAACAAGGCAAAAAATCTAAGCATAGCCTTAGCTATGGTTCTATTTTTTAACGCAGGTAAAGGGGGAAAAAAACTATTTATATTGACATATGGAGATTCAAGTGGTATAAAGTACTTTTTAAATTTTTATTGTTTGAGAAAAAGTGTCGTTATTAATAAGGTCTTTATATTTTAGTAAAAGCTCGTAAGAATTAAGAACCACTTGAGTAACACTTTGGGTTATCATTTTATTATCTCTATTTATGAGTAAACCATTTTCTTTGTCTCCTTTTTTGGTTTCGGTATGGAAACTTATCATATCATCACCTGAGATATTTTTGTTTTTTTTCAAGAAACCGTCAAACAAAATTTCTCTTTCTTTTATTGTTTCAGAAGTATATAAAGTGGCCGAAGACCATATATGATCAGAGTTTTCATCTAAACTTACTGCCTCTTTTTCTTCTCCATCCCATCTTAATTGGTACAGTTTATAATCGTATAATGCAACTAGAGTAAATGGTTCTATATTGTCCAAATTTATACTTTCCCATTTGGTCAAAGTGTTGTCAGAGCTTATTATGTCTAACACTATAAGCCCTCTACTTCTTGAATAAGATGCTTTCTTTTGATGACTTTTGCTAGCTCCGTTGAGCAATACTACTATAGAATTGTACTGATTTACAGCAAACCAAGTCCCTCCTGCTTCTGGGTCTTTAGGGAAGAACACTTTCTTACCATTAAGAATGTATTTCTTAGGAGTAAACGCTTGTTTCCTATTGATATTTTCGTCTCTGTTAGATGTAATTATTATATTATTATTGCTTTTGACAAAACTTACTGTGCACATTTTTTTCGATATTCTAAGGCTCCTCTCCCTGTTATCATAATCGGTAACTCCTGCTTCATAACCTGAGTATAAGCATTCAAACAGCTCTATTACATAACGGACATACTCTTCTACAGTCGCTTTACTCAAAGAATTAAAAGGGTTAATGTTTCTACAACACTTACCAGTTCTTCTAGTGTTTTTTTTATATTGGTTTATAATATTTTACAAATATACATTCATTAATATTTTGAATTAATGTTATTTATCTATAAATTTCATTTATCATAACTATCTCTTATATCTATTTGTATTGCTTGCAATAGGAACTGTACTCCTAGTATTATAGGGAGAGCGACTAACATTATGGTTCCAGCAGTGTTTTCTACATTGTATATGATTGCCATACTCCACCTATATATACCGAATAAAACGCCAAACATTACTAGGGGTATTCCTAATAATAGGTATATAGATGCCATATTGAAATTATATATATAATATTTGAAAAACAATCTGTAAAAAAGACCTTTCACTATCTTAAAAGGAAAAGTTAATATACTATGCCTTACGCTTAAATTACTTGTTTCGTTATTATATATTGCCGAAATAGGTAAATCTACAATCTTAATATTACTTATATTCAAAAGTATCAATATATCTATTTCGAAAAAATAACGCTTATCTAGTGCATTAATATCTATCTGACTTATGGTTTGGCTACTGATAGCCGTAAAACCATTGGTAGGATCCATAATATTCCAATAACCAGAAGCTCCTTTTACAAAAAAAGACAGAAAACTATTTCCTAAAAGCCTTGTTTTAGGCATTTTTTTTAAAGCTTTAAAGTCATGGAATCTGTTTCCTTTTGTATATCCCGCTCTTTTAGTCAAAATAGGTTCTATTAGCTCATGTATTTTACTAGTGTCCATTTGCTCATCTCCATCTACTTTTACCAGTATATTACAACCAATTTCTATAGCTTTTTTATATCCCGTTATAGTCGCAGCACCCACTCCTTTGTTTTTGTCATGATAGAGGATTATTAGTTTTTCTGAGTTCAATTCAGAAGATATATCCCCGCTGTTTTCAGGACATTTATCATCGATAATTATTATATTATCTACAAATTTAGGGATAGAAAGTACTACGTTTTTTATATGTTTAGAAACTTTATAACAAGGTATTATTACAGCTATTTTTTCGTTATTTATCATTTAGACTATCTGCTTTTATTTTCCATATCTGATATATAGGCGATTTCATATGTATAGCTTCGAAATAATCATTTCCTTTATTTGAAAAATACAATTTAACAAGGCTAGTGTTAGCCATTTCTTGAGACATGGCAGCGCCAACACCTGTGTTTTTATTCCATTTAAACTCAAAAGACTTGCTGTTTGTTGTTTGCTTGTTTCCGAACTCTAACTTAGAAGGGTCTTTGTCTTTGTAGTATGAAGTGATAGATTTAAAATTCCGCTTGCTGTTCATATAATCGGCAACTCCACTGTTCATATTTATATTTATTTGACTATTTTTTATTCTTCCTTTTTCTTCTTTCATGTTTTTGAAAACCATAAAAAGAGGCATTCCTTTGGTTTTACCTGTAATAAGATCAGAATTACCTTGTTTGAACCAGCTTGCTGTTTGAGTCATTTTATGATGTATTAGTAAGTAAATATCATTTTTGTTTTTAGGAAATAAATGTTTGAGCCATTTGTTCACGCTTGTTAATTTTCCATAAAAAGGTAGTTTCTTATTCTTATCTAATATTTCTAATCTCTTTTTGGCTTCTTTTGGTTTTAATGATAATATTTGAGATAAAAATATAAATGTTTTATTTGTACTTCCGAATATAGGATATAAATCATTCATTCCTTTTATCCCATGAGCGTTATAAAATTGCATATAGTTTGCCGATAAAGCTAAATTATTCGCAGCTAAAGGAAAGTATAAATAATAATAAAGCTCCCCATCCGAAAATTCTCCATCGGCAAACGTACCTCTATCCAAATAGTACTGTATCTGATATCCCATATCACTATCTGTCCATATATTAGCTTTTTTAGGAGTGTATTTGTCTAAAGCATCAAGTAAAATAGTGTTTTCAGAAGCACTTCCTTTCTGATGACCTTTGGTTATTTTTTCGTAATTACTAGTGAATCCCGTTAATATTATAACCATAGAGGCCAAATATATGATGTATTTATTTATTCTAATATTGTCAAATAACTGAATAAAGTAAGCTATAGATAATGCAATTACAGGAGCAGAGAATATTATAAATCTATTACCTATAATAAATGGAGAAAGTCCTAGCGTCAATGGGACGATATATATTAAGGCTTTAAGTTTCTGTCTGACTATAAAATAAATAAAACCCATACCTGCCAGAAGTAATACGAATTCATTATTAATAGTTCCTTTTACGAATGAAGACATATCGGTAGAGTTTAACTCCGATATATCCATATTGTTAGGAAATATATTGTTTTTTTTATCTAAGAATAATGACAGATATGATATTAGTTGCTCTTGGATAAAGAATAAACTAACCAATGCTACAGAAGCAATTATCCCTAGTTTTAGTAATTTCCTTTCTGTTTTATAAAAAAATATTAGAGAAACAGAAAAAGGAACAACAAATGATATAATAACTATACTGCTAGAAGTGTCCCACCACATGAAATATAAAAAGGTATTTAATATAGCGAAAACAAGATATTTGTATCTACTTTTATCTATACGTATAGAGAATATATATAACAGATAGCTATTTATAAGAGGAAAAATAACATTCATACTATCGGTGTCAAAAACTCCTATTCTACTTCTTATTATATAAGATATAGAGATAATAGAGAAGAAGGAGGCTACTAAAGAAGAAGATCTGTTCAACCCAAGACTAATACATACAAAAAACATGACTATAGCCAGAAGTGAAGAAAGAACTACGGGAGTGAATATGGCTACATAAGGAATGGATAGCCCTGTTATAGAGCTTACACCGTAAGCCAATATAGATATAAGAGGAGGTATTGCTCTGCGCTCCATTCCGTTTGGTACACGTCTTTTCTCATTTATATCGTCATAAGTTCCATTTTGGAGGTTTTCGGCTGTTTGTAAATATAGATAACTATCGAAGTTCCCCATCTGATATTCCTGCTGATATTGAAATGCCTTTTTGTCATTTTTCCAGGTAGAGAAATCTTCGTAACGCAAAAAAAACGAAATAGACACTATTGCAAATAGAACAATATAGCTGAGTATATTTTTTTTGGTGTTTAGACGTAATTTTTTATTGAGCTCCATAGTTTTATCATTTATAATAAATTATTAATATGTTAGAGGGATTTTGTATGTTCTTAAATTTTTTTTCGTGCTTTTATTATGTAATAATTTATTATGTTAAACATCTGAATTAGGCTCTGTTTTGTAGTTATAGGACGATAATATAGTTGCCTATTTGTTGTTTAATATAATTGAGGCTGTAGCTTAGGTAACAAAAACCACACGTATACGCTTGTTTTACAGGCTGTAAATGTGTTTTTAGGTTTTTTATATTTCTTTTTTGATAAGACATATAAAAATAGTAATTTGACCTTCTCTTAAAAAAACAACTATTTATATGAGTAATGAAATAAAAAGGACATTCGATATACCTTATCAACAACTTAAAAGAGGAGGTTTAGATACTGCCTTTTCTAGTAAACACGATGGTAAGTGGATAAAAACATCTACAAAGGAGTTTATAGAAAAAGCTAACAATTTGAGTAGAGCTTTACTTAAAATGGGAGTCAAAAAAAATGACAAAATAGGTGTTATATCATCCAACAACAGGACCGAATGGTGTATAGTTGATATGGCTGTATTACAAATAGGAGCACAAAACGTACCTATTTACCCTAATATATCGGAAGAAGGATTTAAATATATATTCGATCATTCTGAGATAATATATTGCTTTTTGTCTGATCAAGCGCTTTATGACAAAGTTGTAAATATAAAAGATGACGTTAAAAACTTAAAAGACATATATAGTTTTGATGAAATTGAAAATTGTAAAAATTGGACTTCATTACTTACTTTAGATGAAGACAGAGAATTTGCAGAAGATTTAGAAGAAAAAAAAGATAGTGTAAAGCCAGAAGATATGGCTACTATAATATATACTTCGGGTACAGAAGGTAACCCAAAAGGAGTTATGTTGTCGCATGATAACCTAATAAGTAATGTACTAGCATCCACTCCTAGAATACCTGTATTGGGACCTGATAGTATAGTTATGAGTTTTTTACCTGTTTGCCATGTATTCGAAAGAATTTTACTTTACGTTTATCAACAAGCTTCTATTTCTATACACTTTGCCGAATCTATAGAGAAAGTTGGAGTAAATATAAAAGAGATAAAGCCAAACTTTATGTCGGTAGTACCTAGGCTTATAGAGAAAATATACGAAAGTATACATCAGAAAGGACTTGAACTTACGGGGGTAAAGAAAATGTTGTTTTTTTGGGCTGTATCGGTAGGAGAACAATATAAACCTTATGATGAAAATGGTTGGTTCTATGCCTTGAAGTTAAAAATAGCCAGAAAGCTTATCTTTTCTAAATGGATAGAGGCTTTAGGAGGTAATTTGAAATGTTTAGTATCGGGAAGTGCGGCTCTTCAGCCTAGGCTTATAAGGATATTTACAGCTGCTGGTATGGGAATAATGGAAGGTTATGGACTTAGTGAAACTTCTCCTGTTGTGACTGTAAATATGGTAGATGATAAACATTTTAAGATCGGTTCTGTAGGGAAAGTTATACCTAAAGTAGAGGTTAAAATAGCCGAAGACGGTGAAATACTTGTTAAAGGTCCTAATGTAATGATGGGCTATTTCAAAGATGAAACCAAAACCAAAGAAGTAATGAATAACGGATATTTCCATACGGGAGATAAAGGTAATTTGGATAAGGATGGTTTCTTGACTATTACAGGGCGTAAAAAAGAAATATTTAAAACCTCTGGAGGTAAATATATTTCACCTGTACTTATAGAAAACGAAGTGAAAGAATCAAGGTTTGTAGAGCAAATAATGGTGTTAGGTGACGGACAGAAAATGGCAACAGCTATAATACAACCTAACTTTGAGTTTGTAAGCAAATGGGCAGAGGCTCACGGTATTAACTCAATAGATACGAATGAGGAATTAATTAAAAATACTAAAGTAATAGCTAGAATAGCTAAGGAAGTAGAAGCTGTAAATAACAAATTAAACAAATGGGAAACCATTAAGAAATTTGAACTTATATCTGAAGTGTGGTCTGTTGATAATGGACTATTAACACCTACTTTAAAACCTAAAAGGCGCATTATATTTGATAAATACAAGCATCTAAACGATAAAATGTATAATTAAAAATAGTTTTAAATAAGATATTAAACTTATAACTCTAGTGTCTGCATGATACTGGAGTTATATTTTTATACAAAACAATTAGAGTTTTAAGGTAGTTAATTGTAAATTTGCATTATTATAATAATTTATGAGACAATTATTTATTTATATAATCTTTATTAGTACTATATTTAGTTCCTTTTCTCAGGATAATCAAGTCTATTTAGGAATTATTGATAGAGTTGATGATTTATATGTTCCTTACAAAGTTGACTTCACTATAAAGAAAGGTGTGGTGAGAGGTTATTCTATTTCGGATATAGGAGGAGATAACGAAACTAAAACTGAAATATATGGTAGTTTCGATAGCCAAAATAATACTATTTCCTTTAAAGAAACCAAAATGATATATACTGTATCGGAAATAAGCCCTAATTATTTTTGCTATATAAGTTTCCGAGGAGTACTTAACGACAAATTGAGAATCCCTAAAATAGAAGGAGAATTCAAAGGCTTTTATTTTGATTCTAGCGCTTGTGTTGATGGTAGTGTAATATTACATAGACGATATAATTTTTTTAAAAAAACTATAAAAGAGGTAGATATTGATCAAATGGATAGTTTAGAGGTTTCTGAAAAAAGTATATTGAATATCGAAGAGTTAGAAAAAAACTTAGATAGTCATGAAGAAATTATAAAAGAAGAAGAAGATGTTTCAAAAAATATAGAGAAAAAAGAGTTAGACAAAATTGTGTTATCCGAAAAAGAGGGTAATAAAAACAAGTCGAATATGAAAGAAAACTCTAATATAACTAGCTTTTTTAAGACTCCTAAAGATATAAAACTTAAAAAGACAACTAAAAAAGTAAATCACAATAATGTAGCCGCTAAGAAAAAAGCCAGAGTAAAAAGAAAGGCAAAGATAATATCGTACGAGGTAGAGGGGGATGTCATCAGGATATATGTATGGGACGCCGGTAAAGTAGACGGTGATAGAATACATATGATATATAATGGCAAGATGATATTGTCAAATTATAAGATCAGTACCGAAAAAAGAAGTTTCGACTTACTGCTTAAAAACAATGTAAATACTTTGGAAATAATAGCTCATAGTGAAGGTTATATCCCTTCTAATACTACTAGTTTAGAGTTTGTAAACGGTAAAAATCGTGTGATATTTAAGACTAATCTTAAAAAAGGAGAAAAATCAATAATTCAATTTGTAAAAATTGACAAGAAATTAATTATAAAAAAAAATGAATAAAATGATAGAGTATTTTAAAGCGTTCTTAAAGCAAACAATAGTATTTGGTTTGTCTTTTTACTTAGTTCATCAAGCGATTGTTAGCTTTGCTTTTAGCGAATTAGAGTTACCTTACCCTTTGGTTGCAATATACGCTTCTCAGTTCTTTATATCGGGGATTACCTGTGTGGTTTTGGTTAAAATATCAGAGTCAAAAAAGGACTTAGTAGGATATTCGTTTTTGGGACTTTCCTTGCTTAGAGGAGGCTTGACTTATCTTATAATGTTACCCGTAAAGCAATCTTATGAAGTGTTTCCTAAAGAATTGTTAGTTCAGTTTCTAATACCTTATTTCGTGTTTTTGGCTTTAGACGCTTGGTACACTACATACTTATTAAAAGATTAATAAAATGGGAGAAATAGTAAATAAAATACAAAAAAGCAAGCTAAAAACTATAGATCTAGAGGAGTTTTATCCTAAAAACATAGTTTCTATAGATATAAAACAATGGTTATATGAAGGTATTATTCTTAAAGAAAAAGACTTCAGGTTGTTTTTGACAGAGTTTGACTGGTCTATATATGATAACTGTTTGATTAATCTACATTGCAGTGAAGACGTTATAATACCTTCTTGGGCTTATATGCTAGTTAGTGTTTATCTTAAAAATGCTAGAAAAGTAATTGTAGGAGATAAAAGCGCGTTGGTGGAGTTAGCTTATTACGACTCTATAAACGATTTGGATTTACAGCAATATACTGATTTACCTGTAATAGTAAAAGGATGCTCTAGTAAGGATATACCCGATAGTGTTTATCTGTATTTAGTAGATAAACTTATCCCTTTTGCAAGGAAAATAATGTACGGCGAAGCTTGCTCTTCGGTTCCTTTGTTTTCGAAAAAATAGTATTAAAGAGTGTTTATTTTCAAAATGTAATGAGAATATCAATATAATACAATACTATCAACCTATATATGAGCAACTTAGTTGTAAAAATAAGTTGTAAATAAATGTATGTTGGTATCGTATGGGATACTATTGGCTTTTATAACTTTATCATGTGATTATATATATGATGATAGTTCTAAAACTAATAAAGCTAGTAAAGAAGTATTAAAATCGTATTACTCAATTGACCGTTATAATGAATATTCTGAGTCAAATAAGGACTTTGATAATGGTTGTATGTTGATGATTATAGCTGATTTGAGGCCTAAAGATAAAGGCTTAACTCAGAACCTTATACGTAGTGAGAGATATGATTATTATGATACTAAAGGAGTATCTCCTGATAATTGTGATATGTACTTTTAATAATTTTTACATTTATTCATTGCATATGTAGTAAATATATACTTATATTTGTGCCATATTTATAACAAAGATGAACACGCAAAACAATATTTGGTCTAGTTTCTTTTATTTTTTCTTCTATTACGGAGAAAGAACGGAGACTTTATGAATTATTTTTAAGCTAAAGAAATATAATTATTAACACAAAAAGTCTCGATATACCGAGGCTTTTTTTTTGCATAAAACTGAAATGAGAGTATCAATACAAGGAGTAAAAGGGTCGTTTCACCATATAGTAGGTGAACAATATTTTGATAAGCAAGCATTGTATATAGAATGTGATACGTTTTCAGAATTGGTAGAAACCTTAAAAAACAAAGAAGCGGATATGGCTATAGAAAACTCTATTTCTGGGGCTATATTACCTAATTATGCTCTTATTGATGAATGTAATTTACAGATAGAAGGAGAGTTTTATCTACCTATACAACACAACTTAATGGCTATTAACGGTCAGAAAATAGAAGATATAAAAGAGGTAATATCGCACCCTATGGCGTTGTTGCAGTGTAGAAAGTTTTTCAGAAAATACCCTCATATAAAACTTATAGAAGGAACCGATACTGCCGATATAGCTAAAAACATTAGTAACAAAAACATAAAAGGTGTTGCTGCAATAGCATCTACTCTGGCAGCGGACATTTATAAACTTAATATAATAGAGTCTAGTATTCAGACTATAGAAAATAATTTTACTAGATTTTTTATACTAAAAAATAAAGAAGAAAAAACTCTAGCCAAAACAAATAAAGCATCTATTAAGTTTACCCTTAATAACCAAAAAGGAACTTTATGTAAGGTGTTGACTGTTTTTACGGATAATGATATAAGTCTCACAAAAATACAATCTCTTCCTATAATAGAATTACCATGGGAATATGCCTTTTTTGTTGATATTATATTTGAAGATTATTCTTGCTTCGAAAAGGCACAAAAACAAATTTTGACTTATGTAAATGAGTTGAAAATATTAGGCAAATACTCTAATAATAGATAATTATGATAAAAACTGCAAATAGGCTCAATTCGGTTATAGAATATTATTTTTCGACCAAACTAAAAGAGGTTGCCAAACTAAAACAAGCAGGTAAACCTATAATAAACATAGGTGTTGGTAGCCCTGACTTATCTCCTCCTACACAAGTTGTAGAAGCTATATTGAAAGCTTCTAGTCAAAGTAATTCTCATGGTTATCAAGGATATCAGGGCCTACCAGAACTAAGAAAGGCTATGGCTAGTTTTTATAAACGAAAGCTAAATGTTGAGCTTAATTATGAAAATGAAATATTACCTTTGACGGGTTCTAAAGAAGGTGTTATGCATATTTCTATGGCTTTTCTCAATAAAGGCGATGAGGCTTTGGTTCCTAACCCTGGTTATCCTACTTATAGTTCGGTGACTCGTTTGTTAGAGGCTAAACCTGTTTCGTATAATTTGTCAGAAGAAAATAATTGGCTACCTGACTTAGTCGAATTAGAAAAAACAGACTTGTCTAAAGTCAAAATAATGTGGATTAACTATCCCAATATGCCTTCTGGAGCATCAGCCTCTCTCGAAGATATGAGGAAAATAGTTGAGTTTGCTGTCAAAAACGATATTTTATTAGTTAATGACAATCCTTATTCTTTTGTTTTGAACGAGAAGCCTAAGAGTATTTTGGAGATAGAAGGTTCTAAAAACAATGTAATAGAACTAAATTCTTTGAGCAAATCGTTTAATATGGCAGGTTGGAGAGTTGGAATGTTGATAGGGAGTAGTCATAATGTAAACGCTGTGTTAAAAGTAAAGAGCAATATGGATTCGGGTATGTACTATGGATTGCAAAAAGGAGCTATAGCAGCCCTTAATATAGGTGACGAGTGGTTTATAAACATAAATAGAGAGTATAGGGAACGAAGAGAAATAGTTTGGAGAATATTAGATGAATTAAAAGCTAAATATGATAAAAACCAAGTAGGATTGTTTGTATGGGCTAAAATAAAAAGAGGTGTCAATTCTCAGGTTTTTACTGATAATATACTTTATAATTATGATGTTTTTATAACTCCAGGAACTGTTTTCGGAACAAATGGAGAAGGATATATAAGAGTATCTTTGTGTAGTAGTACAGAGGTGCTGGAGGAGGTTTTTGATAGATTAAAAAATATAGAAATATAATGAAAACTATAATAGTAATAGGCTTAGGTTTGATAGGAGGCTCTATGGCTTTGGATTTGAAAAATTCGGGTAAATACAAGGTTTTAGGATCAGATAAATCTGAAATAAATATAAATAAGGCAAAAAAATTAGGAATGATAGACCATAAAGCTGATGAGTCTGATTTTTCTGAAGCAGATATTATAATAGTTGCGACACCCGTTAACACTATAGCTGATATATGTTATGGCTTGTTATATAATATTTCAACAGAAACCTTGTTAATAGACGTGGGATCGGTAAAAAACAGTATTTGTAACAAAATAGATACTCATATCAATAGAGGTAATTTTTTGGCTAGCCATCCTATAGCGGGAACGGAGCATTCTGGTCCAGATGCAGCTTTGACCAATTTATTTAGAGCAAAAACAAATATAATATGCGATAGTGATAAAACTAATGCTAAATTGCTTAAAAAAGGTAAAGAGATGTTTCGTTTATTAGGTATGAAATCGATATATATGAGTAGTGAAGACCACGACAGGCATATTGCTTATGTTTCACATATATCTCATATTAGTTCGTTTATGTTAGGGAAAACTGTTATGGAGATAGAAAAAGACGAAAAAAGTATATTCGATATGGCAGGTAGTGGTTTTGCTTCTACAGTAAGGTTGGCAAAAAGTGCTTCTTCTATGTGGACTCCAATTTTCATAGAAAACAAAAAAAACATAGTCAAATCGTTAGATGAATATATTAAAAATCTACAAGAGTTTAGAGAAGATATAATTAAAGAAAATAAAGAGAGTATAAATAGTACAATAAATAAAACAAATCATATTAAAAATATTTTAAAAGGCATATAAAATGGAAAATTCGAAACAAATGAGAGTATGGCTAGACAAAATGGAATTATCTCACCCTCTGGTAATAGCAGGCCCGTGCAGTGCCGAAACCGAAGAGCAAGTAATGGAAATAGCCAGAGAACTTAAAAAAACTGATGCCACTGTGTTTAGGGCAGGAGTGTGGAAGCCAAGAACCAGGCCAGGTAATTTCGAAGGAGTAGGAGCTCTGGCTCTACCTTGGTTAAAAAGAGTTAAGGAAGAAACTGGCTTGCTTATAGCTGTGGAAATAGCTAATGTAAGTCATGCTAAGTTAGCTTTAGAGTTCGATGTTGATATACTTTGGATAGGAGCAAGAACCTCGGTAAATCCTTTCGCAGTACAGGAAATAGCCGAAGCTATAAGAGATACAGACAAGATAGTTTTAGTTAAGAATCCTATAAATCCTGATTTAGACTTATGGCTAGGTGCTGTAGAGCGTTTTTATGCTTGTGGAGTCAAAAACTTAGGAGTTATACATAGAGGTTTTTCTACTTATACTAAAACAAAATACAGAAACAAACCAAAATGGCAATTACCAATAGAACTTAAAAAGAGATTTCCTGATTTACCTATAATAAATGACCCTTCGCATATCTGTGGAGAGAGAGAGGGAATATTAAATGTTTCTCAGACAGCATTAGACTTACAATTTGATGGTTTAATGATAGAGACTCATACTAACCCCGACAAGGCTTGGAGCGATGCTAAGCAGCAAATAACACCTGCTAGGCTTTCGGAAATAATAGAAGAACTAAAGGTTAGAGTTCCTAAGCTTACTAAAGATAGCTCTAAAGAGAAGCTAGAAGGTCTTAGAAGTGAAATAAATATTTTAGACAACAGTCTTATAGAGTTATTAGCTGACAGAATGAAAATATCATCTGAAATAGGTCAGATAAAGAAAAATAATAATGTAGCTATTTTACAGCAAGGTCGATGGGCTGAAATATTAGATAAAATGCTAAAAGAAGGGGCTGAGTATGGATTGAGTGATAATTTTATAGAAACTATATTCAAAGCGATACATCAAGAATCTATTAACACTCAAGAGGAGGTAGTTAATGGTTAATTTATAGTGAATATCTAAAAGATATCAGGTTTATTTATAATTAAAACCTATTGGTACTGTAGTGGTATTGGTGGGTTTTTTTGGTGATAAAGTAATACCGAAACCTTGTAAAACCAAAAAAGCTCTCATCGTATTGATGAGAGCTTTTTTAGAAAGTGGTACCTCCAGGAATCGAACCAGGGACACATGGATTTTCAGTCCATTGCTCTACCAACTGAGCTAAGGTACCTTATTTTTGCTGGGTGCAAATATATACTATTTTTTCGGTTAGACAATCTTTAAAATAGAATTATTTTCAATGAAAATTTAGAGAAGAAAAGCAAGTAAACTATAGGTATAATAAAAGCTTGATTATTCAATAATTATGTGTCATATTTGTAGCTTAAATTAAACTAGATATTACTCCTAATTATTATATAGTCTAAAAAAGATCGAGAATAGTTTAAGCTTAAATCAACTAATAATGTCTATATTTATGAACAGACATAACATTTCCAATTATAATGAAAAATAAAATATCTTTCAAAAATGATTACTCCGAAGGCTGTCATCCTCAAATATTAGATGCATTAATCAAATATAATCTAAGTCAACAAGACGGATATGGAGAAGACCAATACAGCTTAAAAGCCAAGGAATTAATACTTAACAAACTTAATTCTAAAACTTCTAAAGTATACTTTGTAAGTGGAGGTACTCAGGCTAATATGCTTGTGATATCCTCTGCACTACGTCCTCACGAAAGTGTTATTTCGGCTCAAACAGGGCATATATTTGCAAACGAAACAGGAGCTATAGAGTCTACAGGTCATAAAGTAAACAGTGTGAATACTCCAAATGGAAAATTATCTCCTAGTCATATACAAAAAGTGATAGATGAGCATCCCTTACAGCCTCATCAACTAAAGCAAAAGATGGTATTTATATCTAACTCTACAGAAATAGGCACTATATATTCCAAAAAGGAGCTAGAAGATTTATCTGCCTTCTGTAAAAGTAACGACCTGTATTTATACCTTGACGGAGCCAGACTAGCTCAAGGGTTAACCAGTGAAAATAGCGATATTACTCTCGAAGATATATCTAAACTGACTGATGTTTTTTATATTGGAGGCACTAAAAATGGAGCTCTTATAGGAGAAGCAATAGTTATAAATAACCCTGAGTTACAAAAATATTTTGAGTACTATATAAAGCAAAAAGGGGCAATGCTAGCCAAAGGACGCTTGTTAGGCATTCAGTTTTTGGAGCTCTTCAAGGGTAATTTGTATTTCGACTTAGCTAAACATGCCAACCAACAGGCAATGCTTATAAAAAAAGCATTTACCAATATCGGTTGTCTGTATATGTCTGAGACTTTTACTAATCAGATTTTCCCTATTCTGAATAATCTTCAGATAGATAGTCTATCTAAAGATTTTGATTTTTACGTTTGGAAAAAAATAGATGAGAATAATTCGGCTATAAGAGTTATAACATCTTGGGCAACAAAAGATAAAGATGTTGATATATTTATTAATGCTATAAAAAAACTAAGCTAATTAAGATTAATAACATATTCGCTTCATTATTGATATTTATTCAACCCATTTACTAACCACGGCATCTATCTCATCAGTGTCAATCCCTTTTATAGTGCTTGTAAAAGCAATACCAACCATGGCTCCGCTAGTATACTTACAAGCATTAGTAAAAGTGTTTCTGTCTGATGTCCCGAAACCTATCATAGTAGGTGTCTCTAGCTTCATGTTCTTTATTCTTTCGGAATAATCTAACTAACTATTGCTAAGGTCTTTCACAGAAAGTAACTGGTCAAATATAATATCTAAGTTTATACCGTTACCTAAAGCTATAGAACTACTATTTTATATAGTTTTCCCATCAGTAAGAGGGGCCGAATAAGGTAAACCTACTTCTACAAAATCGGCTCCTGAGTTTTCTAATGCTTTCAGAACTTTGATTGCATCGTTTATCTTAGGAAAACCTGCCGTAAAGAATATCAATAGTATCTTGTTTTGCTTCTCGGTGAATAGTTTTTTCATTTATTTTATATAAGTTACCATATCCTTATAGCCCCTACCCTAAAGATTAACAACATAAATATCATTATTAATAAATCTAAAAAAAACTTCACAAATACAACTATTTGACAAATAATTACTTAGCTTAGCTTAGAAGTTGATAACAAGTTATGAAAAAAATCATTAATTCAGTTATCATGGTTATACTATTAACTATGGTTTTTAGCTGTAAGAAAAAATCAGAAGAAATAACAGGAATTGAAGATATAAAGATATCTACAGATAGTAATTTGAGTATTTACAAAGACGTATCTGGAGGTAGAATAATATTTTCTATACAATACAACGATATAGAAGAATTAAAAGATATTGTTTTCGATTTTAACCTGCCTCAGGGAGTAACAAGCGAACCTCCATCGGGAAGCAACTTTGATCTAAGAAATAATAAACGAGCAGAAGTATCAGTTACATTATCGGATGGTACAAAGCAAACTTTCTTATTAATAACAGAGTATAAAGGACTTGGAATGGGTAATTTGACAAGCCTATCGACAACAGAAGAAGATGGAGTTTATACCATAATATACAACCCTGGTGATGAGGAAAGTCTCAAAGAAATGAAACTTGAGTATGAACTACCAATGGGGGCCACTGGAAAGCCTGCCTCGGGAGAAAATATAAATATAATAGAAGGTAGTAAAACAATAGATATTACATTTTTTGACCAAACCAATAAAGCGTATACTATACAGGCTAAACTCAACCAAAGTAACGATGCTATAATAGATGAAATAAAATATACTATTGACGAGATAGAGTATTTTGTAGTAATATACCAAGAAGATAAAACAGGGGTCTTAGAACTACCTTTCGGCACAATGGGCTTACCCGATCCAGAGATGGTGTATTCTCAAGGAGCTGTAGTGACAGTAGAAATAACTGAAGTAGATGAGGTGATGAGTTCTTTAAAATATACTATAACCTCAGAGGATGGGTCCATTGTAAACGATTATAATGTAAATGTGATTATAGACTCAGGAGAGTCTACCAAAGCTATAACTTCGTTTTATGTGACTGATGGAAATATGACTTATCAAGGGATTATAAATGAGACTGAAAAAACTATATTAGTAGAACCCGATTATGGAACTGTATTTACGGGCTTTACCTATACCGCAGTCCATACTGGAATATCTATTAGCCCTATAGATGGTTCTGGAATTACTTTAGATGATTCCAATAAATCTATCTTTACAGTAACGGCTCAGGATATCAGCCATAAAGATTACACTTTAGAAGTCAAAAACAAGCTTAACTCAGAGGCTGTAATAAGTAGTATAGCATATACTATAGATGAGACTCAATACAGTGCCATTATAGACCAAGCTAATAAAACAGGAACGTTAGATTTACCTTACGGTACAGTTAGCTTACCAGAACTTGAGATATCACATTCGGAAGGTGCCTCGGTAGTAACAGATATAACTATGGTAGATGAAGCTATTAGTTATATAAAATATATTGTAACTGCAGAGGATACTAGTACAAAAGAATATATCTTGACAGTTTCGTTAGTATATCCTAATTATAGGACAACAGTTGGTCATAATGGAACCGATTGGGTTGTAGACCAAGCAGGATCTTATATTGGGATTTGGTTTATAGAAGACTTGCAAAACCTTAATAGTTATCTGTCAGATAAATATGTTCTTATGAGAGATCTTGATTTTAATAGTGAGGATAGCTATAGAAGTGGAGTTATAGATACTAACTTCACATCAGGTGTTGGATGGACTCCTATAGCGGGTGGTTCTACACCTTTTACAGGTCAGTTTAAGGGTAATCATAAGTCCATTTCTAATCTGTATATAGATGATACAAATGGTTATTATAAAGGTTTATTTGGTTCAATAAAAGATAGTCGCTCAGATATTAATGAAAATTCAGACCCCACTATAGATAATCTGGAAATAATAGATAGCTATATAAATTGTGCAGATTCTTCAGGAACTTTAGCATATGCTTTTCATAATGGTATAATAGACAACTGCAAGGTGACAGGTAATTCATCTATCACTGGTTATTCAAGTATAGGAGGACTAATAGGTGCTGCCGGAGGTTTACCTTTCAATACTTATATTAGTAATTGCTATTCTGAAGCCACGGTTACAGGTGTAATTTATATAGGAGGTCTTATAGGTATTAGTAATGCTAAGCTCATTGAAAATTGCTATAATAAAGGTTCCGTGAATGGAAATTGGCTTGTAGGGGGGTTAATTGGCCAAAGTGAATATAAATATGATAGTAATAATGAAAACAACCCCTTCTTTAATATTGTAAGTTGCTATAATGAAGGAGATATTACCTCCGTAGGTGTTATTAATGGCAGTTCTGGACAAGTGGGAGGATTAATAGGTAGAGCTTATAATGTGAACATATTAAAATCATATTCTACTGGTAATATAGAAGGTAAAGGTCGACGCATTGGGGGGTTAATAGGGGAAATGAATGCTTTGATACAGAATTATATATTGAGCCAATCTTATTCTACAGGCAATGTGGATAATGACTATACAGGGAATAGTACAGGAGGATTAATAGGTTATACCGATGAAATTGATATGAAAGATTGCTATTCTATAGGTAATGTAACTTCTCTAGGTCAAAAAACTGGAGGACTGATAGGTTATGGTGATACCTCTAATATTAATAATTGCTATGCCACTGGTGATATTACTGGAGGTGTAGGTAGTTTAGGTAATTTTGTAGGTGGATTAGTTGGAGATGCTATCACCACGCACTCAAAAATAATCAACAGTATAGCTTTTAATGACAATATACAGGGCTATGATAACCCAAGAAGAATAAGTGACGATGCTACGTTTACCAACAACTATGCAAACGAAAATATCAATATCTCGGCATCGGGAACTTACAGCGGAATAGATATCGGGCTTAATTCACCTGACGGAGCTAATATGACAGCTACAGAAATGAGAACTGAAACTTTCTTCACTACTCCTGCCAACTGGTACAATGGTGTTTGGGATTTCAGTATTTGGGAAATAAAGTCAGGAGCAGTACGACCTACTCTGAAAAACACAGGTAATGATAATGGAGCTAATATGAGAACTACAGCTCCTTCTAATTAATAATACTAAATATTTCTAAAAACAGGTCATACTATCTATATAGTATGACCTGTTTTATTTACTAAAAATATCCTCAACCCAATTTCTAACTACAGTATCTATATCACCAGTCCCAACCCCCGATATAGCACTTACAAAAGCACTGCCTACTATAGCCCCGTTCGCATATTTGCAAGCATTATTAAAAGTATTATTATCGGATATTCCAAAACCTATCATCAAAGGACTCTCTAGTTTCATGTTTTTTATTCTATCGAAGTATTTCAATTGCTCATCGCTAAGTTTGTTTTTAGCTCCTGTAGTTGCCGAAGATGCAACCACATAAATAAATAAATCTGTCATATCATCTATTTTTCTTATTCTTTCTTCAGAAGTCATGGGACTTATCAAAAACACATTAGACAAACCATGTTTACCGAACAGTTCTTTATAATGGTTTTCGTACTCTATCATAGGTAAATCTGGAATTATAAGGGTTTCTACACCACACTCTTTACACTTAGCACAGAATTTTTCTTCCCCGTATTTTAATATTTGGTTAAAATAACCCATTATAACTATGGGTAGCTTATTAGTATCTTTAACCAATAGAAGTTGATCGAATATTATGTCTAAATTTATACCATTAGCCAATGCCTTAGCACTACTTCTTTGTATGGTCTCTCCATCTGCCAAAGGATCGGAATACGGTAAACCTACCTCTACAAAGTCGGCTCCTGAAGACTCTAAAGCTTTTAATACTTTTGTTGTATCGTTTAGACTAGGAAAACCCGCTGTAAAAAATACCGATAGTATATTGTTTTTCTTTTCTGCGAATAATTTATTTAGTTTTTTCATCCTCTATTTTATATATTTCATATAAGTAGCCATATCTTTATCTCCTCTCCCTGATAGGTTAACAACCACTACCTCATCTTTTTTAAACTTTATTTTACCCAAAACCGCCAAAGCATGTGCCGACTCCAATGCAGGGATTATACCTTCCAACTCTGTCAACTCAAAAGCTGCTTTTATAGCCTCATCGTCGGTAGCATTCATAAACTTCGCTCTTTTTATATCGTTCAAGTAAGCGTGTAATGGACCTATTCCAGGGTAATCCAATCCTGCGGAGATAGAATAAGGCTCTATTACCTGTCCGTACTCGTCTTGCATAAGTATAGTCTTACTACCATGCAACACACCAACATCGCCAAGTACCGAAGTAGCTGCCGACCTACCACTATCTACTCCTTTACCTGCTGCCTCCACTGCTATCAGTTCTACTTTCTCCTCATTCAAAAAATGATAAAATGCTCCCGCAGCATTACTACCTCCTCCTACACAAGCTATCACTTTATTAGGGAAGCTGCTACCTGTCTGTTTATTTAATTGTTGTTTTATTTCCTCGCTAATTATAGACTGTAACCTAGCAACCATATCGGGGTAAGGATGAGGTCCTACCACCGAACCTATCAAGTAATAAGTGTCCTTAGGATGGTTTATCCAATCTCTAATAGCCTCGTTGGTTGCATCTTTTAAGGTTTTACTACCGCTTTTGGCTGGGATTACGGTTGCTCCTAGCATTTTCATGCGAGCGACATTCGGAGCTTGACGCTCTATATCTACTTCTCCCATAAAAACTATGCATTCTAAGTTCATAAGAGCACAGACAGTTGCCGTAGCCACACCGTGTTGCCCCGCTCCTGTTTCGGCAATTATTCTCTTTTTCCCTAAGCGTTTTGCTATTAATATCTGACCTATAGTGTTATTTATTTTATGAGCACCTGTATGATTTAAGTCTTCTCTTTTTAGGTAAATAGTAGCACCATATTTCTGTGAAAGTCTTTCTGCTTTGTACAAAGGAGTCGGCCTACCGACATAAGTATCCAAAAGCTGAGAAAACTCCTTTTTGAAAGAGTCCGAATTCATTATATCCAGATAATTATCTTCTAATTTTTTTACGTTAGGATAAAGTAGTTCGGGTATAAAAGCCCCCCCAAATATTCCATAGTAACCATTTTCGTCTATCTCTATTTTTTTCATTGAGTTATTCTTTCTTTAAATTCTTTTAATAAGTTTATATCTTTAAAAGCAGGTTTTATCTCGAAACCACTATTTATATCCACTCCAACAAACTTCTCATGTTTCAGGCTTCTAACAATATCTACATCATTTATATTTATACCTCCACTTAGCAAAAAAGGAGTATTTCCTTTGTAGTTTTGTAACAAATCCCAATTATACTTCACTCCATTTCCTCCATAACTATATCCCTTGGCATCAAAAACGAACATATCACAGCTTTTTTCGTATTGACTGGCATCCTCAAAATTAAAGTTATCATCTATACTAAAAGCCTTGAAAACGGTAAGCCCTTCTTGCCTAAAAAAAGCACAATCATCTACGCTTTCGCTTCCATGTAATTGTACTATATCTAGGTTATATTTGTTGATTTTTTCTAATATTACTTCTCTAGTTTCGTTAACAAACACTCCTGTTTTTTTGCAATTATCATAGTTTAATTCGTTATAAAAACTCTCAGAAACATATCGTTCCGATTTTTTATAAAAAATAAACCCTACAAAATGAGGTTTAACTACATAAAGTAAGTCTTTGATATTATTAAACTCACGCATTCCACAAACTTTTATTTGCATGAAAATTGTTTTTACAAATTATTTTTTATATCCGTCACATAAAATAGCTTATTCCCTAGTCGCCTGCCTTAAATAAACATATCCTAGTTATGCTTAATATTTTTTTGTTTCTAGCCTCTCCATCAGTATAAAGCTGTTGTAGATATTCTTTTTCAAATATTATTTTCATATCACAAAGGCATTAAATTTAATTAGACAATTAACTAAACAAGTGAATCACCCCAAAACTAAACAATTCACTTATTACGCTAATACACTAAATTCTAGATAAAAACTCCACACAAGCCTGTTCAGGGCTCTCTGCTTTCATAAAGTTTTCTCCTATCAAAAAACCATTAAAACCATTCTCTCTCAGATACTTTACAGTCTCAGGATTACTTATTCCACTTTCGGAAACCTTAATACAATTATCAGGAATACTAGAAGCCAAACGTATAGAATTCTCCAAATCGACCTCAAATGTTTTCAAATTTCTATTATTGATTCCTATTATCTTATTGTCAGCATCTATTTTATCTAACTCTTCAGCATTATGTATCTCGTACAACACTTCTAAACCCAAATCGGCTGCTAGGTTACTAAACTGTTTTATCTGATCTTTGGTCAATATACTTGCTATCAACAATATTGCATCAGCACCTATTGCTTTCGATTCTACTATCTGATAACCGTCTATTATAAAGTCTTTTCTCAAAATAGGCTTAACAGTCTGAACGGAACGAGCCTTTACTAAGTCTAAAAAACTTCCACCAAAATAATTATAATCAGTAAGAATCGATTGAGCCGCAACCCCTGCTTCTACATACCCCAAAGTTACCTTTTCTATATCGGCCCTAGCATTTATAGTTCCTTTCGAGGGTGATTGTCTTTTGAATTCGGCTATTATACCATTACTTCCCACCTCCAATAAAGACTTTTTTAACGAGATAGATGCACGTTTGAAATTAGGACTCTTTACCAACTTTGCCACAGGTATTTCTAATCTATGTGTTTTTACTTCCTCTATTTTATTAGCTACTATTTTATCTAAAATATTCATTATATTATTTTTTTTTGCGAAATTACAAAATGTATTTTACTTGGTCTCTATTAATACCTTTAACGATTGTTTTGCTTTTCCGGACAAAAGAGAATCCTTAGCCAAACCAATAGCGTCTTCTAATCTAAGAGTACTGTCAATAACTTGTAAAGCTAAAGCCGAATTAACGAAAACCACACTATTTTGCGCCTCTGTACCCTTCCCATCTAATATCTTCTTGAAAATCTCTGCAGAAGATTTTACGCTATCTCCTCCGAATATATCTTCTTGTTTTAGCCTAACCATACCTGTATCTTCAGGACTAACTAACTGTTCGGTTACTGGCTTAATAAATTTAAAATCACTAGTTAAAGAAACTTCATCGTACCCATCTAAACTATGAACTATGGCGTAATTATGATTTATATTTTCGAACAAATACTTATAAGCTCTAGCTACTTTCATATTAAAAACACCAACTAACTGGTTAGTTGGGTTGCTCGGATTCACCAAAGGACCTAGTATGTTGAAAAAGGTTTTCACACCTAAGTTTCGTCTTATAGAACCTACATTCTTAAGAGCTGGATGAAACAAAGGAGCGTGTAAAAAACATATATTAGCTTTGTCTAACTGTTTTTTTAAAATATCTTCATTATTAGTGAACTCATATCCCAAATACTCCAAAACATTAGAAGACCCACAAGTAGAAGAGACTCCGTAATTACCATGTTTACTAACTTTATTACCAGTACCAGCAACTACAAACGACGACAAAGTAGAAATATTAAAAGTATTCTTACCATCGCCACCAGTACCACACATATCGATAGTGTTATAATCGGACAAATCTATTTTTATAGCCAACTCCAATAAAGCTTCTCTAAAACCCATGAGCTCCTCGACTTGTATAGGACGCATAAGAAAAACGGTCATAAAAGAAGCTATCTGGATCTCGTTATATTTGTTGTTAGCAATGTTGATTAGTATCTCTTTTGCCTGAGTTTTACTCAAGTATTTTTGTTCAAATAAAGTCTCTAGTATTTGTTTCATATTAAAATTTTTCTAAAAAATTTCTAAGTATTTCGTCTCCCTTTGGCGTCAATATAGATTCCGGATGAAACTGTACCGCATGTATATTGTACTTAGTATGTTCCAATGACATTATTTCACCATTATCATCGGTTGCTGTTATTTTTAGCTCCTTCGGAAAACATTTTTTATCAGCAATCCACGAATGATAACGACCTGCCTCAAAAGTTCCATCCATACCTTTAAACAAAAGAGCCTCTTTGTCAACGACTTTCATAGTAGTTGCTACTCCGTGAAAAACTTCATCCATATTTATTATCTCACCACCAAAAACTTCAGTTATAGCCTGCAACCCAAGACATACTCCTAACATAGGCTTTTTGCCTGCGTAATATTTTATTATATCTTTTAACAATCCAGCGTCACTTGGCACACCAGGTCCTGGCGATAATACTATTTTGTCATAACTTTCAAGGAATTCTAAAGTAATCTTATCGTTCCTATACACGTCGGGAAATACACCTGTTATACTTTCTATCTGATGAGCCAAATTATAAGTGAACGAATCGTAGTTGTCTATTATTATTATCTTCATATTATATGTTTTTTGCCAAATCTAAAGCCTTTTTCAACGCTCCTAATTTATGGTTAACTTCTTGTAATTCTTTTTCTTCGTCGGAATGTATAACTATACCCGCCCCAGCCTGATAGTACAAATTATTGTTTTTACTAACGAAAGAACGTATAGCTATCGCCATATTAACAGTACTATCGAGTCCTATATAACCAACTGCTCCTCCATAAAAACCTCTGGTTTGGTTTTCGTATTTATTTATAAGTTCCAATGCCTTGTGTTTGGGAGCTCCGCTGAGTGTACCTGCAGGAAATGTTCCACCTACCATCTCTATAGATTTGCTGTTGATATCGCCCACAACGGTAGAAACCAAATGTATAACATGACTGAAATATTGTATCTCTTTGAATGTTTTCACCTCTACATTGTTAGCATGTTTACTTAAATCGTTTCTGGCTAAGTCAACTAACATTACATGTTCGGCATTTTCTTTTTTGTCTTTAGAAAGTCTTTTTGCCGATTCCATATCTTCGGTATCATTACCCGTTCTCTTGAAAGTTCCTGCTATAGGATTTATGACAGCTTTATTGTTTTCTATCTTTATCTGCGCTTCGGGAGAAGAGCCCATTAGTTTAAAATCGGTATAATCGAAATAGAACAAATAAGGAGAAGGATTTACGCTTCTCAAAGCTCTATAAACGTTAAACTCATCACCTTTGAAACCTTGTTTGAATTGCCTAGAAAGTACCAGTTGAAACACATCTCCTAGCTTGCAATGTTCTTTGGCTTTACTTACATTTTGTCTGAATTCTTTATCGCTACAGTTAGAGGTTTCTTCTCCTTTGGTTTCGAAGCTATAGTTAGTAAACGATTGAGCCTGTATAATAGTCTCTATATCTTCTATTTCGGATATTTTTCCTTTACCTATGTTTTCTATCAAAGTCATCTCGTTTTTGAAATGATTGATGGCTATTATAAACTTAAAAAAACCAAATTGCAATACAGGAATATCAGACTCCGCTTTAGGGTTTGTTATTTTTATGTCTTCGAAATATTCTATAGCATCGAACGAAATATAACCATAAAGACCATTAAATGAACTTATCTTTTCATTACTATTAGTTTTAATTCTGTTTTTGTATTTATCGAAAATACTATAAAAATCATTTCCTATAGTGTTTCTTTCTATAGTATTGTTTTCGTATTCTAGCAACAATTCACCTTCTTTGGTCGATTTTATATTAACCAAAGGCTCTATACATATAAACGAATAACTATTCTCGTTACTGTTATAGTCGCTACCTTCTAGCAGTAAAGTATTAGTATAGTTATCTCTTATTTTGAGATACAAACTAACAGGAGTTACCGTGTCGGCTAGTAGTGTTTTACTTATTGTTTCAAATTCTATATTCTCCATTTTATTTGTTTTAAAGGCAAAAAAAAAGACCAATCAGTGAAGAAAGGTCTTTTTTATTATTTATTTTGGATTATAAATACAAAGATGCTGCTCACTTATTTCGAAAAGATAAGTTCCACCACCAAGAAGTATTTAATGTTATTGTGTTCATGTTTTTTTGTAAAGTACAAACTTATGAAAAATATTTGAGATATATTAGTGTTTTTTTTTGAAATCATTAAATAATATATTTTAACATACCTTTATTTAACATTAATTACTAAAATCTATCTTCATATCTGTTGGTTCCATTATTGTAATATGTTCTATAGCTTATAGAAGATTGATCTGTTATCGTCTTTAGTAAATCATAATGATTTGTATTAACTTCCAAAGTAATTGTATTCCCTGTAATAGATGCGTTTACCTCACCAATATGAGAACCTACCCCGTCAGTTATAGCCCAAATACTATGCTGTGTGTTATCTAGTGTATATCCATAGGTTTGTTCCTGTGAAGAAAACTTATAATTAGAAATAGAAAAACTATAGTCATCTATATTATCATTATTTATGTCAAAATAAACACTCCATTTGTATTCTAGAGAATTAACACTCAACTCATTGCTGTAAAAATCTAATGATACAGGAAGCTCTTTAATAGTTATAGTAGAGGTTATCATATTACCTTCTATAGAAGTTCTTGCGTCAACTATATCTATAAATTCAGGTATTTGCGTTACCTCTTCAGTATCGTTAGTACATGATATTAGTAATACACTTAATACGATAATACTACTAATTTCACTATTCATTTGTGTTTGTTTTTAAATTGAAAGCAAATATAGATAAAATGTTTTTTAGACGTGAATTAAAGTATTTTTAAAACTAAATTATATGTTTTTTTTCAAATAAACATTTTTAAAATCAGTAAATATGTCTTTATTGCTGAAACAGAGAGTTCTATTTATATATCTTTCTTATTACAGATATCGCAAAGAGAACGTTAATTAACTACTATATATGTAATTTTATTAAGATGTTTGTTTTAAAAAAAACAAATTAAAGCATATTACTTTGTACATGTGTTATTTAAGTAATAACTAATAATTTGTAATATCAAACTTACCTTTTAAGCCTAAAAAACTATTTCCAATGATTTTTTTTTAGGTTATCCCACGTATTACAGTAAACAATAAGGAGTGATATTGTATATTTAAACAAAAAAAATCAACTATAAAACTCCCCACAACAAGTAGTTGTAAACGATAACGATATGTAAACAGTAATATAACTATATTTCACTAGGTTCTAATTATAATTCTTGTAAGTTTGCACTAACGTTCACTTATTATTAACTGTAAGTGTTTTTTTGATGTATGTATAAGATTTATGATGTGAGTAATCTAATTAAAACACTAAATTAGTTCACTAAATTAAAATGATTTTTAAAAAAGTTCTTAGTTTTGCTTTTATAGCAATTATTAGTTTTTCATTAACAAACTGTCAACACAGTGAGAATGAATTAAACGACAAATCAGAAATTGTACTTAGGGTCTGCTGAAAAAGTATTTATTTAACTAATACTTAGTTAAATAAATACATAAAACACTTATTTGTATATGGTCAAATGCAGGTTTATTGCTATATTACAGCAAATAACCATGCATTATGATAAATTATACTTC